>NZ_JBMGPW010000002.1:0-394344 GCF_049060325.1 Vescimonas sanitatis | reverse complement strand
ATTTCTTAGCCTGCGACACGGCAGAACGAATAATTTTTGCCGTAGTAGCAGGCAGCGGCAGCGGAAAGCTGTGCTGGCACAGTCGGGGGAACGACAACGATCAGGAAAACGCCGGTTACGTGAGGGAAAGCGCGGGTGGCAGTGAACAGGCATAGCGCGCTGAGGGGTTCTTAGACCGTAGGTCTAAGCGGTGCTTTTGGCTACTTTTGTCACCGCAGACAAAAGTAGCTCGCGCCGGGGCGCGAAACTATCCCCGTCGGAGACAAATAATGCGGTTGCGCCGCTGCGGCGGCGAGTCGGTTTCCCCCTGACGGGGAGGCGGCCTCCGGCGGCCACATTTCTTTCTGCGAAGAAAGAAATGTGGGAAAGAAAGTCGCTTAGACCTACGGTCTAAGGACCCCTTGGCGNACATTTCTTTCTGCGAAGAAAGAAATGTGGGAAAGAAAGTCGCTTAGACCTACGGTCTAAGGACCCCTTGGCGCGCTGTGGGTCATGCAGATTTGGCGGTATGCACTCGCGCATGAAGTGCAGTGGGTAACATTGTCGGTTCAGGGATCGCTTGTACCTCTTGCGCCGCTGCCGCTGACAGCAGTGAGGGTAGGGGTTGGTGCGCTGGTCGAGTGGCGATTATCAAATCGCGCCCATTGCGGCGCGAAGCACCGCAATGGGTAGGTGGCGGCTAACGCCGCCGGGGGTATGGGGGCACCTGTCTCCCTGCGGGTCGGTCGGTTCGCGGATCTGACACGCCACCGGCGTGTCATTCAACGGCGCGAAGCCCTTAAGGGGAAGGCTTGGGGGGGTGCGCCACTCGAGGGGAAGGCTTTGGGGGATGGCGGTAGGAGCGAAACACGGCTACCGTGGCTGAGGCAAGCGGCCGCGTCAGCCTCCGCGCCGGTGAACACAGGCACAGTCCTTTTATCCGATAACGACGACGAAAGGTTATGCCCGCGAGAATACGCGGGAAATCACAACTGAGTATAGCGCGCGAGGGGTTCTTAGACCGCAGGTCTAAGCGGTGCTTTTGGCTACTTTTGTCACCGCAGACAAAAGTAGCTCGCGCCGGGGCGCGAAACTATCCCCGTCGGAGAAAAATAATGCGCTTACGCCGCTGCGCGGCTACACCTCATCCGGCGCTGCGCGCCACCTTCCCCTCAAGGGGAAGGCTTGAGGGGTGCATCATTCAACACCGCGAACCCCTCAAGGGGAAGGCTTGAGGGTGCGCCACTCACACCGCGGACCCCCTCAAGGGGAAGGCTAACGGAGGTGTGTCATTCAACACCGCGACCCATCAAGGGGGAAGGCAACCGGCTGCGGGCGGGACGGCGGTGCGGATACAGGAAAGGAGAAACGCTATGACGAAAAAACAAAAGAAAATGCTCATACGCATACTCATCACGGCGGCGATGCTGGTCGCGCTGTATATTATCCCGGTGACGGGGTGGCTGCGGCTGGCGCTATATCTGACAGCGTATCTGGTCATCGGCTACGACATTCTGAAAAAGGCCGGGCAGGGCATCGTCAACGGGCGGGTGTTCGACGAGAACTTCCTGATGGCCGTGGCCACGGTGGGCGCGTTCGCGCTGGCCATCTATGAGAAAAGCGGCGACTACAACGAGGCCATCGCCGTGATGCTGTTCTATCAGATCGGCGAGCTGTTCCAGAGCTACGCGGTGGGCAAGAGCCGGAAGAACATCAGCGCGCTGATGGACATCCGTCCGGACTACGCCAACATTGAGCAGGACGGCCAGCTGGTACAGGTGGACCCGGACGAGGTGGCCATCGGCACCGTCATCGTGGTACAGCCGGGCGAGAAGGTGCCCATCGACGGCGTCGTCACCGAGGGCAGCTCCACCCTGAACACCAGCGCCCTGACCGGCGAGAGCCTGCCCCGGGACGCCCGGGAGGGCGACGAGGTTATCAGCGGCTGCATCAACATGACCGGCGTGCTGAAGATCAGGACCACCAAGGCCTTTGGCGAGTCCACGGTATCCAAGATCCTGGAGCTGGTGGAGAACTCCAGCTCCCGCAAGTCCCGCAGCGAGGACTTTATCGCCAAGTTCGCCCGCATTTACACGCCGGTGGTATGCTACAGCGCGCTGGCGCTGGCTATTATCCCGCCGGTGATCCGGCTGGTGGGCGGCATGGACGGCCAGTGGGAGCAGTGGGTATACCGTGCGCTGACGTTCCTGGTGACCAGCTGCCCGTGCGCGCTGGTGGTCAGCATTCCCCTGAGCTTCTTCGCCGGTATCGGCGGTGCCAGCCATGAGGGCATCCTGATCAAGGGCTCCAACTATCTGGAGACGCTGTCCCAGGTAAAGACGGTGGTGTTCGACAAGACCGGCACGCTGACCAAGGGTGTGTTCGAGGTGACGGCGGTACACCACAGCGACATGGACGAGCAGAAGCTGCTGGAATACGCGGCGCTGGCGGAGTGCGCCTCCTCCCATCCCATCAGCAAGAGCCTGCAGAAAGCCTACGGCAAGGCCATCGACCGCAGCCGTGTGACGGACATCCAGGAGAGCAGCGGCCACGGCGTCACCGCCGTGGTGGACGGCCACACGGTGGCCGCCGGCAACAGCAAGCTGATGGTCCAGCTGGGTATTCCCTATCACGACTGCCACAGCGTGGGGACCATCATCCACATGGCGGTGGACGGGCAGTACGCGGGGCACATCGTGATCTCCGACGTGGTGAAGCCCAACGCCAAGGCGGCCATCGCCGCGCTGCATAAGGCGGGCGTGGAAAAGACCGTCATGCTTACCGGCGACGCCAAGAAGGTGGCGGACGCGGTGGCGGCGGAGCTGGGCGTGGACGAGGTACACAGCGAGCTGCTGCCCGGGGACAAGGTGGCGCAGGTGGAGCAGCTGCTGGGCGACCAGCGCGGGAAGGCCAAGCTGGCCTTCGTGGGCGACGGCATCAACGACGCGCCGGTGCTGAGCCGGGCGGATATCGGCATCGCCATGGGCGCCATGGGCAGCGATGCGGCCATCGAGGCGGCGGACGTGGTGCTGATGGACGACGAGCCCATGCAGATCGCCAAAGCCATCCACATCTCCCGGAAGTGCATCGGCATCGTGTATCAGAACATCGTGTTCGCGCTGGCGGTGAAGTTCGCCTGCCTGGTGCTGGTGGCCATCGGCGCGGCCAATATGTGGGCGGCCATCTTCGCCGACGTGGGCGTGATGGTGCTGGCGGTGCTGAACGCCATACGGGCCCTGCGGGTGAAAAATCTGTGAGTGAAAAAAGGACCGGCTCTCGCCGGTCCTTTTTAGCGCCTAACATTTTTGTATGAATTGCGTAAAGTGTGAAAATGGGGGTAGCATTTTCGGGGGGAGGCTGGTATAATGTGCGGGTAGAAGATGTTGATTTATGTTGTCAACATAATATGGCATATTAGATATGCTTGTAAAACTTTCGCATTTATATTAGTTGCATAGGAGAAACATATGGAGACCTATAAGAGACGGCGGGGAGACCGGAAGGACGGCCGGCTGCTGCGGGAGCTGGATTCCCTGCACTTCATCACCGGCATCATCTACCCAAACCGGTGCGATAATGAGGCGTATATCTCCGTGAAGGTGGACCTGACCGCCATGAACGCGTATCTGGCCAGGAAGAACGAGGAGGAGAAGGACTTTCCCTACACCATGTTCCACATCGTGGTGGCGGCGCTGGAGAAGACCATCACCCTGCGGCCGAAGCTGAACCGCTTTATTGTGAACAGCAATTTCTATCAGCGGAACGAGGTGTCCGCCGCGTTCGTGGTGAAGAAGCAGTTTTCCGACAAGGGCGCGGAGGCGCTGGCCTTCCTGCACGGAAAGGAGACGGACACGGTGACGGAGGTACATGACTACATCCGCCGGCAGGTGACGGAGTGCCGCAGCGAGAAGGTGGATGCCTCCACCGCGGGCATGGATATGTTCAATAAGATGCCCCGGTGGATGGGAAAGGCCATCGTGCGGTTCCTGATGTTTCTGGATCGCCACGGCTGGGTGCCGTCCGACCTCATCGCCACCGACCCCTATTACAGCTCTGTGGTCATCTCGAACCTGGGGTCCATCAAGCTGAAGTGCGGATACCACCACCTGACCAACTGGGGCACCTGCTCGCTGTTCTGCATCATCGGCGAGAAAAAGAAGTCCCCGTTTATCAACGAGGACGGCACCGTGACCATGCGGGAGACGCTGGAGCTGGGACTGACCATTGACGAGCGGTTGGCGGACGGCTATTACTACTCCAAGTCTGTGCGGCTGCTGGAGTATCTGCTGACACACCCGGAGGAGCTGGAAAAGCCCATGAGCGAGGAGGTACAATATGAGTGAAGTAAAGACCCCGTGGAAGGACTATATGGGCGATGTGCCCATGCACCTGGATTATTTCCAGGGCAGTATGTTCGAGGCCGTGGAGCGCATGGCCGAGCTGTATCCCAACAACATCGCCTTTGATTTCATGGGCAAGTCCACCACCTATAAAAAGATGGTGCAGGAGATCGAGAAGTGCGCCAAGAGCCTGAAGACCCTGGGCGTGCGGCCCGGCGACAAGGTGACCATCGCCATGCCCAACTGCCCCCAGGCCATCTATATGTTCTACGCGGTGAACCTGGTGGGCGGCATCGCCAACATGATCCACCCCCTGTCGGCGGAGAAGGAGATCGAGTTCTATCTGAACGCCTCCGAGTCCACCACGGCCATCACCCTGGATCAGTTCTACGACAAGTTCGAGCACATCCGGCAGAACACCGGCATCATCAACATCATCATCGCCTCCGTAAAGGACGCGCTGAGCCGCACCATCCGGGCGGGCTATATGCTCACCGAGGGGCGGAAGATCCAGAAGATCCCCGAGGATGCGCCGGTCATCCGGTGGAAGGAATTTATGGATATGTCCCGGTACTGCTTCTACAAGAACTACCGGGTGGAGCGAGGCTACAACGATCCCGCGGTCATTCTGTACTCCGGCGGCACCACCGGCACCACAAAGGGCATCGTGCTGACCAACGGCAACTTCAACGCACTGGGCCAGCAGATCATCGCCACCAACCCCATGTTCCGGCCCGGCGACCGGATGCTGGCGGCCATGCCCCTGTTCCACGGCTTCGGTCTGGGCGTGTGCGTGCACTCCATGCTGAGCCAGGGCGGACGGTGCATCCTCATCCCACGGTTCACCGCCAAGAGCTATGCCAAGCAGATCGTGAAGTACAAGTGCAACTTTATCGCCGGCGTGCCCACGCTGTATGAGGCGCTGCTGCGCCTGCCCAGCATGGACGGCGCGGACCTGAGCAGTCTGAAGGGCGTGTTCTCCGGCGGCGACAGCCTGTCTATCGAGCTGAAGAAGAAGTTTGACAAGTTCCTGTACGACCACCACGCGGTCATACAGGTCCGCGAGGGCTACGGCACCACCGAGACGGTGACGGCCTGCTGCCTGACGCCCACCAACATCTACAAGGAGGGCTCCATCGGCCTGCCCTTCCCCGACACCTATATCAAGATCGTGGAGCCGGACACCGACAAGGAGGTGCCCTACGGCACCGAGGGCGAGATCCTGCTGGCGGGCCCCACCGTCATGAAGGAGTACATGAACAACCCCGAGGAGACGGCCCGCACCCTGCGGACGCACGACGATGGCCTGACCTGGGTGTACACCGGCGACCTGGGCACCATGGACGACCAGGGCTTCATCTACTTCAAGGGCCGCGCCAAGCGGATGATCATCACCTCCGGTTACAACGTCTATCCCGGCCAGCTGGAGAACATTCTGGACGCCCATGAGGACGTGCAGATGAGCTGCATCATCGGCGTGCCCGATCCCTATAAGATGCAGAAGGTCAAGGCCTTCGTGATGCTCAAGCCCGGCGTGCCCGCCAGCGAGGCCACCAAGCAGGAGCTGCTGAGCTACTGCCGCAAGCACGTGGCCAAGTACGCCATGCCCTACGACATCGAGTTCCGGGACGAGCTGCCCAAGACCCTGGTGGGCAAGGTGGCCTACCGGGTGCTGGAGGACGAGGAGAAGGCGAGGATCGCCGCCCAGGCAGCGCAGCCGGAGGCGTGAGCACCCTCCCCACCGCATAAAACAGAAAAGGAGACTGCCTGCCATGGAAGTGGAGCTGATACGGCAATACACACTGATCGTAGACTTTCTGGGCCACGTGCTGGGCCCTGACTATGAGATCGCCCTGCACGAGCTGGAGGACGACTCCAACCGGATCATCGCCATCGCCAACGGAGAGCTGACCGGACGGCACATCGGCTCCCCTCTCAGCAACAAAATGCTGGAGTTCGTGGCTGGGAACCTGTACGAGACGCAGAACTATGTGCTGAACTTTGAGTCCGTGTCCGCCACGGGCAAGACCATGTGCTCCAACTCCATGTTCATCAAGGGACGGCACGGGGAGCTGTCCGGCCTGCTGTGCATCAACTTCGATGCCAGCCGGTATGAGGAACTGAGCCGCAGGGTCATGGAGCTGTGCGGCGGCGGCGTGAAGCGGGGCGTACCCAGCGGCACGCGGCTCATCGCCGACGGCAACGACCCGGTGGAGACACCGGTACGCAGCGGCTATCCCACGTCCATTGCCGGCGCCACCGCCAGCATCGTATCCCAGGTGGTGGCCAACTATCCGGTGGAGGTGGACCGGCTGACCCAGGACGAGAAGATGGAGATCATGGACATTCTGAACCGCAAGGGCGTGTTCCTGCTGAAGGGATCCGTGAGTCATGTGGCGCAGACGCTGCACAGCAGCGAGGCCAGCATTTACCGGTATCTGGGCAAGCTGAACAACAAGTGAAAAAGGGCGCCCGCGGGCGCCCTTTTTTCCTTTCAAACATTGACCGGAAAACAGAAATGCTATATAATATATAGTCACAAACAAGGACTGGAGGCGACAGGATTGAAAACAGAGACCATCGTCCATAAATCAGCCGCACCCATCTACGCCGCGGCGGTAACGTGGGTGCTGTACGCACTGCTGTTTCCGCTGTATCAGGTGGGGCACTTCCTGCTGGCGGCGGCGGCTTCCGCCGTTGTGGCACTGATCGCCCGGATGTTCTGCCGGGATGTGACCGAGACCGTGGAGGTACCGGAGGAGCCGGTGAGCACCGGCAATGTGGACCTGGACAAGGCCATCGCCGAGGGCGACGCGGCCATCAAGGCCATGCGGGCGCTGAACGCCCGCATACAGGATGAGACTATCTCCGGCCAGATCGACCGGCTGGAGGAGGTCAGCGGCAAGATATTCGACTATGTGAAGGCGCACCCGGAGAAGCTGCCGCAGATCCGGAAATTCATGTCCTACTACCTGCCCACCACGCTGAAGCTGCTCCGCAGCTACGACGAGCTGAGCCGTCAGGGCGTGTCCGGCCAGAACATCACCGGCACCATGGAGAAGGTAGAGGGCATGATGGCCACCATCGTGCTGGCGTTCGAAAAGCAGCTGGACAGTCTGTTCGGCGACCAGGCCATGGATATATCCACGGACATCACGGTACTGGACAACATGATGGCACGGGAGGGTCTGACCGGCGGCGACGCCGTGCACCAGGCGGCCCAGGAAAACCCGGTGGCCGACCCCCAGCCGGAGTTGGATATCCGCAATGCCGGGGACGCGCAGACACAGCCGCCCCGGGCGGAGGACAGCGTGGACGCCGGGAACGGCATTACGCTGGAGCTGTGAGAACAATGTGTATAATTTTGTGAGAATATAACAGAAAGGAAACAACCGCCATGACCGATAACATGATGCCCGAGCTGACCCTGACCCCTGACGATACCGCCGCTGCCGCCGCAGTGGAGGTGCCCTCCCTGACGCTGACGCCGGAGGCCCCGGAGGTCCCCAAGGAGGAGGAAAAGAAGATCGAGCCGGTGGAGATGGACGACAAGCTGCTGACCGAGGAGGAAAAGCAGGCGGTGGAGGCCTTCTCCCACAAGATCGACATCCGCGACACCAACCAGGTGCTGCAGTACGGCGCCGCGGCACAGAAGAGTGTGGCGTCCTTCTCTGAGAACGCGCTGAACAACGTCCGCAGCAAGGACATGGGCGAGATCGGCGAGGATCTGAGCCGCCTGGTGGTGGAACTGAAGGGCTTTGGTGAGGAGGACGAGAAGAAGGGGCTGTTCGGCCTGTTCAAGAAGGCCAGCAACAAGCTGGAGACCATGAAGGCCCAGTACAGCAAGGTCGAGGCCAATGTGGACAAGATCGCCCAAAATCTGGAGAACCATCAGATCACGCTGCTGAAGGACGTGGCCATGTTCGACCAGATGTATGAGCTGAACCTGAAGTACTACAAGGAGCTGACCATGTACATCCTGGCCGGCAAGAAGCGCCTGACCGAGGTGCGCTCCACGGAGCTGGAGGCGCTGCGGAAGAAGGCGGAGCAGACGGGTCTGGCCGAGGACGCCCAGGCCTACAACGACCTGGTGAACCTGTGCAACCGCTTTGAGAAGAAGCTGCACGATCTGGAGCTGACCCGCATGGTATCCGTGCAGATGGGCCCCCAGACCCGGCTTTTGCAGAACAACGACACACTGATGATCGAGAAGATCCAGTCCTCCCTGGTGAACACCATCCCCCTGTGGAAGAGCCAGATGGTGCTGGCGCTGGGCATGGAGCACAGCCGTCAGGCTACCGCCGCGCAGAATGCCGTCACCGAGATGACCAACGATCTGCTGAAGAAGAATGCTGATACGCTGAAGATGGGCACCATCGCCACCGCGAAGGAGGCCGAGCGCTCCATCATCGACATCGAGACGCTGCAGCACACCAACCAGCAGCTGATCTCCACCCTGGACGAGGTGCTGAACATCCAGAAGGAGGGCGCGGCCAAGCGCAAGGAGGCCGAAGTCGAGCTGGGTAAGATCGAGGGTGAGCTGAAGCAGAAGCTGATGGAGCTGCGGGGATAACCACAGCCTGTTCGTAGGGGACGGCGTCCCCGACGTCCCTCAGCGCGAAGCGCTGCCATTCGTAGGGGCGGACGACTCTGCCCGCCCCTACCCTGCGGCGCTCCTCCAATGCAAGAAGACCTCTGACAAACATCTCCCTCCAAAGGAGGAAACTACATGGAATTTTTCAAAAAACGCGGCGTGGCACTGGTGGTACTGGCGCTGGCCATCGCCGGCGCGGTGTTCATCGGGCAGAGCCGCAAGGACGGCTTTATCGCCAAGAAGCCCACGGAGCTGCTGGACGTGCAGTACCAGGACTGGATCTGTGACGAGGCCGGTCTGCTGAACGGACAGACGGAGCAGCTGATCCGGGACTACAACGACAGCTGGAACAGCAAGTATTACGCCATTACGGCGGTGGCCAGCATCGACCATCTGACCGGCTGGGACGCGGAGGATTACGCCGCCAACCTGGGCGAGAAGTGGGGGCTGGGACGCAACGACATGATACTGCTGCTGGTGAAGGACGGCGACTGGCAGGTCTACTGCGGCGACAATGTGGGCTACACCATGACCGACACCCAGCAAAATCAGCTGCGGCAGGCCATTGAGACCACCTATTACAGCGGCGACTTCGACAGTGCCGTGACAGCCTTCTTCCGGCAGGCGGACGTGTTCTACGCCCAGGCGAAGCTGGACGGCGGCGACAGCAATGACAGCGGCTGGTACGCCCCGGCGGCACCGGCGGCCAGCAGCGGCGGCACGTCCATCGGCAGCGTGGTGGTGCTGATCGTCGGTATCTTCGTGGTGTGGATGGTGCTGGATGCTATGCGGTACAGCCGCTATCGCCGGCGGTATATCGTGGGCGCACCGGTGAATGTGGTGCGTCCGGTGTACTATCCCATTTTCTGGGGCAGACGCTACGCGCCGCCCCGGCCTCCCAGAGCACCCCGACCCCCACGTCCGCCCCACGGCGGAGGACCGCGACCGCCCTACGGCGGTGGTCCCCGGCCTCCCATGGGCGGCGGCCCGAGGCCCGGCGCACCGCGACCGCCCCGGCCCAATAACCGGCCCGGCGGCGGTCCGAGACCCAGCGCGCCCCGGCCCAGCCGGCCCAGTCGTCCCAGCGGCGGCAGCGGGTTCAGCGGCGGCGGCTTCGGCGGCGGTTCCCGCGGGGGAAGCTCCCGAGGCGGAGGCTTTGGCGGCGGCGGTTTCGGCGGCGGCAAGCGTCGATAAGCATAGTAAAAACACCCGGCCTGACGGCCGGGTGTTTTTGCGCTGCGGGGCCTTCGACCGGGGGTGTCTACTCCGAAGAGCTGACGGAAGCTACCGCACCTGGGTGATGAACTGCTCCAGGCCCTGCCGCAGCAGGGACGAGGCGGCCTGTCCCTCCCCCGCCTCGATATGGGCGGTGAATTGGGCCAGCCGTTCCAGACAGCGGTCGATGCCGGTAAGCTGGATATACTCCTTCCAGAACTCCAGGTTCACCCGGGTAAAGGCGTTGAACAGCAGCGGTGTGATGGTGTTGCCGCTGAGAAAGGTGATGCCCCGGTGGTAGCGGAACAGGGCCTCGGCCAGCGCATCCGTCCCCTCCTGCGCCGCCTGCTCCGCCTGGCGCTGTAAGGCCTGCAGCGCTGCCATGTCTGCCGGTGTGTGCCGCGCAGCCAGCTCCTCCATGGCGGGGCCCTCCAGATAATAGCGCAGCTGAAGGATACTGCCCGCCGTTTTGGCATCCGGGAGACCGCCATGGAAATCCATGATGGCCCGCAGCGTTTCCAGGCTGCCGGTCTGGGCGTAGTCTGCCACGGTGACGCCGCGGCGGGAGGCGATGTCCAGAAAGCCGAGACGATGCAGCTCCCGCAATCCCTCATGGACCACGGTCTTGCTGATCTTCATTTCATCCGCCAGCTCACGCTCAGTGGGCAGCCGATCCCCCGGGCGCAGCTCGCCGGAGAGGATCATGCCCTCCAGCTGCTGGATGAACAGCTCCTTGACGGTGGGGGCGACGATCTCACGAAAGGCCATAGCTCATGCTCCTTTGCTTTCTTTTCTGGTCCGACCAGGACCATATAAAAAGTTATCACACCTTTGGCGGAAAAGTCAATAGGATATTGGCAGAAAAGTTGGTATTATAGGTATAATAGAGCTTAAAATCACAACGCTGCTCCCCTATGAGAGAAAAATATCTCTGGTCAGAGCAGCAGATAACGGAGGAGAGAGACGATGCGCGACATCAACGGCAGCAAGCCTACCAGCTTCCCCCTGGACGAGGAAAAGCTCTCGTTCAAGATCCCCTGTCCCGACCGGCCGCCCCGGGAGAAGATCCTGAAGCTGGGCAGCATGATCACCAACCGCATTGGCCTGAAGGCCACCGCTGACGACCCCGAATACTGGGGGCTGGATGCGCTGGTGACCGATGAGATGGCGGACGTGGCACTGAAAATGGGCGTCCGCAAGCCCAAGACCATCGAGCAGCTGATGAAGCTGACGAAGATGGAACGCGAGCCCCTGCAGAAGCTGCTGGACGAGATGGCCTGGCTGGGTCTCATTGAGTACAACTGGGAGAACCTGGACGGCAAAAACCCGAACCACGAGAAGCGGTACATCCTGCCCCTGTTCGTGCCCGGCAGCGCCGAGTTTTTGAATATGCGGCGGAGCCAGATCGACGGGCACCCGGAGGTGGCGGCGTTCTTTGAGCGCATGACCATGCTGCCCCTGGAGAAGATCACGCCGATGGTGCCCCCCGGAGGCGCGGGCATCGGTATGCACGTGATCCCGGTGGAGAAGGCCATCGAGACGGAGCAGGAGGCCATCGGGCTGGAGAAGATCTCCTACTGGCTGCACAAGTATGAAGGCAAGTACGCCAAGAGTATGTGCTCCTGCCGCGCCAGCCGCGACAAGCTGGGCGAGGGCTGCGGCGACGATGTGGAGAACTGGTGCATCGCCGTGGGCGACATGGCTGACTATGTGGTGGAGACACAGCGGGGCGAGTACATCACCTATGACGAGGCGATGGCCATATTCAAGCAGGCGGAGGACAACGGCTTCGTCCACCAGATCACCAACATCGACGGCGAGCAGAAGATCTTTGGTATCTGCAACTGCAACGTCAACGTGTGCAACGCCCTGCGGACCAGCCAGATGTTCAACACGCCCAATATGTCCCGCAGCGCCTATGTGGCCGCGGTGGAGACGGAGAAGTGCGTGGCCTGCGGCCGCTGTGTAGAGAACTGTCCTGCCGGCGCGGTGAAGCTGGGTCAAAAGCTCTGCACCAAGGATGGCTATATCGAGTATCCCCGGGCCGAGCTGCCCGACGAGGTGAAGTGGGGCCCGGAGAAGTGGAGCATCGACTATCGGGACCGCAACCGCATCAACTGCTACGACACCGGCACCGCACCCTGCAAGACCGCTTGCCCCGCCCACATCGCCGTGCAGGGCTATCTGAAGCTGGCGGCACAGGGCAAGTACCGAGAGGCTTTGCAGCTCATCAAGCGAGAAAACCCCTTCCCCGCCGTGTGCGGCCGCATCTGCAACCGCCGGTGCGAGGATGCCTGCACCCGCGGCACCGTGGACGAGGCCGTGGCCATCGACGAGGTAAAGCGCTTTATCGCCCAGCAGGATCTGGACGCGGAGACGCGCTT
This sequence comes from Vescimonas sanitatis, assembly GCF_049060325.1. Lineage (NCBI taxonomy): Bacteria > Bacillati > Bacillota > Clostridia > Eubacteriales > Oscillospiraceae > Vescimonas > Vescimonas sanitatis. The sequence continues at coordinate 381,832 of NZ_JBMGPW010000002.1, read as the reverse complement.
CATCCCGGAGAAGGTCATTCCCAAGGTGGACGGCGAATTCAGCGAAAAGATCGCCATCATCGGTGGAGGCCCCGCCGGCATGAGCTGCGCCTACTATCTGGCGGAAAAGGGCTATCGCCCCACTGTGTTTGAAAAGGAGAGCCGTCCCGGCGGTATGCTGATGAACGCTATCCCCTCTTTCCGGTTGGAAAAGGACGTGGTGGAGGCGGAGATCGACGTGCTGCGCGCGCTGGGCGTGGAGTTCCGCTGCGGCGTGGAGGTGGGTAAGGACATCACCATTGCCCAGCTCCGTGAGGAGGGCTACAAGGGCTTCTATGTAGCCGTCGGATTGCAGCACGGCGGCACCCTGGCCGTTCCCGGCGGTGACGCGGAAAACGTGATCTCCGGTATCGACTTCATCCGCGGCGTGCATCTGCGGGACGAAAAGGCGCTGAAGGGCCGGGTGGTGGTCATCGGCGGCGGCAACATCGCGGCCGACGTAGCCCGCACCGCCGTGCGCTGCGGCGCGGAGAGCGTGAGCCTGTACTGCCTGGAGGGCTATGAGGAGATGCCTATGGGCGAGGAGGACCGAAGCGAGTGCGAGCGCGAGGGTATCGCCATTTACGCCGGATGGGGTCCCAAGGAGGTCCAGACCGAGAACGGCAAGGCCGCCAACATCGCCTTTGTCAAGTGCCTGAGCGTTAAGGACGAAAGCGGGCGCTTCGCGCCGGTGTACGATGAGAACACCGTGCAGATGGCCCCCTGCGGCACGGTGCTGTACTGCATCGGCCAGAAGGCGGAATGGAAGACGCTTCTCGCGGGCACCCAGGTGGAATTCAACCCCAACGGTACCGCCAAGGCCGATCCCGTCACCTATCAGACGGCTGAACCGGACATCTTCGTGGGCGGCGACGCCTATACCGGCCAGAAGTTCGCCATCGATGCCATTGCCGCCGGCAAGCAGGGCGCGATCAGCCTGCACCGCTATGTGCAGGGCGCCGCGCTGACCATCGGCCGCGACCGCCGGCAGTTCATCGAGCTGGACAAGAAAAACGCGCTGATCGCCGTGGACAGCTACGACAACACGCCGCGCCAGCGCATCGGCTACAACGACGCCCTGCGTAAGACCTTCCGGGACGAGCGCGTGGCCTTCACCGCCGAGCAGGTGAAGGCGGAGACAGCCCGATGCCTGGGCTGCGGCGCCAGCATCGTGGACCCCAACAAGTGCATCGGCTGCGGTGTGTGCACCACCAAGTGCGCCTTTGACGCCATCCACCTGCACCGGGAGCGCCCGGAGTGCAGCACCATGTACGCCTGTGAGGACAAGATGAAGGCCATTCTGCCCTACATGATCAAGCGGAACATCAAGATCAAGAAGGCGGAGCGCAGGGCCAAGAAAGCGGCCAAGTGATATGCACGAGCTGGGCATTGTTTTCCACGTGATCAAGACCGTGGAGCGCGTGGGCGCGGAGAATGACCTGACCCGCGTGGTGGGCGTAACGCTGGAGCTGGGCGAGGTGTGCGGCGCCATCCCAAGGGAGCTTGTCAGCTGCTGGGACTGGGCCGTGCAGAGATCCGACCTGCTGCGGGGCGCGCAGCTGCACATCGACACGCTGCCCGCCGTGACACACTGCGGCGACTGCGGTGCGGACTACCCCACTGTGGCCCACGGGCGGGTCTGCCCCCACTGCGGCAGCGGGGATACCTGGCTGCTGCGGGGCAGTGAGATCAGCATTAAAGAGATAGAGGGTGCGTAGTATGGATACCTATAAGATCATCGAAGTAAAAGAGAGCGTGTTTGCCGACAACGACCGGGAGGCGGCACGGGTACGGGAGGCGCTGAAGCAAAAGGGAACGTTCCTGCTGAACCTGATGTCCTCCCCCGGCAGCGGCAAGACCACAACGCTGCTGCGGACCATCGAGGCGCTGAAGGACGAGCTGCGGATGGGCGTGATGGAGGCGGACATCGACTCGGACGTGGATGCCGCCGCTATTGCCGGCGCCGGGGTACGGTCTATCCAGCTGCACACCGGTGGGATGTGCCACCTGGACGCGGGTATGACGGAACAGGGCCTGCGGGAGATCGGCACGGACGATCTGGACCTGGTGGTGCTGGAAAATGTGGGGAATCTGGTGTGTCCTGCGGAGTTCGACACCGGCGCGGTGAAGAACGCCATGATCCTCTCCGTACCGGAAGGGCATGACAAGCCCCTGAAGTACCCCCTGATCTTCACCGTGTGCGATGTGCTGCTCATCAATAAAACCGATGTGCTGCCCTATTTCGACTTCGACATGGAGAAGGTGATCGAATACGCTCACCGGCGCAATCCGAAACTGGAGATCTTCCCGGTATCGGCCAAGACCGGCGAGGGTATGGACGCCTGGTGCGACTGGCTGCGTAAGCAGGTGAAGGATTGGCAGGCATGACAAAAGGCCCCGCGGCTTTCGCCGCGGGGCTTTGTAAAGCGGGAAAAGCTGGCTGTTCCGGCCGCGAAAAAACAGCCACCCTATCGGGTGGCTGTTTTTTGCTTGCAAAAGAACTTACTTCAGCTCGACCTTGCCGCCGGCCTCTTCGACCTGCTTCTTCATAGCCTCGGCATCGTCCTTGGACAGGCCTTCCTTCAGGGTGTGGGGCACGCCCTCGACGGCAGCCTTGGCCTCGGCCAGGCCCAGACCGGTGATCTCGCGGACGACCTTGATGACCTTGATCTTCTGGGCAGCGTCGAAGCCAGCCAGGACCACGTCGAACTCGGTCTTCTCCTCAGCGGCGGGAGCAGCAGCGCCGGCAGCGGGAGCAGCCATAGCGGCGGCGGAAACGCCGAACTCCTCCTCCAGAGCGTGCACCAGCTCGGACAGCTCCAGAACGGTCAAACCCTTGATCTCTTCGATCATAGCAGTAATCTTCTCAGACATTGTGATAGCCTCCTATTTGTAAGATTTAAATTGATGTTGTGCAGGCCCTGTGCCTGCGATGGAAAGGGGGCCGAATTACTCGGCGGCAGCGCCGTTCTTCTCGGCGATCTGCTTCAGCACGCAAGCCAGACCGGAAATAGGGGCCAGCATGGTGCCCAGGACCTGCGCCTGCAGCACGGGCAGGGCGGGAATGGACGCCAGCGCGTTCACGGTCTCCATGGAGACGACCTTGCCCTCCATGAAACCGCCCTTGATCTCGAACTTGTCCTTCAGCTTCTTTGCGTAGTCCGCCATCACACGGGCCGGGGCGACGGGATCGTCAACACAGATAGCCAGAGAAGTGGTACCGTTGAGCTGATCGTCCAGTTCGTTCAGACCGCAGTTGTTGAAAGCGAAACGCAGCAGGGTGTTCTTGATGACAGCGTACTCAATGTTGTTCTTACGGCACTCCGCGCGCAGCTCGGTATCCTCTGCCACGGTGATGCCCTTGTAATCAACGATGACACCGGCTGCGGAATTCTGCAGCTTTTCGGTCAGCGCCGCCACGATCGCCTGCTTTTCAGACAGAACCTTTGCGTTGGGCATTCTTTGATTTCACCTCCGTTAGAATTGTCGGTGCGTTCAAAAAAGGAAACCGTCCTCATGCCAAAGGACATGAGGACGGTAAAAGCAATCAAAATGACTTGCCATCCTCGGCAGGGCTTACGGCTTTCGCCACCTGCTGTCTTTGGAACGCAACCAATATTATATCCAAGGCTTCACAGCTTGTCAAGCCAAAGATAACAATTTTCCGGCATTTTCAGGACACTTCCTGAAAGCGCCCCGGGTACCAAGATACCGAGCCGCCGTTCAGATCTCCGCGCAGATTTTTCGCTGGGCAAGGCGAAGCCTCGCAGGAATACTTTGTGTATTTCAAGAGGCTTCAACGCAGGCCGGCGGGAAATCTGCCGGTGAGCTGTGCGGTGGAGTCGGTATCGCGGTGCCCTCACAAAATTACAGCTGCTTGTTGGCGTTCATCTTCACGCCGGGACCCATGGTGGAAGCGGCCACGCAGGACTTGATATACTGGCCCTTGGCAGCGGCGGGCTTGGCCTTGATGATGGCGCCGATGAGGGCGGAATAGTTCTCAAACAGCTTGTCAGCGCCGAAGGACACCTTGCCGATGGGGCAGTGGATGATGTTGGTCTTGTCCAGACGATACTCGACCTTACCGGCCTTCGCCTCCTGAACGGCCTTGGCGGCGTCGGGAGTCACGGTGCCGGACTTGGGAGAGGGCATCAGACCCTTGGGGCCCAGGACCTTACCCAGACGACCCACAACACCCATCATGTCGGGGGTGGCGACGACCACGTCGAAGTCGAACCAGTTTTCCTTCTGGATCTTCTCCACCAGGTCCATCTCGCCCACGTAGTCGGCGCCGGCGGCCTTGGCAGCCTCGGCCTTGTCGCCCTTGGCGAACACCAGGACGCGGACGGACTTGCCGATGCCGTTGGGCAGCACGATGGCGCCGCGGACCTGCTGGTCAGCGTGACGGGAGTCCACGCCCAGCTTGACGTGCAGCTCCACGGTCTCGTCGAACTTGGCGGAAGCGGTCTTGCAGATCAGCTCCAGACCCTCCTTGGGATCATACAGCGTAGCCTTGTCGATCTGCTTGGCGCTCTCTTGATATTTCTTACCTCTAAACATTTCTTACACCCTCCTTACTCGCCGACCACGACGCCCATGGAACGGGCGGTACCGGCGATCATGCTCATGGCAGCTTCCAGAGACGCGGCGTTCAGGTCGCGCATCTTCAGCTCGGCGATCTTCTGAATGGAGGCCTTGGAAATGGTGGCGACCTTCTCCTTGTTGGGAACGCCGGAACCGGACTCAATGTTGCACTCCTTCTTGATGAGGACAGCCGCGGGAGGGGTCTTGGTGATAAAGCTAAAGGAACGGTCGGCATACACGGTGATGACCACGGGGATGATCAGGCCCATGTCATTCTTGGTGCGCTCGTTGAATTCCTTGGTAAAGGCAGCGATGTTGATGCCGTGCTGACCCAGGGCCGGGCCAACGGGGGGTGCGGGAGTTGCTTTGCCCGCGGGGATCTGCAGTTTGACGTATCCAACTACTTTCTGTGCCATTTGTAGGCACCTCCTTCAATAAAATGTGGTAGCGGCGGGGATACTTGCCGCTTTTGGCGAGACGCGCAGCGTCTCTCCCACTTTGCCGGCACACCTGCGCCGGACTTCCGCGCAGACGTTCTGCGCTCAGTTACTGCTGACCTCGACCTGGTCCAGTTCGAGATCAACGGGGGTCTCGCGTCCGAACATGGATACGACCACGCGCACCCGGTTCTTCTCCGGCTCGATCTCCTCCACGGTACCGGTGAAGCTGGACAGCGGGCCCTCGGTGATACGCACCGTGTCGCCCACATGGTAGAGCACGACGATCTCGCGCTTCTCCATGCCCAGCGCCGCCACCTCGTCCTCGGTCAGGGGGATAGCCTTGTCGGCCTCGCCCACGAAGCCAGTGACGCCGCGGATGTTGCGGATCAGGTGCCAAGTATCGTCCGTCATGACCATCTTGATGAGGACATAGCCGGGAAATACCTTCCGCTGCACTTCCTTCATCACGCCGGTCTCGGTGACCTCGGTGACCGTCTCCATCGGGATCTCGGTCTTGAGGACCATGTCCTCCATCCCGCGGTTCACCACGGATTTTTCGATGGCGGCCTTTACCGCGTTTTCATAGCCGGAATAGGTATGTGCCACATACCACTTTGCGTTATCAGCCATGTCCTGTACCTTAGAACAGACCGATGAGGGTATCCACCGCCAGCACAGCCACGGCATCAAAGATCCAGATCGCCGCGCCCACGATCAGGGAGCACAGCAGGACGGTGCCGGTGTTCTTGGCGGTAGTCTTGCCATCAGGCCAAACGACCTTCTTCAGTTCGCTTCTCATCTCGCGGAACCACTTGCCGCGATCCTTACTGACCTTCTTCTCTTCAGCCATGTCAATATCTCCTTCCGGTTACTTCGTCTCGCTATGGACGGTGTGCTTTCTGCAGAAGGGGCAATACTTGTTCAGCTCAAGCTTGTCAGGGGTATTCTTCTTGTTCTTCATCGTGTTGTAGTTTCTCTGCTTGCACTCGTTGCATCTCAAAGTGATCTTCACGCGCATTAACGGCACCTCCTTATTAGATTAGGCTTCCGTTCCGGAACGCCCTTTTGCCTCCCTGCCGGATGATCTCCGCCTGCGCCTCCGAAGCGAAAAAGCGCGCAAAAAGAAAGCACCCACTCACAGGTAATGCCCACTATACCACACTTTCCCCCGCCGGTCAACCGTTTTTTGCAGAAAAATCCCGTATTTTTCACGGTTTCGTCCCATTTTCTGTTGCTTCCCGCCGCCATTTTGTGTATGATAGAGCCAACGTGAAAAAACGCGGCGGCGCACGCCGCGAAAAGTGAGGTACATCCCCATGAAGATCATGGCCATCGACTACGGCGACGCCCACACCGGCATCGCCATTTCCGACTATACCGAGACGCTGGCGGGCTACTCCGACACCCTCCACTCCCGCCGACAGGAGGAGGTGCTCTCCGGTATACAGCGGCTCATCGCCGAGCACGGCGTACAGCTGCTGGTGCTGGGCTACCCCCGGAACATGGACGGCACCGAGGGGCCCCGGGCCGAGAAATGCGCCGCCTTCGGCGCGCTGCTGCGGCAGGCGACCGGGCTGGAGGTCATCCTCTGGGACGAGCGCCGCACCACCATCGACGCCCACAACATCCTGTTTCAGAACGGGCAAAACGCCAAGAAGCGAAAGAAGACCGTGGATGCGGTGGCCGCCGCGCTGATGCTGGAGGGCTATCTGACCCGCCGGAGGCTGGAGGGCGCAAAATGACGGATGTTATCGTTATCGGCGGCGGCGCCAGCGGCATGATCGCCGCGCTGACCGCCGCGGAAAACGGCCGCAGCGTCGTCCTGCTGGAACGGCAGAGCCGGGTGGGGCGCAAGCTGCTGGCCACCGGCAACGGCCGGTGCAATCTGACCAACTACAACCTCTCTCCCGCCCGCTATCACGGAGAGGACAGCGGCTTCTGCGCCCACGCGCTGCGTACCTTCGATGTGGGCGCCACGCTGCAATATTTTGCCTCTCTTGGGCTGCTGACGGTCAGTGAGGACAGCGGCCGCGTCTACCCCATGAGCAACATGGCCGGCAGTGTGCTGGACGTGCTGCGCTACGCGCTGGAGCGCCCCGGCATCCGGGTCTGCACCGGGCAGGCGGTCACCGCCGTAAAGCGAATAGCGGAGGGCTTCACCGTCAGGACCGAAACGGAGGTCTTCGCCGCGCGGAAGGTCATACTGGCCGCCGGCGGAGCCGCCGGCAGCAAGGTAGGCGGCGTCATGGACGGCTATCGCCTTGCCAAAATGCTGGGGCACCACCGCACCGTGCTGTATCCCTCCCTGGTGCAGCTGAGGACCGATCCCACCTATCCCCGGGCGCTGAAGGGCATCAAGGCCGAGTGCGGCATCGCCATCCTCCGGGGCGGCGAGCGTGTGGCGGAGAACCGCGGCGAGGTGCTGTTCACTGAATACGGCGTCAGCGGTCCGGCGATCTTCGACATCTCCCGGACGGTGTCCACCGGCGGCGAGGAGCTGGTCTGCGCGCTGGACTTCTTCCCTGACTGGGAGCCCCGGGACGTGCTGGACTGGCTGCGCCTGCGGCGGGAGGCCATGGGTACCCACGAGGCCTCCACCCTGCTGGTAGGCTCCTGCCACACCCGGCTGGGGCAGATGCTCTGCAAAGCCGCCGGGTTCACCACTCAGCGCGCCGCCGACCTCACCGACAGCGATCTGGAGCGTATCGCCCGGCAGACGAAGCGTTTTGCGCTCCCTATCACCGGCACCTGCGGCTTTGACCAGGCACAGGTCACGGCGGGCGGCCTGCGGACGGAGGAATTTGACCCGGAAACGCTGGAAAGCCGCGTCGTCCCGGGGCTGTACGCCTGCGGCGAGGTGCTGGACGTGGACGGCGACTGCGGCGGCTTCAACCTGCAATGGGCCTGGTCATCCGGGCATCTGGCCGGGCTGCTGCTGTAATTAGTTGACAATAATATTTATTATGGTAAACCTGTAAACTGCCCGCGGCAGCTTACAGGTTTACTTTTTCGTCTTAATAAAGTCTTAATCCTCCCCCTGCTTGTTTCTTAAGAGGCATTTCGGTACCATGGAGCCAGAAAGGAAAGAAAGGAAGTGCCCCTATGGAACCCACGCTGCGGACCATCAATGCCGTGATCTCGGCGCTGTTTTTTATCTGCTACACCTATCAATTTCTCTATATCCCGCTGGTGCTGCTGAAAAAGCGCCGGCCCCTTCCCCGCCCTGCCGCGTCCCATCGGTACGCGGTGCTCATCGCTGCGCGGAACGAGGAAAACGTCATTGCCGGGCTGCTGGACTCACTGGCCGCGCAGACCTACGATATGTCCCTGGTAACGGTGTTCGTGGCGGCGGACAACTGCACCGACAGCACCGCCGCCATCGCGCGGGAACATGGGGCGGTGGTGTATGAGCGCTTCAATCACGTGAACGTGGGCAAGGGCTATGCCCTGGATTTTCTGCTGCAGCACATCGGCGCAGACTATCCGGAGGGCTTTGACGGCTATTTCGTGTTCGACGCGGACAACATCCTCTCGCCGGACTATCTCGAGCGCATGAACGAGAGCTTCTCCGCCGGAAACGAGATCGTGACCAGCTACCGCAACAGCAAAAACTTCGGCGACAATTGGATCAGCGCCGGGTATGCCCTGTGGTTCCTGCGGGAGAGCCGCTATCTGAACGGCGCGCGAAACCGTTTGGGCAGCAGCGCCGCCGTGGGCGGAACGGGCTTTCTGTTCTCGCAGCGGATACTGGACGAGAGCCATGGCTGGCGGTTCTATCTGCTGACGGAGGACATTGAGTTCTCCATCTACCACATCCTCCGCGGCGAAAAGATCGCCATCTGCGAAGACGCGGTGCTCTACGACGAGCAGCCCACCAGCTTCCGCCAGTCCGTCCGCCAGCGTCTGCGCTGGGCCAAGGGCTACATACAGGTGTTCCGCCGCTACGGCGCGGAGCTGCTGAAGGGCACAGCCCGGGGCAGCTGGAGCTGCTTCGATATGTCCATGTCCATCCTGCCGGCGTTTATCCTGACGGCCCTGGGCCTGCTGGCCAACCTGACGCTGTCGGTGCTGGGCCTGCTTCAGGGGGACGGCGTGTGGTTCGCCATGCGTTCCCTGCTGGAGTGCATGGGCAGCATCCTGGCCACGTTGCTGGTGCTGGGCGGCATCACCGTGGCCAGCGAGTGGCGGCGCATCCACGCGCCGGCGTGGAAGAAGGTCGCCTTCACCTTCACGTTCCCCCTGTTCATGCTGACGTATCTGCCCATCTCGCTGGCGGCACTGTTTATGAAGGTGGAGTGGAAGCCCATCCACCACAGCGTAAACCTGGCGTCGCTCCCCTCCACCGCTGTGAAGAATTGACCTTGTGCAAAGGCGGGAATAGGGGTATGATAGAGATATACCACACCCACAGGAGGTCCCTCTATGTACACGATTTTGGTCGTTGATGATGAAAAGGATATTGTCTCCGCGCTGGAGATCTATCTCAAGGCCGAGGGCTACCGGGTGCTGTCCGCCTGCAACGGGAAAGAGGCCCTGGCCGCGGCGGCGCGGGAGGACGTGCACCTCATTCTGATGGATATCATGATGCCCGTCATGGACGGACTGTCCGCCATGGCCCAGCTGCGGCAGACCAGCAACGTACCCGTGATCCTGCTGACCGCCAAGGGCGAGGACACCGACAAGGTCCTGGGGCTGAACGTGGGCGCGGACGACTATATCACCAAGCCCTTCAACCCGGTGGAGCTGCTGGCCCGGGTACGCTCACAGCTGCGGCGGTATTTGCAGCTGGGCGGCGGGCAGGTGCAGGCCAGCACGCTCATCATCGGCGGCATCTGCCTGGATGACAACGCCAAGACCGTCACCGTAGACGGCGACCCAGTGGCGCTGACACCCAAGGAGTACGACATCCTGCGGTTCCTCATGCGGAACGCGGGGACGGTGTTCTCCCCCAACGAGATCTACCGCCGGGTGTGGGAGGACGTGCCGCTGAACGCCGCGGGCGCCATCGCCGTGCACATCCGCCACCTGCGGGAAAAGCTGGAGATCAACCCCTCAGAGCCGCGATATATCAAGGTGGTCTGGGGAAAGGGCTATAAGATGGAGGGCGGCATCTCATGAAGGGATTTTTAGACAAGACGTGGGCGAAGGCCGCCGCCTTCGTGCTGACGCTGGTGTTCGGCGTTCTGACCGTTCTGGGCGGCGTGGGCGTGGGTATCCTTATCAGCTACGACGTGTTTCTGGACGGCGGCGACTTCCTGCGCCAGACGATGTACGAGGGAAACTGCGTCAGATCCATCGACATCGCCGACAGCTTCCTGCGCGGCACGCTGGCCAATGCGGGCGTGCTGGTCAGTGACGGCACCTATGACTACAGTACCGTTGAAAATGGAGATGTCACCGAGGAGGAGCGGGCTCAGGTGATCAGCGACCTGCCCCGTATATTTGCGGAGGAGTTCTCCCGCGATGCCGCCGACTGTCACCTGACCGTCACCGTCAGAGGAAATGGGGAGGTCGTCGGTACCTTTGAAAATTTTGAGCTGACAGACGGCGACAAGCCGCTGTACGCCACGCAGGAGACGTTCACCTATCAGCTGAACACCGGCAACACCGCCATGGTCACCATTGCCGCCGATCTGCTGCGCACCGAGGAGGTGCCCTCTTATTCCTATCTGCTGGACATGTGGCTGGTGGAGCATACCGCCCTGACGGTGATTCTGACCGTGCTGTTCGCGGCGCTGGCACTGTTCTTCTTCTGCTTCCTCATGGCCTCTGCCGGCCATTGGGCGAGGCATGAGGGCATCCATCTGACGTGGCTGGACAAGATCCCCGCGGATGTATGGCTGATCGTACTGCTGTGTACGTTTTTCATTGGTTGGGAAGCGTTCTATTACGGGTGGGGACGCGTTTTCTTCTGCGCGGCGCTGGTGCCGCTGGTGCTGCTGTTCCTGTGCGCCTTTGCCGCCCAGTGCAAGGCGGGCACCGTCCTGCGGAGCGCGCTGATCGCGCGGATAGCCCGGTTCCTCTGGCGCATTGTCCGTTCGCTGTTTCTGGGGCTGTGGCGCATCGCCAAAAGCCTGCCGCTGATCTGGAAGACAGCTTTGGCGGGGCTGATACTGGTGTTTATTGAATCCGTCCTCTTCATGCAGGACTACTACGGCACCCTCGCCGCGCCGTTTCTGGCACTGAAGCTCGCAGAACTGCTGGCGGTGCTGTATGTAGCCGTCAATCTGCGGACGCTACAGAAGGGCGGCGAAAAGCTGGCGAACGGCGACTTCTCCTCGCCCATCGACACGAAGTACCTCATCGGCGACTTCAAGCGCTACGGGCAGGAGCTGAACGATGTACAGTCCGGCCTGGAGCAGGCGGTGCAGGAGCAGATGAAGGCCGAGCACCTGAAGACAGAGCTCATCACCAACGTGTCCCACGACATCAAGACGCCGCTGACCTCTATCGTCAACTATGTGGATCTGTTGAAAAAGGAGGACATCCCCTCCCCAGAGGCCCGGGAGTACATCGCCGTGCTGGACCGGCAGAGCCACCGGCTGAAAAAACTCACCGAGGATCTGGTGGAAGCATCCAAGGCCTCCTCCGGCGCCCTGAATGTGGATTTGCAGCCCACGGACGTGAACGTACTGTTCTCCCAGATTCAGGGGGAGTATCAGGAGCGGCTGGCCGCCTGCCAGCTGACGCTGGTAACGCAGCCTCCCGCACCGGGTACCGTCATCCGCGCCGACAGTCGTTTGCTGAGCCGCGTCATGGACAACCTGGTATCGAATATCTGCAAATATGCCCTGCCCGGCACACGGGTCTACGTGGTTTCCACGCTGTCCCGGAAGGCCGTTACCATCAGCTTCAAGAACGTCTCGCGGGACGAGCTGAATATCTCCCCCGACGAGCTGATGGAGCGTTTTGTGCGCGGCGATGCCTCGCGGCACACAGAGGGCAGCGGACTGGGGCTGTCCATCGCCCGCAGCCTGGTGCAGCTGCAGGGCGGCCGCTTCGACCTGGCCATCGACGCCGACCTTTTCCGCGCGGATATCACCTTCCCGCTGTCGGAGAGCGCAGCAAGCTAAGTGTTTTATACAGATCTGAATAAGGTCGTCATCGGCAGGCAAGCGCCCGCCGATGACGACCTTATTTATGTAAACCAAAAATTTTCTCTTCCCTTCCACCCGCAGCTGTGCTATACTGAAAAAGTATCCGGGTATAGCGAAGTTGGTATCGCGCTTGATTTGGGAATACATGCGGAAGCTCTGAAAAAACTTAATATCGGGGTGTTGCGCAGTTGGTAGCGCGCCTGCTTTGGGAGTGCCGTGGTTGTATCCGGGATGGGGTGAGGCGAAACGCCGCAAAGCCTTGCGACGCCTGCGTTTGCGGGATTTTCCCCGATTGCAGAAAGCGGCACAAAATCGCCTTTGACCACATAAATGACCACAGACAGAAAAATCTTTGATTTTCTCCCTCGCCGTGGTATAATGGCAGAAATTGAATATCCGGGTATAGCGAAGTTGGTATCGCGCCTGGTTTGGGAGAATACGCCCAGCCGGATAAAATAACTTAATAACCGGGTGTAGCGCAGTTGGTAGCGCGCCTGCTTTGGGAGCAGGATGCCGCAGGTTCGAATCCTGTCACTCGGACCACCTTTCCCAGAAAAACCGCCTAAAAAGGCGGTTTTTCTGCGTTATAAGTTCAATTTTTGAAGTGTGCTTAACCACATCCCAATTGTGGCCAGAGAGGTAAAACGGCAGTCGCAACCTCGGTGCGGGAGAACGCCGAAGACCGCAAAATCCCTAACCCATCCCTAACTGGTGTGTTTTCGCCGTTTTTTACGTGTAGTTGTGACAATATCTTGAAATTTTCAGCGTTATGCACTATAATATCTTTACGGTAGGCCTTTGCGCCACCAAGGCGACCGTATGGGTGTGTTCCCGTGCGGTCTTTTATTTTGACCAATTAGGGAGAGTGATTTAATATGGCAAAGAGCGACGCTATTGCAAAAGCAATTGCGGCTGATCCCTATTTGAAAAAGCGCAAAGCCCCAACTGAAGCTGAGCAGCAACTGTACCTAAAAGAGGTTTCTTTTTCCTGTCCTCTTTGTGGAAAAATCCTTCGACACAATAAACAAGGAAAGGCAAATAAGTTATATGAGATTGCCCATATTTTTCCGAATAGTCCGACTGAAGAACAGTATGAACTTTTAAGTAAACTGCCTCGTTTGGGGGATAATTCCGAGTCCTTTGAAAACAAGATCGCATTATGTAAAGATTGTCACAATCAGCAGGACTACCACACCACGGTGGAGGACTACCTAAAACTCCTGAAGATAAAGCAACATTTTCTACAGCTTACAGACCTCCACGAAGCTACACTGACAATGGGGCTGGAACCGCAAATTGCAGATGTTGTGGCAAAAGTTTGTTTTTTGCGTGAAGACGAAGCCGCCACGCTGAGCTACATACCCGCCCGATTAACCAAAAAATTCTCCACAAATGAGTTCCTCTTGAAAAACCGGGTCAGCATGAATGTGACCAGCTACTATCCTTACATCCGTGACCGCTTTAAAGAACTGGAGGGGATTAACGGTTTTCGTTTGGATGCGCTCAGCCTTCAGATTAAAAGTTGCTTTATTAAAATGGAGGGTCTCTCAGATAACAAGAGTGACATATTTGACCAACTCGTAAATTGGGTAATGGCAAAAACGTGCTCTACATCCAGAGAGGCTTGTGAGGCAGTTGTCTCCTTCTTTGTTCAGAACTGTGAGGTGTTCCATGAGATTACCGAGTAAAATCACATCTTATGGTGAAAGTGTAATCAGTAAGTTCCCGCCAGTGCTCTCGGTATTGCAAGATGCTGACACGGGAGTGTTAGCTCTGTATGATGCTACCACGAAGCATTTCAGTAGTATTGAGGATTTCATGGATACTCTGGACTGCCTGTTTGCTCTCCAAAGAATTAGATATGACGCAGAACGCGAGGTGCTCTGTTATGTTGCATGAGATTTACTGTGAACAATTTCACCAGAAGCGAATTGTTTTCAATCCTGGACTTAGTGTGGTGTTGGGTACCAATGCAGGCGACAACTCTATCGGGAAATCCACCTTCCTACTGATAATTGACTATGTTTTCGGTGGTAGCACATATGCAGGTACAACGGACATCATCGAAAATGTCGGTTCCCACGATATATACTTCTCTTTTATTTTTGGCGAAGAAATCTTTAAGTTTTGCAGAAACAGCATTAATGCCCATACTGTTTGGAAATGCAATGATTCTTACGAGAAGGTTGAAGAAATCGGGCTGAATGATTACTGCAAATGGCTGGACTCGAAGTATGCAATATCTTTGCCAGAACTGTCTTTCCGAGATGCAGTTGGTCGATATATTCGAGTATATGGGAAAAACAATTGCGATGAGCGGCATCCGCTGCACTACCAGGCTACAGAGAAAGCAGAAAAGGCATGCACGGCGCTTCTGAAACTTTTCGATGCGTATACACCTCTCAAGGAAACAGAGGCCGCAGCCCAGCGCTCTGATGCGGAATTGACTGCATATAAAAAGGCGCAAGCTTTGCAGTTTATTGCAAAAATCACCAAGCGTGTACACGACAAAAACGAAAAAGAGATTCGCAGTATTGCTGCGCAAATTGAGGAGCTTTCTTCTGGATTGGAACGCGGTTTACTTGATGTAGATGCTGCAGCATCTGAACAGGCGGTTTATATCAAGAAATTACTATCCAGAGCTCGGCGCGCAAGGAGCAAAGTGAAAGCCCGATGGGATTTGCTTGACGAAAATGGCAACTATGCCTTTTCCTCTACAACCGATTCCTTCGCTGATTTACAGCACTTTTTCCCAGAAGCGGCCGTTGCACACTTGGATGAGATTGAGGGGTTCCACAGAACGATTTCCTCCGTGTTCAAGGCTGAACTGAGATCAGACCGTTCTAAGCTTGAAAAAGAACTGGCTGAGTATGACCAGATCATCCACGAATACGAAGCTCAGCTTCAGGAACTGGTTCAAAACCCCAACCTTTCTAAGGTTGTTCTAACTCGTCACGCAGAACTGCTTCGCGAGAAAGACCGGATGCAAAAGGAAAATGATGCTTACGAAAAACTACAGCAGCTGAAAGAGGACCGAGATGCTGACGCGGAGCGGCTGAAAACAATTAAGCAACAGCAATTAGCTTTAGTTTCCTACCGGCTCAACGAAGAAATGAGCCGACTCAACGATGCTATCTACGAGGGATCCTACAACGCTCCCATACTGAACTTTACCGACACCGGATATGATTTCTTCACTCCGGATGATACTGGCACTGGCATTGCATATAAGGGACTTGTTGTATATGATCTCGCTGTGCTGAGCCTTACAAAACTGCCGCTTCTGGTACATGACTCGGTCGTACTGAAACAGATTTCAGATGATGCGATTGAGAAAATTATTGAGCTGTATTCCTCTTGCGGTAAACAAGTCATCATCGCTCTGGATAAACAGGATTCGTATAGCGAAAAGACATCTCGCCTTCTCGGGGAATCTGCCGTATTGAGATTAAGCAGTAACGGTCAAGAGTTGTTCGGACGTTCTTGGGGATAAACTGTTTGCAACTTTTATGGGCTCGCCATTTCTGGCGAGCCCATTTTCTTTTATCCCACTCTCTCGAACGGTATCACCTTGCACCGGCTTTCCTCCGGTGGGTCGGGAGGTTCCGGGGTGTTGGCTGCCGTGACCGACTCCATGAAGCCGCCGATCTTCTCAGCCGCACCTCGCTGCATATCGTTGGTGATGTGCGTGTAGGTGTCCAGAGTGAACCCAGCGCTGTAATGGCCCAGCATGCTGGACAGGGTCTTCACGTCCACGCCGCTGGAGATCGCCATGGTGGCGAATGTGTGTCTGAGGTCGTGAAAGCGCACGTGCTCCTCGATGCCTGCGTTTTTCAGCAGCTTCCGGTTGATCCGCGACACGGCGTCCGGACTCCAGTAGCCGCCTGTGCGGGGCGACGGGAACAGGATGGGGTTGTCCGGGTGCTGTTCATGCTCCTGCACCAGCAGGTCGACCGCCTGCTGCGACAGCGCCACCTTGCGGACGGAGTTCTTCGTTTTCGGCTCCGTCACATCCAGCTCGCCTTCCATGCGGGTGACCTGCTTGTTCACCGTCAGGATGCGCTCCTTCACATTCAAGTCCTCCCACTGGAGCGCCAGCAGTTCTCCCCGGCGCAGACCGCTGGACAGTTCCAGATAGAACATGGGCAGGACACCGTACTTCTCCGCTTCCTGGAGGTACCTGCCGATCTTCTCCGGCGGGAGGATGGTCATCTCTTTCTTGTCCTTGGGTGGGATGCGGCAGTTCTCGCAGGGATTGTACGGGATGAGCCGCTCTTTCACCGCCTGCTTCAGCGCCGCCTGCAGCACCGCATGGACACGCCGCACGAAGGTGTTGGACAGGGGCTTGTCGTTCTGCTTCGACCCACGGGGCATCCTGCCGTTTTCTTTCAGGTCGTTATACATTCGCTGGATGTGGATGGACGAGAGCTGCTTGAGTTTGATCGCGCCGATGGCCGGGATGATGTGGTGCTCGATGATCCCCTCATAGCCCTTGGCGGTGTTGTAGCGGATGTTGGGCTTGCTGTAGGTTTCAAACCACAGGCGGCACCACTCCGCTGCGGTGTAGTCGCCCGTGTGATTGAGCGGCGCGCCGCGATTCTCCCGAATGGCTTTCGCCAGCTTTTCCTTGCACTCCGCCTGGGTCTTGGCAGACACGCTTTTCTGGATGGCTCGGCCGGTGACCGGGTCGATGCCCTGGGTGTATCTGCCCTCCCAGCGGCCGCTGGGCTTTTTTCGGATGCTGCCCTCGCCGTTGGCTCGTTTCTTGGCCATTTATGATCCCTCCTTTTTAACACAAACACATACCACAGAGTTTTTGGAATAGCTACTAAAATATTTCAGATTTTTTCGTGGCCTGTTCGTCGATCCATTCCATGAATTTATCACGGGGAACGATGATGCGGCTGCCCAGGGTGATGGTGGGGAAATCCCTGCGGTGGGCCACCTCATAGGCGTGGGCCAGACCGATGCCCAGCACATGGGACACATCCTCCACGGTCAGCATCAGCGGGAGTTCATCAAAAGAGTTGTATTTGGATTTTCTCATTCAGTTCCTTTCTACCCTCCGCGCGGAAAGGTTTTAGTTCTTTGTTTTGCGGCGCAGTTTTTGCGCCGCTTACATGGTCATGTCGGGCCACTGCTCCTCATGGTCATCCGGCTTGTGGCCCAGGGCGATGCGCTTCTCCTGCAGCTTTTTCAGCCGCTTCCGGTCGATCTGGATTCCTCCGGGGCGGGACTTGGGTACGGAGTTGTCCCGGAACACCCAGCTCATGTGATGGAGCAGCCGAGTCACCGCCAGCATTGCAGAGGGCGGACGGTTTTCCTCCAAGTGGTTCAGGAGATACTGTGCATACTGGTTGTCCTGCTCGGCGGATCGGGTCAGCCAGTGGACGGCCCGCTCCTCATCGCAGGGAGCTTCCTTGCCGGTGAGGTACAGCTTGCCCAGCATGTACTGGGCGTAGGGATTTCCTCCCTCCGCCGACTTGGTGAACCACTCCAACGCGCTGGCGGTATTCTTTTTGATATGCTCGCCTTTGAGACACTCTTTGGCCAGCCGATACATGGCGCAGCTGCTGCCGTTGACCGCGGCGGTGTAGATCCAATTCAACCCCAAACGGATATTCCGTACCTCCACATCATCGGAGAGGTACAGCTTGGCCAGAGAGTACTGCGCCGCCAGATGGCCCTGCTCCGCCGCCTGCTCGAACCAGTACCGGGCGTTCACCGAGTCCGGTATCAGCAGAGAACCGTCCCGCCAGAGCTTTCCCATCAGATACTGGGCATACATATCACCGTTCTCTGCCAGTTTGTCCATTTCAGAGACGGCGTCGCTCCGTTCCTCCATGGTCAGGTGCTCGTCCCGGATGATGTCCCGCAGCGCCCAGTAGTCGTAGGAGGCGTTGCGGTATTCCTCCGGCTCGTCCTGCTGATTGAGGCCCTTCTCCTCGAAGCCGATCTCACCCAAGTGCAGGCGCTCCGCCTCCTGAATGACAGCGTTCTTGATCTGCCGGAACTCCTTTTGCTGTGAGAGCGGGATGCGCTCCTGGGGCTTGTCGTGATAGTAGCTGTCCACCTTCCCTTGGAGCATCATCCATTTTTCATAGCACTTGCTCACGACAGGGAGCCGTTCCATCTCGTCCACGATCTCATCCACCAGATTCTTTAACCGCTTGGGAAGATAGCCATAGGACTTTTTTCCCTTGACCGCTCCGAGCTGCGCCGCCAGCTCCAGCATGAGCCGCTCGGCATCCGGGTGGTCGCACATACTATCCCGCATGGTCTGCACCAGCTCCAGCATTGCCCGCCGCGCCTCCCGCACCAGCTCATCTCTGGACTCAGACTTCTGTTCATAGAGATGGAGCATTTCGTTGCGGAAGATATCATTGGTCAGCTTGGACTTGATCTGACGGATGCCCTCCTTGGACAGATAGGCCTGTCCCGCTTTTGCGGACCATGCCATCATGTGGATGTGCGGATGCTCTCCCTCGTCGTGGAAGGCAGCGTACCATCGGAAGTCGCCGGGTGGGATCTTCATTGCCGCCGCGATGTCGTTGCGGTGGGCGCGGATGAGATTTCTCCACGCTGCGGCGTTGTCGAAGCCGAGCCGGGCAGCATCCTCACGCTTGAGGGAGATGATGTGCGTCCACACGTTTCCGGTGTAGCTCTCCAACTCCTCCATGGCCTTCTCCAGCGAAACGGCGTCGTCATCACCGAACAGGCCGTGAGTACCGTTGCGCTCAGCACGAGGCCGGGTGGCGATGTACTTCATGTACTGCTCTGACTCGTGGATGGCATCCCAGTTGGATTCCAGCGCCAGCGTGATGAACGCAGAGGCGTTGACCTTGGTGGGCTTCGTCAGGTAGTCCTCGTACTCGTAGAGCGTTTTGCTGTCCGGGAAGTCTTTGACCAGTTTGGCGATGAGCTGCTCCTGCTTTCGGGTGGGCGGACGGTCATCCGGGATAAGCTCCACCCGCTCCCGGGTCGCGATGTAGCGAAGGTATCCGGAGGCCCCGCCGGTGCTTTTGATATAGGGACTCTTGAGGATCAGTCTTGCCATTCGTCATCATCCCAGTCCGGCTCCTGACGGGAGCGCGCATACTTCTCCAGAGAGATGGTACCGTTTGTGGCCTTTACATTCCGGACACTCTGCGCGCGTATGCGCTTTAAGTCATCCCGGTCCATCTCGAACGCTTCGGCGATGATACCGTTGGTCATGTCCTGCTCCACGCATCTGGTAAAATCTCTGCGGGCAATATAGTCCTCCAGTCTGCTCAGCCTGCCGTCGATGGCAGACATGATTGCCATGGACAGCAGCGTTGTGTTGTCCTGTATTCCCAGATAGTCCACATAGAAGTTCACGGCTTTCTCGATGAACTCATTTTTGCTCTGGCAGTTGTCGGCGGCGTACCACTGCTCGATCCTTCTTCTGGTTTCCGGCTGCATCCGGAATGCAATACGATCTCTGGTTTCTTTACTCATTCAATTCCTCCTTTTTGCTGTAAGACATCCTTGAAAAGCCCTGCAACACGGGGCTTTTCGGGGAAGCTGACGCCATCGGTGCTTATTTTGCCTCGCAAAGACGCCAGCTTCAAGCTCCCGAAACTGCCCGCACTGCGGGCAGAAGTGACGGCTGCGGCGGTGTGTGCGACGCCATGCCTTTATCCTGCTTTTTCTTTCGTCCTGCAAAAGCCTGCCGAAAATGGCTCACATCCGGCTTCAATCCTCTGGCTGGGACTGGGACTCGCTTCCTCCCGGAAAGGCGCACACAAGGCGTTCTGGCGGCCCTGGGCGTTGGACTTTTCGAGGAGCTGCGCCGCACGATAGCGGGCGGCAGCCTCCTCTGCCTGCCGGAACTGCCGCTCATAGAATGCTTCGAGTACACCTTGGATAGGGCGAACGGTGTAGAGCAGATTTCCATTCAGGGGTCTGCCATCTTTGCTTCGTACCATCGTCGGCTCCGTGTAGATGAGACCTTTCTCCTCCAGCTGCCGCACATACTTTGCCACCGTATTTTCACTCATGCCGATCGCATGGCCGATGGTTTTGTAACTGGGGTAGCACTGGTAGGTCTTACGATTCTCGCACCGGAGCAGATAGGTGTAGAGGGAGATCTCCCGGTAATCCAGACCGATGCTGAATATCTCGTTGGGCACCATAAAATAGTTTTTCTCTGCGCTGCGCTTGGGCCATTTCTTGTAACTCAATTCATACCTCCTGTGTTGTTGTAGAGTCCGATGACGCTCACACAGGGAACAGAAAAAATATCATTGCTTTTCTGCTGTTTGCCTGATATACTTTTATCAGTAGATTTGTGCGTGCCTGTGTGTGCGCCGAGCCGCCGGACTGTTGCCGCAGTCACGGCGGTTTTTGTTTTGCGGTCGTACTGGTGTGCATCCCTCCTCTGCTTTGCAGCTGAGTCTTTTACTTTCATCTGTGAGCTATCTTTTTCGCCTCCTCCGTGTTAAAATGATTTATATAGCCGTGCGTTGGAAACGGCACATAGCAAAAGACCGTGCTCCCGGGAGCACGGCCAGAGATGGA
Organism: Vescimonas sanitatis; assembly: GCF_049060325.1. Classification (NCBI taxonomy): domain Bacteria; kingdom Bacillati; phylum Bacillota; class Clostridia; order Eubacteriales; family Oscillospiraceae; genus Vescimonas; species Vescimonas sanitatis. Next base: position 361,152 of record NZ_JBMGPW010000002.1, on the reverse strand, counting down.
ATGACCTTCCGAGCGGATCGCCGTATGGCAGAGAGCGCACATGCTCTCATGGGGTGCTCTGTCAAAGGCCATGTGGGTTCGTCGGCGCGGAGACCGTGCCGTACCGAACCAGGGGCAACCTCACCCGGGTGAAATTGTCCTTCTACTATTACTTAGAGAAAAATCGCAAAATCGGAAGGTCTGGAATTGTAAACTTTTTGTGAATGCAGAAAGGGTGGTGAGTTCATGTCCTTCAAGGATACCCAATCTTATAAAGAGCTTCAGGCAGATTGGCGCTGGATACACGAAATGGACCCGGAAGCTGCCGCCGCTGCAGACCAGTGGGTGAAGGAGCATCCGGAGGAGTGGAAGGAGCTGGAGCACATGCTCTACTACAGTGAGGCCAACTTCCACAAGCGAGTTGCGCCGGACACTCTGGAAGATGTGGATATCAAACAGCCCAGATCTTACAATCCGGAAGCGTTCCTGCCGGAGGAAGTGCGCAACGCGATCTACGATGATATGCGCTGGTTTGACCGGGCGAAGTATCTGCCAGAGGGATCTGATGAAGACCCGCTCATGTATGTGCGCAAAGAAATTGACGAGGGACTGCGTGAGCTGACTGAACTACAGCGGGAGGTTCTGTTCCGCACCGTCATCAACGGCGAGTCCACCGAGTCCGTCGCACAGGACAAACAGTGCTCGTCCAGAAACATCCGAGATATCCGCGCCCGTGCGCTTCGACAGATACGGGCCAAAATCAAGAGACGTGAAGGCTACGGCAGGCCCGACGTTGTCATCATTATTTTGCTGTTTATGCTGCTTGTTGGTGTTCCGCTTGCTTGCTGGGGAGAACAGCTTTGGACCGCATATCCCTGGCTGGAGCCCGTGGCTGCAGTGCTTAGCGCATTGGTTGTGGCTGTCATGTTCCAAAGTTCCCTTCGCAGAGAAGCAGAAAGGCTGCTGCGCCAGCACTGGGCCAGCCTGAATGGGTCGCAGAGAAAAGAATGACTATGAAAGAGGGAGTGAAGCACTTGCGGTGCTTCACTCCCTCTAACTATGCTTTTTACTCAGTCAGTTGAAGCTGCATCAGGATTCTCGTAAGGTTTACCATCCTTGTTATAGGTCAAATTAAATACAAGATCAGACAGCCATTTCTTAAACGAAGGATTATCCTGGAACTGCTTAAACAATTCCATATTGTCCGCCATAATTGAAAAGATGACCTGTTGCAACGCACGTTCGCTTTCCAAGCGCGCACTCTGCTCATCAGAGTTTCTCATGGCATTCTGATATTTTTCGTCCTTAGAGACCATGGCCGGTATCTCAAGGATCTGCCGCCGCACGTTATCCGCATCATTCCAATTGATGTTACCAAACATATCATTGAAATTGGAGAGAATGACAGACAACAAATCCATTTCCGGTTCAACGATATGCCCAACCTTTCCCGCCGGTACGGGAGCCACCTCCGTATCGGCATCTTCCAGGCGAATGGACATGACCTCACGCGCTTCGTTGCGGTAACTTTCGAGGTCGATCTTTTCAAGAATCCCCTGCGAAAGATCGTCCTCTCGTGGAGATGGCAGCTTTGGTATCAGCAAATTAAGAAAGATGGACAACCGTTCCCAGTCTGCGTTACCATATGGCAAAATCGCTCCGAGAAAGCCATAGGTACGCACAAACGCCTTTGCTGCGCTCTTAAATTTAATCTGGTCATCCGTGTCAAGCTGCTTGTAAACGGCAGTGCAGGCATCTAATGTGGGATCAAGTTTGTCGCGATCCGCTCCATCCAGGTACAAATTGACAAGCCGCTCGACATCTTCGTTGGAGAACACCTGGTATCCCTCCATTGTTGCAACCAGGTCGTATAGCTTATTCGGATCGGTTTCGCCGGACAAAATCGTGGTGCGGTAATATCGCGAAAATGATTCCTGAATCATCTCCGGCTTGTTTGCAAAGTCCAAGACGAAAGTATCATACTTCTTCGGACAGCAGCGGTTCAAGCGAGAGAGCGTCTGTACCGCCTTGATGTCATAAAGCACCTTGTCCACATACATGGTGTGGAGCAGCGGTTCATCAAAGCCTGTCTGGAACATATCCGCAACAATGAGAATGCGATACGGGTCTTTTTTGAACTCCTTCGGTATCTTAGCGTCCGGGAAACCGTTCAATCCGGCAGAGGTAAGCGGCGGTTCCTGACCTTGATACTTGTTCTCGCCGGAAAAGGCGATAATCGTTTTATATGGACTGCGCCTGTCCGCAAGGCATTTGTTGATGGCGTAATAATATTCGATACAGCGGGGAATGCGGGAGGTCACGATCATAGCACGAGCCTGCCCGCCGATTTTTCCTTTGGCAATGACCTGTTCGTGGAAGTGGTCTACCATCATAGCCGCTTTCTTGGCGATGGTATAGCTGTCACTTTCCACAAAGCTGCGTAGCTTCTTCTGCGCCCGCTTCTTATCGAACATCGGGTCATCCTCGACGGTTTTCATTAACTTATAGAAGCTGTCAATGGGCGTGTAGTATTGCAGCACATCCAGAATGAATCCTTCCTGGATCGCCTGCTTCATTGTATAAACGTGGAAAGGTCTGTGTTTAACATCGTCACCGTCCTGATATGGAACGCCGAATGTTTCCAACGTTTTATTCTTCGGGGTTGCGGTAAACGCAAAGTAGCTGGCATTGTTCAGCAGTTTGCGCCCTTCCATCATGGCGTTGATTTTATCCTCGTTGTCCATTTCGTCATCGGAAGCAAGTCCGGAAAGCGCAAGGTTCATCTGCGCAGAGTTTCTTCCGCTCTGTCCGGAATGAGCTTCATCGATGATGATGGCGAAATGGTTATCCTTGTGTTCTGCTCCAATTTGCGGAACAATGTACGGGAACTTCTCAATCGTGGTCACGATAATACGCTTTCCATCGGTAATGGCTTTCGTAAGATCGCCGGAGTGCTCCGCCCATGCAACCGTGCTGCCGACCTGCATAAACTGCTTGATCGTATCCCGAATTTGCTTATCGAGGATACGGCGGTCAGTGACTACGATAACGGAATCCAATATCGGACGGCCGTCCTGCTCAAGTCCGATAAGCTGGTGAGCAAGCCAAGCGATAGAGTTGGATTTACCGCTGCCTGCGCTGTGCTGAATAAGGTACTTTTTTCCGACACCATTTGTTTTCACATCGGCAAGCAGCTTCGTTACAACATCGAGCTGATGGTAGCGGGGGAAAATCTGCTTTTCCTTTTTCTTTTTGGTGTCCTCGTCCACCTCGACGACGACCTGCGCGTAGTTTTCTATGATCAGCGTCAGCTTTTCCTTGGTGAGAATATCCTTCCAAAGATAATCCGTCATGATGCCATTGGGATTTGGTGGATTTCCTGCACCATCATTATATCCCTTGTCAAAGGGCAGAAACCAGCTGTCTTGTCCGGCAAGTTTCGTGCAGAACTTGACACGGGCATCGTCTACGGCAAAATGCACCATGCAGCGCTTGAACTGAAAAAGCATCTCGCGCGGGTCACGGTCATCCTTGTACTGCTGAACGGCATCATCAACATTTTGCTTTGTGATCTGATTCTTTAGTTCAAATGTAATAACCGGGAGGCCATTGATAAATACGCACAGATCCAGTGCCAGTTTGGCTGCATCCTGTGAATAGCGGAGTTGTCGGGTGACGCTGAAAATATTCTTTTGGAACAGCTCTTTAGCTTTTGCGTTGCCCTCAGATGGAGTCAGGTAAAACATGATCAGGTCGGCGGGGTATACTTTGATGCCGTTTCGCAGCACGTCAACTATGCCGCGCTTAGAAATCTCGCCCTGTAAACGGTTGAGAAACTGTGCGTATTTTTGATGACTTTTCCGGATGCCCAGCTTCTCTAATTGCTCCGGTTGCGTATCCTGCAGGAACCGAAAAAGCCGAGTCTCGTCAATGGCGTATTCTTTGTTGTAGTCGGTGTTGAAGCCTTCTTCATATCCGTTGTGCTCAACAAGCCAGTTTACAATGAGAACTTCGAATCCGCTTTCCTTGGTATTGGTCGGCATTACGCTTCCTCCTCTTCTGCTAAATGAGGCATCTCATATAAGTTGCCCAATAGCTGTTTTATAAATACAATAACCTTATCGGCATCTTCTTGGGTTGCCATTCCCATTTCGTGCGTATACTTGTTTCCTATCTTTCTTATTTTATCGACCCATGCTTTGTTTTGGCTACCGATATAGCCATTCACTTCCAAAAAATCTATGTATTCGACGAAGCGTTTTCCCACATCAGCGCCCTTGTCAACCGCAATATACATTAACAATGTTCGTGAAACCATTATAACCGAGTGATAACACTCATTTAGAAAGCACTTTCTGCATTCGTTATACAGCTTTTCTACATTGGGCGGTAGAAAGCGTACATCTTCATAGGGCAGCAGCTGTGACTGCGGTATGATTTTTCCGTCAAGACCAATGATGACCGGCATGAAGCACTCCGGGCATTTGTGAATTTGATATTTAATGGCACCGGTAGCTGTATCGACAATTCTGGTGGTAGAACCCGCCTGTACCCGCACGCCGCAGTATGGACAGGTTATTGTTTTTGCAGTCATCTCTTTTTTGGGAATGGCCTTCCAAGTCCATTCTTTTATCTCTATCATACTTATTCCTCCTCAGGAGGCTCGTCCGCACCTTGTTCCAAATTTTCATCTACATTATCGTTATCTTCATCCACAAATTCGTATTCGGGGATTTCAATGCTACGGACATCGATTTTGCCTGTCACAACATCGGAAATAAGACGCGTACGTAGCTCATGAAGCAAACTTGTACATCTATTAAGTTCTTCTGTGGCTTTATCGTACTCCTTTCTCAGTATGTTGATTTTCTCTAACGTGCGTACAGGTGGAATTGGCAATGGGCAGTCTCGAAAGTCTTTATAACCAATTTTCTTTCCATCCCTTATATCATTAACGCAGGAATTCAAGTATTGAATAAACGGCTTTGATTTAAACAGAAAACCGTAATACTCTTCAATACGTGAATACGACGGATTGAGTTCCATAACCGTGTAGGCCGCGGAAACAAGACCTTTGATTCTTGAGTGCTCAATGCCACCTTGAAATGACCTTAAGCTAATAATGAAATCACCAGGGTAAACAAGTTTTTGACTCTCAAAATTGCTTGGCTGTACATAATGACTGTCGCAGTCTTTCTTAAAAACGACTCCCTTATCTTGAGTAACGGCCAAAAGCTCATCTTCCGTATGACCTTTCTCTATGCGTTCACTGAAAATGCATCTTGCTTTAATGGACTTCCAGTGTTCTGGAAAAGCAGCTTCAATTCTTCCTATAGAAGATTGAGAAACATCATCGGAGAACAAATGCAGTTGAATTAGATCAAATATGAGGGCGCGACGTTGTTTCTTTATCGCAATCAGCCTATTGATGCCCGAAACCTTCCAGTCCAGAAAGCGCACAATCTGATCCTGCTCCTCGCGGGGCGGGACAGGAACTTTTGTGCTTTGGAATGTGTTAATGTTTATTGTTTTTCTAAGCCCAGTATACAGTGGTCTTAGCATCTTACCGTTGTCTAAGGCAAGATAGTAATAATAGATGAATCGGGCGTTAATGTTGCTAACGCGCATAATTGTGTATGCGCCAGTAAGCATTCCATTGTAACCAGACAGACCAACTGTGCGTGGCGTTTCGTCAATATCAAAAAGGCAAAATGCCATATCCCCGTTTTTTACGATTTTGTATTTGTCAAATGACTCAGGGAATTTACCCCCTCCATCCATGTCACGGGGAATAATACCATTGAGCGTCAATGAGAGTAGTGTGTAATCTGCTGACCTTTCGCCAACAATCTCTTTCTGCTCCGTGAATATATTTTTGTTTCTTCGTATCTCCCAATGAGCCGGAACAGCTTTCAACCACGGAAGATTTGCTTCACGATATTCCGCATATCCGCTCATTGCACACCCTCCATGATACCCGCCAGCAACCCGTCCGCTTCCTGCTCCAACTCTTTTAGACTTTTCAAAATCTCATCCATGGGGCGCAGCTCCACGGGCTTGTAGAAATACTTCGTAAAGCTGATTTCATAGCCGACCTGCGTTTTCTTCTCGTCCACCCAAGCGTCCGGTGCATAGGTCAGCACCTCGTTTTTCATAAAGGCATCAATGCCGCCCTCATAGGGGAACGGAATGTTCTCCGTGTCGCGCAGGTCAACATCCGGTTCACCCTCGATTGGCTGCGCGGCCGGGTCTTTCTCCGTGATAAAGGGGCGTACCTTTTTCAATGCGGCGGCTTTCAGCTTGGTAGCCTTGGCAAAAGCGGTCCAATCATCCAACGGTGCGGTTTTCGCAGCTTTTTCAATAGCTACGATCACGCTGTCGTATTCATCCGACTTCTTGAATGTATCCGCCGGAATTGCTCTGTCAGGATACACGCGCAAACGCAGCGGCCGCTCCACCGTCACATTCCAATAACCGAAGTCCTCGTTGTTCAAAATTATGCTGACTTCGCTTTCCTCCATTGCAAGGAACATGCGAACGATCTCCTTGCGGATTTCTTCGGTAAATTCGCAGTTCTTCTTGCCCATGTTCTTACGCAGCGCCGACTTCATCGCCGTTGCGTCGATGAGCTGAATCTTGCCCTTGCGGCGTTCTTCTTTCTTATTGGAAAGCACCCAAATGAATGTGCCGATGCCCGTATTGTAGAACATATTCTCCGGCACGGCGATAATGGCCTCCACCAGATCGTTCTCAATCATATAGCGGCGGGCGTTGCTTTCGCCGCTTCCCGCATCGCCCGTGAAGATGGACGAACCGTTATGCACCTCCGCAATGCGGCTGCCGAGGGGCGTGTCTTTCTTCATCTTTGCCACGTTATTCAACAGAAACAGAAGCTGACCGTCGCTTGTGCGCGGAATCATCGTGAGCTGCTCCCCGCCGTCCAGATAAGCGTTGAAACGGCTGTCGAGGATTTCCTTTTTGCCGCCCATCTTTTCGGCATCGGTTTTCCAGCTCTTGCCATAAGGCGGATTTGAGAGCATGAAGTCAAACTGCCGGGTGGCGTTGCCGTCCAAGGACAGCGTTGAGCCGTAACTGATATGTTCTGCCTGGTCGCCGTCACCCTTGAGTAACATATCCGCTTTGCAGATGGCATAGGTTTCCGGGTTGATCTCCTGCCCAAAAAGGTGGATAGAAACATTTTTGCCGCGCCGTGTCGCCAGTGTCATAAGCCGATCCTGTGCAACGGTGAGCATACCACCCGTTCCGCAGGCCCCATCATAGCAGGAGTAAGTAGCGTCCTTGATCTGATCCGCAATCGGCATAAAGATAAGGTCTGCCATCAGCTCAACAACATCACGGGGCGTCCAGTGTTCGCCGGCTTCCTCGTTGTTCTCCTCGTTGAACTTACGGATCAGTTCCTCGAAAATCGTACCCATGCCGTGGTTGTCCAGACCGGGATGCTTGAGAATGGTCTTTTCTTCATCTTTGTACACCGGGTTCGGACTGAGGTTAATATCCGAAGATATAAATTTTTCAATAACTGCGCCGAGAATGTCTGCCTCGATCATGGTATCGATCTGATTACGGAACTTGAACTTCTCCAGGATCTCCTGCACATTCGGAGAGAAGCCGTCAAGATATGCTTCAAAATCCGTTTTTAAGGTCTGCTTTTTCGCACGGCTGGTAAGGTCACGTAGACGGAACGGCGACGCATTGCAAAAAGCCTGCCCTGCCACATTGCATAGCGCAGGCCACTGGTTATCGATACCTGCCGCATCCAACTTTTTCTTCATATCCAGGACAGACTCTTTACTGTCCTCCAAAAGAGCATCCAAACGCCGGATGACCGTCATCGGCAGGATCACATCACGGTACTTGCCGCGCACATAAACATCACGCAGGCAGTCGTCTGCGATACTCCATATAAAACTAACTATTTGATTATGCACCTGATTGTCCATATTTCTTCGTTTCCTTTCTCGCTGTAATAAGGCACCAATGATCATATCCTGAATGGTATCTTACTAAAGTTTCTACCCGTTATTCTGGACTATTAAGATTTCAGCTTATAAGTTCTGTTTCGATTTCCGCCTTCGGCTACGACAATTTCCTCCGCAGTCAGTTCAGAGAGGAGTTTCTTGGCTCGTGTACTTTTGACTCCAAGGAGCTCTGCAATATCGGCACTTCTGGCCGAAATATGATCAGTAAGGTATGCAATGATTTCTTCTTTCTGCCGGGCAGATTTTATCGTTGCTTTTTTATCGTCACTCTTTATCGCCGCTTTTTTATCGTCACTCTTGGAGAATAAGAGCGTTAATGTTGTCCGCTCCGGCTCGAGTTGCTCTGTAATCTCCGGAGTTGTCCAATTTTGCTCGCGCCAGACGCGGAAGATATTCGGAATGCCGCTACCAGCACGCTCACCAATATCAATCAGGTTGAACATCTTCAGCATCGCTCCATTACGCGGATCAGAAACACCGCCGCTCTTTGCGGCATCAATTTCGATGCGGAAGCTGCCCGGATTAGACATCGTAATGCTATTACGCTTTTTGACGATGACCAACCCCTGTCTGCCATAATAGTCAGCATGAACCAGGCAGTTCGCCAACGCTTCACGCAGAGCTTTATGCACATCGGTATCGTCCACTCTGGTGCCACCCTCCATCTTAAAGGGAACCTTGATATCCTGAATCAGCTTGTTGTAGACCCGGAAATAGAAGTCATACACATTGCCGCTCCAGTCGCCGGAAGAAGATATGATACGGTCAGTCCAACGGGTATCAGCGTCATACTGTTCCTGATAGTCCAGAAAGTAAGCGTTGAATTCTCGCACAATATCGTATTCGTTGCCGAACATGAGAAGTCCGGCAGAAGTGGGATGCTTCTTTCCATTAGAGCCGATGCCCACAGCACCCAGCTTCAGGAGAAAATCTTCGTCCTCCAGCGCTTCCCACACATGGCCGGGGCGGGAGAGGCGCATTCTCTGGCGATAGCTGCGGATGCTTTCTCTGTTGAACACCGTCAAGTCCATTTCATTCAGGATGAGCATGTCTTGGGTTTTCACGGAAGCATCCCGCACCATGGCCTGATATTCCTCCTTGGTGCAGCGATAGTCGCCCTCACCGTTGCGGCGGTAGGTGCAGAGCGGATTGCCGTCCACATACACCGGTTTATAGGAGCGTTCCGCGCGGGGAACATTGATGACCACAATGTGGTCGCCATCCACCTCTTGGACAAATACATCCTTGGAGGACAGGACATTCACGCTGGTCTTATTGGGGTTATTGACGATATCCCAGAACTCCTTAATGAGTCTGTCAGGGTCGGGCAGATCTACCGTGTGCAGGGATTTATCCGCCCATTCTTCCACGCCCAACAGGATAATGCCGCCGTGGGTATTGGCGAAGGCAGAGTAGGTTTCCCAAATGCTTTTGGGCAGACCGCCAAGGGCTTTCTTTGCCTCAATACGGTTGTTCTCCCGATACTGCTCGATTTTGGAAAAGTCAATCATGGTTTTCCTCCTTTACGAGCTCTATGATATCGCAGAAGTCGCAATCCAGTACGGTGCAGATTTTCGTCAGAATCTCTGTACTGACATGCTGGTTCTTGCCCAGCTTGGCAAGGGCGGTCGTAGACATGCCGGTAGCCAGACGCAGATCCTTCTTTTTCATGTTTTTATCAATCAGGAGTTTCCACAGCTTATTATAACAAATCGTCATCGTAACACCTCGTGTCAGAGTATACACTAATACAGGTTAATTCTAACACAGCAGCTTCAGTTTGTCTATTGAAAATCCAATTTTCAGATTCGTGATGTCCTTTCCAGACGAGAGATTTTGAATTATAAACTGGCAAATGGTAACCGCAGGAATGCTTTTTTTGCTCCCCTGCGGTTATTTCATTGTTTATGCGGCGCAATTTTTGAGGTCAGCCCATGGTGCCAATTTTGTTGCCGTTCTCGTACATATCCTCGGCATACTCGACATGATTGGGGCCTTCGCTTTGTATCCAGCCAAAGCCGGGGACATAGACCATATCCGCCAGTTCATTATCGTTAGCTATTGGCTCCGGTGCCGATTTAGGTTCAGGTTGCGTGGGCTGTACCGGGATGGAATCTGTCTGCGTAAGAGGTACATATTCTTGTTCTGTCTCGGCTTCATCTTCTATTTCCGGTACAGGGATGGGCAACTCCTCGGTGGCTACTTCCGGGGCTGATTCAGCTTCCGGCATTTTCGATTCTTTCTTTTCTGTTACCACTGGCAGCACCGGTTTCTCTGCTTCCGGAAGTGTCGGCCGTGGAGTGGTCACGGCGGTCGTTTCGCTCGGCGCGGGTGTTTTCTCGACCGTTTCGGCCTGCGGCCACACGGCGGCACACAGGGCGAGACAGGCGGTAATCGCCGCGGTAACCGCGGTAACGATGATTCTCTTTTTCATTTTGGTTCCTCCTCTTTGGATGTAAAATGATTGAGTTCTGTGGACAACTCACCTTTTGCGGAATAGATATCAGAAATTCAGAAGATTATCCAGAGCATTTGCCGCCTGCTGAAGCTCGCCCTGAGTGGCTTCGTTTGGTATATCTTCATCCTTTTGCACCTTGTGCGGCAGATAAGGTTCATAGTTCTGCCGGGTTATCGATGGCCGGTAATGTCCCAACATCCGCGCCAGTTCCTTGGTTTCCATGCCGTTCCGCAGAGATAGAACGGCGCAGGTGTGCCGGAGATCTGTGAATCGGATATGGTCAAGCCCCGCTTCCTTGATGATCTCGTTATGCATCCGGCGTACCATCTGCGGCGAGTAGGGCCTCTGCGTTGCTGGATGCATGAACATCAGCGGACTTTTTGGATGCTTGGTGTGTTCCATGATCAGGAGGTCGATCACCTCCGATGTCAAGGTTATTGTTCTCGTTTCCGAGCCATATTCGATCAGTTCCCGCCGTTCTACAGAGCGCTGCTCTGATATGGTCAGCGTCCTGTTTTTTACATTGAGGTCATTCCATTTCAGGGCGATGAGCTCACCCTGCCGCAGGCCAGCCGTTAAGGCCAGCATGAACATGGGGAGATGCCCCAGCCGTTCTGCCGCATCCAGATAATCCTCCATCTCCAGCGGCGTCAGCACATCGGCATTGACCTTCTTTGGCTTGGAGTAGTGGAACGCTCTGGCGGGATTATCGCCAATCAGGCCATCCCGCATGGCTTGGTCCAGGCATTGCTGAAGCAGGCGGTGGATGTGCCGCATGGTTTCTTCTCCCAAGCCAGAGCTGCCGGTTCGATGATTGCCGAAGCGCTTCCGTTCCTCCAGAAATTCTCCAACCATCTCCGATGTCAATTCAGAGAGCGGTATATCACCCAAACCGGGGAGAATATGGTTCTTGAATACATAGTTGTGTGCCGCATAGGTAGTCGGCCTGCTCTGATGCTTGTCATAGGTTTCCTGCCAGAAGCTGATGTATTCCTGAAGTGTCATATTCCCACCTCCATGCACTGGCGCTGCAGATCCCGAAAGGCCACCCACGGGAGCCTGGCCTGTTTCAGGATCTTCTTGTGTAAGTAGTAGAACTCGTGGAGCTTGTAGGGTACTCCGGTCTTAGGGTTCTGGAACACATATGATGAACTGGTTTCTGATATCCGCGTCAGGAGATACGCCGCTTTCTCATTGAGCGTCAGCAACCGCTGGCCTTTGAGGATGTACCTGCAGCGGATATGAAAATCGGCCCACGACAAGGTGATCAGTTCACATTGCCGCAGGCCGCTTGATAGTCCTGTATAGATGACGGGAAGTACGCCGAGCTGCTCCGCTGCGTTCAGGTAACGCTGGAGCTGCCCCAATCGCAAAGGGGCTGTTTTGTATTCCTCTGCCTTGGGCTCCTGGCAGAGCCGCACCGGGTTGTAGGGAATAAGCTGGTCCTGTGCCGCTTCGTCCATGCACCGCCGCAGAAGCAGGTGGACGCACCAGACGCTTCTGGCGCTGAGTCCCTGACTCCGTAGCGTCTCATAGAAATCGGTGATGGTCTGCTCTGTCAGGTCAGAGAGCGCCACACTTCCGATGCCGGGGATGATGTGGCTGTAGATCAGATTGCGGTACCCGCCCTCGGTGTTGCTATTCCATTTGTGGCGGTTAGCGGTGAACCAGTGGTCGCACCATTGCCCGACCGTGAGATTATTTTCTTTCTGCATATCATCGCCTCCTTTTTGGCAAACGAACAATATCACAGAAAGCAGGAAATAGCTATCGGAAAGGACAGAATATTTGCAGGAAAACTACTATTCCGAATAACGCCTCTATTGTTCGGAATAATATAGTTGATTTTATTCGGAGCAGCGATTATAATATTCTTGACAAACTGCAATGGAGGTGTTCCAATATGACGATCAAAGAAGCGGCTGCCGCTTGGGGGATCACCGAACGGCGGGTCAATGCGCTTTGCAAAGCCGGACGCATTTCCGGCGCGTATAAGGAGGGCAGGCAGTGGTTTATCCCGGACAGCGCTCAAAAGCCGATGGATAAGCGTGGTCATCGGAGTGAGGTAAAGCCCGCAGCATCATCTGCGCGCAAGCCGTTGCCTATTGGCGTATCTGATTACCGGGACGCCTGCAAAAACTACTACTATGTAGACAAGACCTTAATGATCAAAGAGTTTCTGGACGAGCGCCCCAAGGTATCCCTGTTCACCCGTCCGAGACGTTTTGGCAAGACGCTTAACATGGATATGCTCCGCACTTTCTTTGAAAAGACGACCGAGGACACTTCCGTTTACTTCAGAGATAAGAAAATCTGGTCATGCGGAGAATCCTATCTTGCCCACCATAGAAAGTACCCTGTGATCTTCCTGTCCTTTAAGGATGTTAAATACACCTCTTGGGAAGAAACCTATCAGACGCTCCAAAAGCTGATCGCGCAGGAATTCCGCCGCCACGACGAGTTGGCAGCCAGTTCCGCACTTAGTGATTACGAAAAAGAGGAATATTCCCTTCTTGCAACAGAAGCCGCTGACGAAGTGGAATATCAAATGTCCCTGCGGACACTGACGCTGCTCCTCCATAAGCACCACGATGTCGCACCTATCGTCATCATTGACGAATATGACACTCCCATTCAGCAGGGCCATGTGAGCGGCTTCTACGACACGATCATCGGGTTCATGCGAAACCTGTTCTCCGGTGGTCTGAAAGACAATCCGCATCTGAGCTATGGTTTCCTGACCGGCATCCTGCGTGTTGCCAAGGAAAGTATCTTCAGTGGCCTGAACAATCTGAAGATCAACTCGATTTTAGACGAGCGCTACAGTAAATATTTCGGCTTCACTTCAAGCGAAGTACACGAGATGGCAGACTACTATCATGCTTCTGATAAATATCAGGAGCTTTGCGAGTGGTATGATGGTTACCTTTTCGGCAATACCGAGATTTTTAATCCCTGGTCTGTCATTGGATACTTCAATAATAACTGCCGTCCCAAAGCATTCTGGCAGTCCACCGGAAGCAATGACATCATCCGTGAGGTGCTGGCTTCTGCAACGCCGGATATTATGGAGCGTCTGGAGCTGTTGATGAAGGGCGAATCCTTCGTTACGCACATTGACACCGGCGTCATTTATCCGCAGATCCAGAATGATCCGTCCTCTGTTTACAGCTTCCTGCTGGTGGCAGGTTATTTGAAGGCTGTGAGCTGCGACCAGTCTTACGGCGAGGATTATATGTGCGAAGTGGCTCTGCCCAACAAAGAGATTTCTTTCGTCTACAGCAAGGAGATCCTCTCTCAGCTTGAGAATATTATTCCTCGTTCCGTTGCTGTTGCTATTCAGGAAGCTATCTACAAGGTAGATAGCGACTCACTGCAAAAAACCTTGGAGAAGTTTCTGCTCCAAACAATAAGTTTCCACGATGCTGCCGACGAAACATTTTACCATGGTCTGATATTGGGTATGTGCGCTGTGATGGACAACAGCTATCGCATTACCTCCAATCGCGAAGCTGGTGATGGACGATTTGATATTCAGATGCTTCCTTTGAATAAGCGGCTGCCTGGTATTCTGATTGAATTAAAGGCCGGGAAAGACCGCTCTGAAACACAGCTTGAAGACCTTGCTAATGTTGCCTTGCAACAGATTAACGACCGTGCATACAGCGTTGATTTGCAGGCAATGAATGTTACATCAATTATAAAAATCGGCATTGCATTCTCTGGTAAAAGAACACGCATTGCTGCTGAAAGGCAAAACATCGAATAAACATCTTCGCTCAGCAGGCTGGCTATCATCCAAGTCAGCCTGCTGTTTCTTTGTCATCGCGCTTATTTCTTTGTTTATGCGGCGCAGTTTCTGAGCTGCTCTCTGCGGCAAAAAGCACCTGCTGTTGGAGGTAAACCCGGTCGGAAGCACTTTTAATATACAGAATTCAATCCCACACAAATCCCAAAAGACGAAAGCGGTGTCTGAAATGAACAGGGCAAAAGAGTTCCAAAGAGGAACCGCAGGAGTGCCGGAAAGCGCCAAAGAGGGCGCAACAGGTCTTGCTGAAGGTTCAGACATAGGTTTGGGTCCAGGAGACCGTGCGTTCGAGCCGCACTACTCGGACCAAAATCCCTCTGAAATCAACGATTTCAGAGGGATTTTTCTTATTCTTTGTCTATTGCGGCGCAGGATTTGAGGGCAATTATATAACGTGATGTCTTATTGCAATTCTCGCTAAATTGTATTATAATTGATTAACGGTAGGCCTCTGCGCCGCCAAGGCAGCCGTGTGGAACTTTCCCATACGGCTTTATTAATTATAGGGGGCTCTTAAGTGATAAGAAATACATTCCCCCAAATTGGAGATATAGTCTATCTAATACATCGAGCAGCAATTATTGAGGATATCTTAGTCGGTTTTGATATTGTGAAAGTTCGCTATTTGCACAATTTTGATGAATTTTACACCGATGTTTCCGCTATTTCCTTGATGCCTAATATTGAAATAAATACTTTAGACATTAACCTTTTTGTGGAGGTCTAATTATATGGGCAAAATTCTGAACTTAATTGAAGGAAATATGAACGGAGACGCTTGGGAGGATCTCTGCGTACGCTGCTATCGAATGAAGTATCAAGAGCAACATTATGTAGCGATTCCTGCCGTCCATAAGGGCGATGCTGGGATCGAAGGATATACAAAGAGCGGCATTGTACACCAATGTTATTGCCCTGAACGTAGTTACTCGGATAACGAATTGTATGACCACCAGCGAGATAAATTATCAGCAGATATAAAAAAATTGATGGAAAATGGCTCACGTATGAAATCGCTTGGAATTCCGCCCATTCACGAGTGGCATTTCAACATACCCGAATATAAAGACTCGAGAATTCTTATGCATGCAACAACAAAACAAGCAGAAGTGCTATCCGAGAGGTCAAAAAAGCCAAGCATTTATAGCCATATAGCAGACGATTTTCAAATCATAATAAAAATCGCAGAAGATCTGGCACCTGAAATTAGCAATATCATCCGAACAACAATAACAAATAACAGGATAAATTTAGCAGTTCAGCACACTTCTTCCCCTGATTGGACAAAATGTGATTCCGCAAAAGTTGAAAACATCCGCAGAAAGATTAAAGCCGTAATGCACATTGATGATACTGCAGATCCAGCATTGAATCGGGTAATTGGCCTATATGTTGATTATTACATCAGTGGAATGGAAAATATGTCCAATCTGCGAATTGGTTTCCCTGAGATTTATGAAGACCTGTACAGGCTTGAGCAAAGTTTCAAAAACGAAGTATCCATTAGAACATTAATGAATACTGATCACTTAATGAATCAATCTGTATTTTCCACCATATTATCTGACTTCGGGGAGAAGTTGGAAAAGGACTTTTCAACAATTTTTAACCAAGCATCAATAGCAGAGGTCAAGCAGGACTTAATTGCCAGCTGGCTTGCGGACTGTTCAATGGAATTTAGGAGTATGTGATAATGGTAGATGATAGCTTAATTAAAGGAGATATTGTATTTAACGCAAAACCAGATGCTGTTCCATACAACTATCGAATAAGTTATAAAGTGTCTCAACTCTGTCTAATTATGCGGATATGTGGCTGGGGTGATTCTTGTTCTCTGATTAAATTACAGATGATCTCATACGCGCTCTTCTCATCGGAAACAATGAGCCACCTTATTAATTATGCAGAAGGTTATGGCCCTGCTCCTATTGTGCGCTTTGATCCAGCAGTCAATAAAGCATTAACATTTGCCATAGCATACGGCTTTGTTTCTCAACAGCGAAATGGAAATTATAAGCTAACTACTAAAGGCCATAATTTGGCCGAAAGAATCAAAATTGTTGGTGACTTAATGACGAGCGAATTAACCAGTTTAGGAGATCTTTCCAAAAAACTAACAGAAGGAAAAATCAAAGAATTGGCCGACTTATGGAGGACTAACAATGCTTCGAATTAATCGTCTACGGGTTGAAATTAATACCGTCAACGGAGTATACGGAATTGATACCTCTTTCTCCTCCGGTCTAAACTTCATTGCAAGTGAAGATAATACTTGCGGGAAAAGCTCCATCCTTGCTGCAATATACTATTGTTTAGGATTGGAACAAATCATAGGTGGCACTGGCGGTATTGGGAGCAAAGTGCTAACATCCGTATTTAAATCCGAAATCGAAGATAATCAAAATTCTTATAGAGTATTAGAATCTGGTGCGTATTTGGAAATCTCTAACGGATACGATACTGTAACTATCTATAGAAATATTGTTTCAGAAAGTAAAGATAACCGTTTAGTAAGCGTCTACTACAGCACTTATGATGCTATAAAGGATCAAAAAACTCAGGTATCTGACTTTTATGTCAATATTCAAAATGCGGCTACCAGCGAAAAAGGATTTCATAACTTTTTAGAAGAATTCTTACATATTTCTCTTCCCATGGTCGGAACATCGGATGGAAATGAGAGGAAGCTATACTTACAAATTATCTTTTCAGCTATGTTTATCGAACAAAAACACGGCTGGTCAGATATTCTATCTGGAATGCCCGTTTTGGGAATAAGAGAATCCAAAAAACGAGTTGTTGAATTTCTTTTGGATTTAGACACAATAAAGAACGAAAAAGAGCGGGCTCGATTAAGAAATGTCAAGATTCAAATCGAGAAAGACTGGGAAAAAAGGATCGAAGCATTTCAGTATTATGTCACAAGCCATGGCGGGGCAGTAATTAATCTGCCATTACACCCTCGAGTATTAAATGACAATGATTATGCGCGGATAGCAATTTTCTCGGATCGTAATGAACCAATAGCCGATGCGATTCAAAAACTCCAAGACCAGTATAATTCGATATGTCTTCTGAAGCCTCGAGTAATCGACAATTTTAATGAGCTAAATAGTGAACTTTCTGAAACCCTTAAGTCAATACGCAATCTTGAGAAAGATGAAGATCATATTACGACAGAGCTATCCTTTGAAAGTGACTCCATTCAACACTTAGAGAAAGATATCGCATTAATCGATGCAGACATTCGGAACAATAATGATGCGGCACGGCTCCAAAATTTTGGTTCTGATAATTCGACAGATAATTGTTCCAGTATCTGCCCTGTTTGTAATCAGGAGATCCATGATAATATGATCCTTGCCAAATCTAATTTTGTCTTTATGGATATCGAGGCCAATATCCTCCATTTAAAAGAGCAAAAGAAAATGTTGGCATTTGCCCTCGATAATCGTCAAGCTCGAAAAGGACAACTTGAGCAAGAAAAACTGCGGCTGGCAGCAGATATATTGACTCTTAGGCGTTTAGCACAAGCCTTAAGATCAGACTTGTATATGACTACAGATAATGATAGTTCTGAAGCAATTGTTCTAAGAAAAATCGAGATTAGTGGAAAAATAGAAGAATCCAAAAAACTTCAGAAGGAATTAGACAAATTTCTTCTTGACCTTGATGATCTGTCTGAGCAATGGCAGACTTATCTTGCACACAAAGCAAAATTGCCTAAGCATGATAAGTCAGATGCGGATGTAGAGAAGATTCGTCTATTAAAGTCAAAGTTCATTGAGAACCTGAAACTTTATCACTATAGTAGTGTGAGCGATTTGGGCGCTATTGACATATCCGAAGAATCACTATTGCCAACAATTGATGGATTTGATATGAAATTTGACTCTTCTGCAAGTGACGGTATCCGTGTAATATGGGCATTTACGATGGCGTTACTACAAGTATCGCTTGAAAAAGGTGGGAATCATCCAGGGATAATAATTTTTGATGAACCTGCGCAGCAGAGTATTGTCCCCAAAGATATGGATAACTTTATTAAATCCACAACATTTTTACACACAAATTGTCAAGTAATAATGGCTATTACATTAAATAGTCATGAACTAATCGAAATAATTGATAATCTGAAACCAGATACATATCAGAAAATCAATATAACAGGGAAAGCCTTTCAGTTATTGCCTTGATAAAGGTATGGTGTAACAGCAAAAATAGGTTACTAACATTTTCACTACGCTGAAAAATCATCGACAAGGAGGAGAATTACTCAGCCTCCTTGTCGGTGATTCTTTTTACTTTACTTTTTGCCCATGTCTGCCTCTCTTCTCCTCCGGTGGTCGCCCATCACCTTTGCCCTCGTCCTTCAGTCGCTGTGCTTCCGCAATCTCCGCTTTCATCTCCTCGATCAGCGTCTTCAGCTTCTCCTCGCAC
Organism: Vescimonas sanitatis; assembly: GCF_049060325.1. Taxonomy (NCBI): domain Bacteria; kingdom Bacillati; phylum Bacillota; class Clostridia; order Eubacteriales; family Oscillospiraceae; genus Vescimonas; species Vescimonas sanitatis. Next base: position 342,467 of record NZ_JBMGPW010000002.1, on the reverse strand, counting down.
TCCTCACGGGTGTGAGCGTAGACATTGCGGGCGTGCTTTTTGCCGTCGGGCCACTTGGGAGAGTAGCGCCCTTCAAAGAGGTGGTCGTTGATCTCGTTGATGCAGCCGGTGCCGGATCTGCGCTTGCGGCCCACATAGGGCTTGAAGTCGGTCATTTTCGGCTTGTCCGCCGTGGCCGGGGCAGTTTCCTGCCCCGGCTCTGAAGCGTCCTCCTGTGGCGCTGCCTTGCCGATGCTCCGGTCGATGTTGGCGGCGGCTGTGCGCTGCATATCATCGGTGATGTGGGTGTAGATGTCCAGCGTGGTGGCCGCCGACACATGGCCCAGCATGGCGGAGAGCGTTTTCACATCCATGCCGTTTTCCAGCGCCAGCGTTGCGAAGGTGTGGCGCAGATCATGAAATCTAACATGTTTGCATCCTGTGTGCTCCAAGATGAACTGCAGTCTGCGGCGTACCACGCCGGGTGTAATGGGACAGTCCTCCTTGACAGGCGACGGGAACATCCAGCGGGAGTCCACTGTTTTCTTATACTCTTGCAGCACCGCCACCACGGCGGGCGGCAGGACGATCTTTCGGATGGAGTTCTTCGTCTTGGGCGTGCTGATCTGGAGTTGACCCCGCACATCGTAGACCTGCTTGTTCACATTCAGCACGCCGGTTTTGAAGTTCAGGTCGTCCCATTGCAGCGCCATCAGCTCACCCCGGCGCAGGCCGGTGGCTAAGTCCAGAAGGAAGACTTCGTAGTAGCCCTCGAACTTCGCCTGAATGAGAAACCGCTGCAGCTCCTCCCTCGTCAGTACCTGCATCTCCCGCGCCTTTTTCGGCGGCAGCTTGCAGCCGATGGCCGGGTTCACACGAATCAGCCCATCCTGCACCGCCTTTTCCAATGCGGAGCGGCAGGTGGCGTGACACATACGCACCATTCGGTCGGACAGCCCTTCGCCGTACTTGTCGGTGAACCGCTTCCGGCCGCTTTTCTTGAGCCGACCGTAGAACTGCTGCAGGTCGTTCTGTGTCAGCTTATTCAGTGGGATGTCCCCAATCTCCGGAATGATATGCAGGCGGATGCGGCTCTCGTAGGTCTCCTGCGTAGTTGGGCGGATCTTGGGCTTGGAGTGATTCTCGTACCAGTATGTCAGCCAGTCCCCGAAGGGCATCTCGGCCCGCACCTTCTCCGGCTTCAGTCCCCCGCACTCCTCCTTGAGCTTCTGGAGCTTCTCGACGCACTCCTTCTTGGTTTTGGCGAGGACGTTTTTCGTTTTGGGATAGCCGTTATCATCGTAACCGATGACGATGCGTCCTTCCCAGCGTCCGTCCTTGCGTTGCCTTACAGTTCCATCTCCGGCTTTTCGTTTTCTTGCCACGGTTTCAACTCCTTTCCGAAGATATCTTCCATGAAGCTGCCCACGATACCGCAGGCCTGCTTCTGCATATCCGAGGTGACATGGGTATAGGTGTCCAGCGTAAAGGAAGCGTTGGTATGCCCCAGAATCCCCGACAGGGTCTTAGCATCCACGCCGCTGGTGAGAGCGTGGGTGGCGAAGGTGTGGCGCAGATCATGAAAGCGGATGCTGGGCAGTCCCGCCCGCTGAAGGAGCGTCTTCATGCGGCGATAGGCCGCATTGGGGTCGACTGGATTTTCCGGCTTCACGGGGTCTGGGAAAATCCATTTGCTGATGGCGTCCGCTTTGCGCCGCCGCAGGATTTCAGTCACGCTGTGCGGCAGGATGATGGTTCGCATACCTTGATTGGTCTTTGTCTCACCGACGGTGTACTCACCCTTCCGCTGGCTGTGGAGGGTGCGGCACACCTTCAGCGTCCCGGTGTCCTCATCGAAGTCGCCCCATTGCAGACCGCAGATCTCACCGCGGCGCAGGCCAGTCATCAGCTCCGTATGGAAGAAGTCCCGCCACACCTCGTCCTGCTCCACCACTGTAAGGAAGTCGTCCAACTCCGCACGGGTGAGAATGCGCTTGGGCTTGTAGTTGGGCTTGGGCGCCGTTGTCCCCTCGGTGGGGTTCCTGGGAATGACATGCGCCTGCACCGCGTCCTTCAGTGCGGCGTGGAGGGTGGAGTGAATGTGGCGCACCATGGAGTCGGAGAGCTGATGCCCCATCTCGGGATGCTCGTGGATGCGCCCCTCCGTTTTCAGGCGGCGGTACATCCGCTGGATGTCCTGCTGGGAGAGGAGGGAGATCTGCTTGTCGCCCAGTTGCGGCTTGATGTAGTATTCGATGTAGCGGCGGTAGCCCTCGAGGGTACCGGGCCGCACCGTACCCGCCTTGTACTCCGTGAGCCAGCGATCCAGCCACTGGCTCAGCGTCATGCGGCTGTCCTCGGTCAGCTCCACATCGCGGTAGCACTCGATGTTCTGGTGCAGCTTGTCCAGCAGGGCCTTTTGCGTCTTGGCATACACATGACGGAACAGCGGCTCGCCGTTTTCCCGGTGGCCGATGACGATGCGGCCCTCCCAGCGTCCGTCGTCACGCCTTCGCACCATGCCGTCACCGGCCGGTCTTCGTTTTGCCATGTATTTCACTTCCTTTGGATTCGTTTTCTTTTTGTAACACAAACAACTACCACACTTTTGCGGAAATAGCTATTGCTTTTCTCAATTCTTTTTCTGCGTTTTGAAGTGCAAATTAGGTGTAAATTGGATCAAAATCGGGGCATGGGGCCGGTAGAGCGTCGGCGGAAACCCTTGAAAACACTGAAGAAACTGGAACTCGGAGCGTTCCACAGGGTACAAACTCCCGAAAGGAGCGTGCCTCTGTCCCCGGTCACAAACCCTTGAAAATGCCCGCACTGCGGGCATTTGTGGGACGGACCGGGGCGTTTACGACCCCGGTCCTTTCTCCTGCTTTTCTTTCGTCGGCGGCAAATCGGTCCGATTTTCGGTCATCCCGCCCGGTCAAGCATCCACGGCGCATCACCCCCTTCCGGGCAGAACACACTGCGGTAGGTACTGATGTCCGGCACCATGCCCTGCTCCAGCATGATCTCACTTTGCAGCAAGCGCACGCACAGCTCCGCATAGACACTTCGCATTTCATCTCTACACCGACGGGCAACGGTCTTTTGCTCATCGGTCAGATCACCGTAGTGTTCATCGCAGAGGAACAGGCGAAGCTCCTCTGCGTCGATGGGGTCGGCATGATCCTTGTTCCACGCCCACCGGATGTAGCGCACTGTGTCGTGTGTGCGCCGAAGGACCATCATCGGGTCATGGTTCACGATGAAGTTTGCAATCTGCTGCATCATGCGCTTTCTTCCTCCTTCTTCTTATTCTGCTGATTCAATTCGGCCAGCCGCTTCTCCGCCCTTGCCCGCTCCATGTCACGCTCCGCCTGAAGGAACTGCCGATGGTAGTTCAGTTCCAACGCTTCTTGAATGGGACGGATGGTGTAGATGAGACTTCCGTTGCGCACGCGGCCGTCCTTTGTGGTGATGGTACTGGGCTCGGTGTGAATAAGCCCCTTCTCCTCCAGACCGGCCACATACTTCCGCACGGTGTTTTCGCTCAGCTGCACCGCCTTTCCGATGGTGCGGTAGCTGGGATGGCACTGGTAGCTTCTGCGATCCTCGCAGCGCAGAAGGTAATTGTAGACGGCAATCTCATGCGAGCTGAGACCGAGGTTGAACACCTCGTTTGGCACGAGGTAGTAATACTTGTTCGGATCTCGCTTAGGCCAACGCCGGAACATCAGGCATCACCTCCTGTCTGCGCATCTACCCACCGGCGGAACTCTTCTTTGGGTACCACGATGCGGCTGCCTATCCGCAGCGCGGGGAAGCCCGTCTCGTGCATGAGCTCATAGGCGCTGGAGATGGACACGCCCAGCACCTGCGCCACCGTGTTCGCATTGAGGAACAGCGGCAGCTGATCGTAGTTGGTGAATGTGGATTCTTGCATTGGATTCCTCCTTTATAATTTTTGATGTTTGTTGACGGAAGCTACAACGCAGCCTATAGGCATCACTCCTTTCAGTTCGATTTGAATACAGAGAATTGCTCCCTGCTAAATGCCTTAAAAAAATCCCTCCACTTATCGCGGAGGAAAACATGTTTTGCACACCCTGTTTTAGAAAATCTTTTCTTTGTCTATCGCGGCGTATCTTTTGAGACAGCAAATAGAAGTTCCATACCATCCAACAGCTTCATGAGGGACAATTCTAACATTCCTCTACCTATTGCCGTTCTTCAGCAATTTTTGGGCCTTTTTTCTATGCGATCCACACGCTTAAAAATCGTTTTCATGTTCATGCCGGATATCCTAAAATATACGCCATTCCGTTTCTTTGAATCCCATACATACCATGGACGCAAAAAGGGAGCCGCGCCAATTGGCGCGGCTCCCTGAGTTGAGTGTTCGGTTTTACATTCCCAGCGTCGGTGAGGTGTGCTGCTCCTGCTCCATCAAAAGTTTCAAGCTGTAATCCAAAATCTTCTCCTTGCGCTCGGTCAGCATGGTCAGATAGAATTCACGCTGGATCGGCAGCAGTTCAGGGACACTTTCGAGAAAGTTATGGAGCGCATCGAGGTCGATTCTTGAACAGACACGCTTGAGCGCCTCATTGCAATCCGGATTCTTCAGCGAAGAAATGTAATCGAAATAAGATATCTTTTTCCCGCCTTCTTCGATAGAGGAAGTTGGGAAAGTATAGATACGTTGGTCGATTTCCGCTTCGTCTTGTAGCACGTTTTTCATCCGTTCCAAATCAAGCTGCGGGTATAGGCAGGAACCACAATCATAGACCGGTGCCAGTTCTGCCTGCTGCTTCTCCTCATCCACGAGGATGCCCCAGTTGCCGTTATGCCGGTCAAAGTTTCCAAGGAACGCATCCGCAATAAACATATCCCAGAAAAATTGCCGCAGCTCATCGGCGGGATAAATACTCTGCTCCTCAATGGCCTCCAGAATGGAGGACAGTTCTTTTCCGTAACCATTCTGCTCACTGTCGATGCAGGTGTTTTTCAGATGGGCAAACTCAATGAGCCGTTTTCCGCCCTCTGTAAAGTCCCGGCATGCAACCACCAGCTTTGTTTTGCCGCGGCTGTCCGTATAGTTTCCGAGGAGCGTTTCCTGCGTCCGAAAGCCCAACATTTCAAAGATATGACAGGCGATATATTCGCTGATGCAGCCGTTGCTGTAGCTCATATCCCGATTTCGGCTGGGCTTTGGCGGGAACTTGAGCATATAACTGTGTCCTTGATAGGTGATATTGATTTTATTCCCATTGGCTCCGCCGTAGGCGCGGAAGCGGTTGACTGGGCAGTTGGTAAAATCAATCACGGGTTCTCACCCCCTTATAAATATTTTGCGCGAAGATAATCTGCCTGCTCCTGTGTAATGGCGTTGCTCCACTGATTGGAGTTGATCGCACTATACAATTCTCCCCACAGGCAGTCCATATAAGACACCTTGTCTTTTTCGCCCTGAACATACTCACGAAGCGCTTTATCCAGACTGGCGGGCAGATCCTTTTCCAAATAGCTTCGGTCAATTGGCTTGCCGCCATGCATTTGCGGTTTCTCCACGGTCAGCGTAATGAGCTGCTCCATCGGGATATCCAGTGTGGAAGACAGCTTCACGAGTGTACCGGCGCTGCATCGTGAGAGCGTCGTCTTGCCGGAACAGATGTCCGCCAGCGTTGCCCAAGGCACACCGCTTTTCTTGGAGAGCTGGTAACGGGAAAGGTTCTTTTCCCGCAGTATCTGTTGGATCGTCATATACATCACCGCTTTTATTATATCGGTACGCCGATAATCAGTCAAGAGAAAACATCTCACTCCCCCTGACCAAACTGTTTGTTTGCATTTGCCCTCCCCAAAACTGTTGACTATTACGATACAGACAGCGGGACAAGCCTTCATGGCCTGTCCCGCTGGTTTTTCTGCCTGGATTTTGAAAGTATTTTCCTTGTTTATGGCGGTGCAGCCGCTGCGCTGCTGCCTATGATTTATTCGTCATCATCTGGCCATGATGAGATCATGTGAATATCGCCGGTGTCCATATCCATCGCCATGTGATCGCCCATGCGCAGCATGAGATCCCCATCGGAGTCCATCGCCATATTATCCGAAATGCTCATGGCGAAGTCGCCGTCATCGTAGTCAAAAAATCGATTGCACACTGTACCCACCTCCTCTATTGAAATATCTGCTATAAACCTCATTCACCGCTTCCACATACACCACAAAGGATGGATGATTATGATCTTGTCGAAACAGATACATATTTTTCTTCTCAAGATACCTGTCCCGAACCTTCTGCCATAATCCCGCTCTCTTCAGTTTATCCGCTCTATCTTTTACTTGATGAGAGTTCGGCACTTCGTTCCATGTGTATTGATCCAAGCCCAGTGCGTACACATTTTTGTTATGTATCAAGCGCATGTAATTCCCGTTTTTATTTTTCGTGGTAATAGCAACATCAAAGCTGAATTCAACATTTGGAGTATCCTTAAAATGCAGCAGTGCAGTCAAGCAAGAAGTTGAATCTTGGGCATCCGAAAAGAATTCTCTCCTCTCCGCCCGGTTCAGAGCATTTCTTACCGTTTCTTTTAGCAACCGCAGGTCATTCCAATATCTTTCTTCTGCCTTCATGATCAAAAGATTGTAGTCAAGGTCATACGGACCATCTCCGTTTCTTGTGATCATATTCCTTGCGCCGCTTCCAACAAGCGAAAACTGTGCAGAAATCCCCTTCGTCCTCAGTAACTCGCAGGTTTTCTTAAGGGTCCTTGAACAATCCGAACAATAGCGCTTTGCTTCGGACTCGCAAACAAACTCATACGCCATGCATACTCTCCTTCTTGCCCATGCCACCCATTCAACATCGAGGTTAAATCATTATAGAATAGCATAGAAAGTTTGATTGTCAATAGCGACTTGACCCCATTTTGAATGTTTTCCGCATATTTCACCCTATGATCCCAATTTTGTTGCCGTTTTCGTAAATGTCCGTGCCATCTTTGCTGTGATTAGGTCCCTCGTACTCTACCCATCCGAAGCCCGCCACATAGACTTTGTCGCCGGGGTGCAGTTCTTTAGAAGGCTGTGGCGGAGTTGGCTCTGGTGCGGAATTCTTAGCGGGTGCCTGCCCCGTGGAAAGCTGGAGTTCGGAAGCTACGGGTGTTTCAATAGGCCCTGTCTTCGGTTCAGGTTGCTCTTCTTGGGGCGCTTCTTGTTGCGGGATCGTTCTTTTTTCCTTCTCTGCCAGTGTTGCTGGTTCCTCAATTTCCGCAACGGTCGCTTCCTTGGCGCTCACAGCGGTTTCTGCGGCTGGGACGGGTGTTTCCTCGACCGCGTTGCCATGTGGCCACACAGCGGCGCACAGGGCGACACATGCGGCAATCATTGTCACTATGATGAGTTTCTTCATTTCTCTTCCTCCTTAGATGCGAAACGAGCGCCTGATCCCATTGCCGTTTGGCAGGAGACTGAGCGCTCGTTTTCGTAGTGATTCAATTCTACGGAGAGTTTCCACGCCAGTTCAAATCCAGCGATAAAGCTGTCGATGGAGGTCTCCTCCGCAATACGGTCTTTTGCGTCGATGATCTGGAGCACCAGCCGACGCTCCAGTTTGCCCAGTACCTTGCTAAGTGCTTGATGGCATTCATCAATTTCCTGTTTCTGAGCCTGGAGTTCAGGCGGGGTACAAAAGCAATCGTATAGGTCTTTCAGCAGCTTGTATTTCATGCGCTCGCCTCCTTGCAGCACAAACATATACCACAGTTCGACGGAAATAGCTACTGAAACTTTTTCAGAAAAATAGCGGCTGGAACATTGTGTTTCAGCCGCTATTTGCGATGCGGGGTACTCGTGGTGCGGGCTCCCAGCTGAGCTATACCCCCATGGAGCCGAAACCCTTGATTTTACCGGGTTTCCAAGATATTTACTTTTGAGATGCGAGGATGAGATTGCGGGTTGCTTTGCCGGTGACTTGCTCTCGCAGGTTAACTATACCCCTAAGCAATTTTTACTTCTGTTTGCATCCATGCTAAGAGTTTTTATGACGATGACAGCCCTGGGCAATTCGTGGTGACATTGCGAATGATGATAAGCGATATCCTGGCACCACCAATTTCCGCAAGGCATGATCAAGTCAACGCGCCGTTATTCTCTACTTTTTCTGCTTCGGACAGTTCTTCCCAATCCTCACGATTCCCGCATCTGCGAAGGTAATCGTGGCCGCCGTCCACGGCGCACGAACCACAGCTGCAAAACTTGAAATCATGGACGGTTTTACTCTCGATGACATCTCCGCACTTTTTGCATCTGATCGCGTTCTTGATAATTCTCGGCATAATCATTCTCCCTTTAGTACAGCCCGAATCTTTTCTTTTTCTCCACTGCCGTCTGTACGGAGACGCAGGAGCGGAACGGCACACTTCTCCAGAATGGAGTTTTTCTTTATGTCTCGCTCTGCCTGTTTGCTCCCCGCTTCGTGGAAGCCAGTCCCGTCTACTTCAATCGCCAGCACGGGCTGTTTATCCATCTGATTGAACAGCAGGAAATCCACATGGGTCAACGGATTGTGGGCATATTGGCATTCTTCCTCTGTCAGCGGTTCATAGTTTTTCACCAGTGTCGCAAGAGAAACATGCGCCGCGCAGCCGATGAAGGAAAACGCCTCCTCGGACAGCACCTCCTGAATCACGGAGTACATGAGATTTTCGGAATCGTATTCCGATACCCGCTTATGTTTTTGCAGATATGCCCTTCGCTGCTCGGCATAGCCCTGATAGAGCATATCGAACACGGAGTAGACCTGGCTCTGGATAACCTCAAAATTGTTATATTCGATGTACCGCGTTAGGTCGCCATAGTTGGTTTGGTCATTGCGTGGGTCCTGCGATGTGACCACCGCCAGCGAATGAACCGCGCGGGAAACCGCCACATTCAGCATATGAGGATCATCCACGAAATCTGTGATGACATTGTCGACCGAAGTTAGAATGATGGCATCCTGTTCCCGCCCCTGAAACTTGTGGACGGTGTCCACCTCGTAAGTATCTCCCAGCTGCTTGCGGATGGCTGTCACCTGGTCCCGATACGGCGTGATAATGCCGATGCTCTGGAAATTCTGCTGATGCAGCCGCGGAAGCACCTCCTGCTGGATGACATCGATCTGGCGCTGGTTGAGATGACCACGGGCGTGGTTGCCCGCAGTCGTCCGGTACATAGTCAATACATTTGGCTCGTCGTGGTCCTTCGTCATAACGATCAGCTGCCCGTGGTAGAACTTCTGGTTGCAGAAGTTGATGATTTTCGGGTGGCAGCGGTAGTGTTCCCGCAGCAATGTAACAGGCGCGTCCTGCCATATTTCCAATGCAGAGGACAGCAGGCTGTGGGTAGAAAAGCGATAACGCTCATCCAAGGAATACTTCTGCCAGATGGCATCGCTGGTGCGGATGTCATCCTCTGTCAGCACATTGGGTAGCTGCTTCAAGTCCCCGACAATCACGATATTCCTCGCGCAGGAAAATGCCAAAACACCAGTAGCCAGATCGACCTGTGAGGCTTCATCCACGATCAGGTAATCGTAGATGTGCTCAATGCTCAGCGTCCCCTTGATGGAATAGGTCGTGCTGAGCGCCACTGGGTACTCGTGAGTAAATTTTTCGGAATTCCGGCGGAAATCACTCATTTCAAAGCGCTGTCTGCCACTCTGCCAGTGATACCGCGTCGCCAGCTCTGCCCGGAATAGTCGCAGGGACTTTCGGGTGAGCTCGTCCATTTTCGCATCGAAAGCGTAGTGTTCCAGCTTGCGGTTCAACTCCTGCTTTTCGGCCTCCAGTTCCCGCCTCTTTACGGAATAGAACTGACTTTGCAAATAGGGAATAACAAGCTCTGGAGAACGGAGGAACAATTTGAGTGCATTGCGATTGAACCGGAACATGATGGAGAGTTTTTGCAAAAGGCCTAAGCGGCTCTCATGTTCTGCGTGCTGTTCAAATTCCATCCAAAGTGCAAGAATCTTCTGCGAGGACAGTTTGTCCAGGCTCTCTGTCGGTGCGTCGCTATAAGTCGCGTAATATTCCTCGAAATAGTGCTGTTCCGGATTCAGCTGCAAAAATTCCTGCTCAATTTCCGCAATGCGGTTCTTGGCGTTGAGCATTTCGTTCAGCTCCTGGGAAAGCGCGGTCGTCTCTTGATCCAACTGCTGCCGTTCCTCTGTGGGCATCTCCCAATCACTCATATTCGGATAGGCGCCAGTTTGATTCTCCAGGAACTTTTGCTTGTTGGCAAGGCTTCCGAGAAACGCAGTCAGAAAAGAGGCATTCTTCTTTTCCAGCTTTTCCGCCACATTGTGTGTTGCAGAATTATTGTTAGATACGACCGCCACGGTCTTCCCGCTCCGAACCACATTGGCAATGATATTTAGAATCGTCTGCGTTTTTCCTGTCCCCGGAGGTCCCTGAATGATGCTGATTTTGGAGGAAAGCGCCCGCTCCACCGCCAGCTTCTGACTCCGGTTCAAGCCAAACGGATAGATCACCGCCTCCGGCATCTGTGGTACTTTGACTTCCTTCTGCGGTGCAAGATAGCTTGCCAGCACGGTATCCTCGCTGACCTGCTTGATCTTATCGTACTGCATGCTCAGAATGTTGATGCCTTCCACCTCGAGGCTAATTGCTGCGGCAGTCTCCTTGAAATATTGGAATGCTTCTTGATTTTTACCGTCTGTCAGGCAATTCTGCTGGAACTGCACTTCACTCCTACGGAATGATAAATCTTTCTTTCCGTTGCGGACAATGCGGTAATATCCGCCGAAGTCGAGAAGCTCATCAATTTCGCTGATGGTCTGCCTATTTGCGGTGACAATCACCTGCGCAGGATCAATTTTCTTTTTCAGAGGCAGTATCTCCACATTACTGCTCTGAAAGCTGTATGACTTATTGGGCGCACTGGTATAGACGACCTCGCACTTCCCATCATGGAACTGAAAGCTCGCGACCGAGTCCGTCTGGTCTTTTCCTTTTATGATGATTAAGTGCTTTCGTGCGTCCATAGGCAATCCTTTCACTTGAGAATGCGAGCTGTTGACTTATGGGTTGTCCCCGCACATTCGCACTGGATTATAGCTGTGCCCATCAGCCGCATTTTAGCGGTAGATGCACATCCAATCCCCTGCGTAAATATGTTTCCCTAATCAGTTCAAAAACGTCTCCTGCTCGATTGTAACGCCATAGCTTAGGATTTTTTCAATAGCATCTTTGAACAGTAAGTATCTCCCGCTTTTTAAATCTGCTTCCAACTCAGATAAGTATTCTTTGGAGCGCATAAGACCATGTTCGTAAAATTTTTCAACAAGTTCACCTGACATACGCATGGGCAGCACAGAAGAAATTAGCTTCTGCAAGTTGTCGAACATTCGGAAACCGCCCGCATCGATATCTGCCCAAAATCGCACTTTAGCGCCTTTCGCTGCCGCATGAGCGATCAATGTAACCATCTTTCGTTTTTGGGGACTAAGGAATCCGCCGTGATAGATCACCAACTCTCCCGGCTGTTTTTCGGACATCACATATTCATCGTAATTGGTTTTATTCTCAATGAATGTGATGCATTGAATTGCCGTCAAGTCGATTGCTGTAATAGAATCGATCAAAGTGCTGGGTAAGGCCAAACCGTATGGTGCGGCACCAATACAAATAGTTCCCTGTTCTGTTCGAACCAGACAGTTTCCTGCAAGCTCGTATAACTCCGGGCGAGCATAGATACCCAAGTATGCCAGCTGTTCTCTTTCGCCCAATTCATTTTCATCGCAGGAATTCGCTAAATCTGCATCGTATTTTCTTGCGATCCGCAAAAACAGATCCCGCACATTTCGCTCAAAGTATTTGGTATCGGAAAAGCACTTGCTGCTGAATGCGCGCATCGTTATACTGCCGGACAGAGCAGAATACTCACGGAAAGCGCAGAGCAGGTCCTGCAATGGAGTATCGTCCGTTTTGCAGAAGACAGGAATTTTCAGTTGCTCTGCTGCCGATCTGCAAACATCTACCTTCCATGCTATAATCCAGGGAATCGCAACATCCTTCAGGCCGCCGTCTATCAGCTGAATAATCTGACTTGCTCGCACCTTGGGATGCATTCTTTCGGCAAAAGCATAGCACTGCGAGATCTGATCCAAGCGCAACACAATAGCCGAAAGTACCGGGCGGCCTTTCACCCACTCGAGCTGCACCAAGTGCTTCTTTTCAAGTTCCAAGGCTGCTTCGTTATAAGCATCCCGTATCACAGCATCTTCGTAGATATACTCAGGAAAGTCTTTCTTTTCCACTTTTAGCATAACTCTTCTGAGCGATGTTCCAGGATTGAGGAGATGCTTACTGTTTTCATATTTATTCAATAGGCGGTTTAGAATTATCTTCTGGTTTTTCACTGAGCAATCTCCTTGCCAAAGGGCAGAATATGCATTATGTATTTGTCCTTGTTTACCAGCAGCGTACGGTCTGCAATCGGCATAATATCCGAAACCTTATCCGGCGGTGTACAGATAATGGCCTGCAAGCCCATCCTTCGCAGGAGACGGACGCTCTCAATAATGCGATCACTATCCATTTTGTTAAATGCCTCATCAAACACTGCCAATCGGACGGTGTTGCCGAAACTGGATGTATCGTTCACACGGTAGAGCTGAGCGAAGGAAGCCAGAACCGCAATATAAAACGGAGTCTGTGTTTCACCGCCGGACTTTGTGTTCAAGGTCTGAGAAAGCAGCTGCTTTGTTCCGTTTTGATCCGTGGTTTCCAGGTCAAACTTCAGGTATGTCCTAAAATCGGTATATCGTTGGATATTTTCCTGCAGCTCGCTTTGTTTTCTCGCATTTAACTGTGTATCATCCGCCGTAGTGATCTGGCTGAACAGCTTCTCTATCAGCTGGCCATATTTATCCTGGAAAGGCCGTGCGAACAACCCTACATCGCCTTCCATAAGCTCCGGATCCATAATCATGTCATAATACTCTGCATAATCCGGATTACGCTCCACACGGAACTGATAACTGTCCGTTCCGAATTGAGCCTGACGCAGTGCGCGATTTAGATTCTTCACCTGATCCTGCACTTGGTCGATGCTGGACTTCAATTTGGCCAGAAAATCATTCTGGAACTGTTCCATCGCACTCTCTCGGGCAGCGTTGATCTTTTCCCGGTATTTGGGCAGCTCACTTTCCTCCAAGAGCCTCCGCTCCGATTCAAACTCATCATTATCCATGGCTTCCACACGGAAGGAACATGGCTTAAACCGGTCCGTATACTCCCTACGTGCAATGAAAAGCTTTTTCCGGGCAGTATCCTGTTCCTTTACGCTCTGCTCCAAACGGCTGCTGAAGTTCTTATGGACGATGTCTGCGCGTTTCAGGCGGGCGAGCTCCTGCTGATATCTGGGAAGACCGATGCTTTCCTGATATTCAACAGGGAATTCATCTTGCAGGCGGTCTTCCATATAAGATAGCTGCTGGTAATGATCCGGCAGCACCTCATAGTCCAACTGGCGAATACGTTCCTTGTGCTGGCCGATCTGAATTCCTTTCTGCTCTTTTTCTTTATTCAGCGCTATGATTTCGTCCCCGAGCGCAGCAATTGTGCGGCGCTGTTCGTCCAGCCACAAAAGATCCAGTTTTGAAAGCTGATCATCGATATCGGTCAGTTCATTGGCGATCTCCATGCCGTGCAGGTATGCTTTTTGCTTTTCTGCCACGGTATTTTGGACAAAAAAGTGCGTAAATAACGGTTCTTTTGACTGTGACAAAAGCTGACGGATAGGATTCCAATAACGCAGCTGGTCTTCAATCTGCGTTAACTCCTCTTCCAATCGAGATACACGCAGACTTACCGCATAACGGCCAATAAATGCGTCATCCATCAGCTCACGACGAATCGAACGGACAACATATCCCTGGTAGAGCAGTCCGTCTGCTGTAATAGCGGTTTTGAAATTGCGCAGCTGTTCAGCTTTTTCACAACATACGACGCGCCCCAACAGATAGTCAATATAGCTGCGCGCCAGCTTGTTATCAGTATCCACCTTTCTGGCAAGGCTGTCATCGCGCGGGCGGATCGTTTCTCGTTCACGCAGCTTACCAATGTCCACCAGTCCAAACGATGCAAAGCCGAACTCTTTTTTGATCCTGTCAAAGATCAATAAGGCACTTTTATAATACGCCGGATCAACCAGCAGATAAAACTTCTGCGCATTGAGATATCCCTCCACGGCTCCGCGCCACCGTTCGTCCGCAAGCTCCAGGACATCCGCAAGAATATCTATTCTCACAGGACTGCCGATCCGGCTGTTCAGCTCAGATTCCAAGCGGGCCTTCAATTGCAGTAGACCTCGCGGATAGTCTTTAATGTCCTTTCGGAGATTTGCGAGGACAGTGCGTTTTTGGTCCTGCTCCTCCTTCAACTCCGCCAGACGATCTTCTGCTTTGTGCAGCGCATCTCGGATGGTCTTAGCAAGCTCAGCCGCTGCCTGCTGGGCGCTCTCAAAAGGTGCCGATGAATAGGAGAATATCTCATAGCTTCCGGATGTAAAAAGCGAATAAGCCTTCAGAACGCTTTCGGCCGCTTCCTGCACAGGCACGAGGACTCCTTCTGCATCTTGTTTCAAGATTGCGTCGCACAGACCATTCAGCTGAAGGGATTCCCTTTTTATTTCCATTGCCAAGGATTGGAGGTCCTGCGTCAGCCTTTTTTGCTCATCCAGCAGCGCCTGCTTCCGATTGCGGAGTTTTTCTTCCTCCTGAAACACACTGCTCTGCGCGCAGGCCAAGTCAAGTTCGCGCCTGCGGTTCTCTTTCTGTGTGATTCGATCAGAGATCGTCATGATACTCTTTTCAATTGCGGCTAATTCTGTGGTACTGTCTCTCTTTTCAAGCTCAAATCGGTCAATTTGGGCTTGTTCCATTTCTTTTTTGGACCAAAGTACCAAAAATGATTGCACCCGCCAGCGGTCAATGGCCTGATTCATTTCACGATAGAGTCTGCCTATCTCCTGTAAAGCAGTCAGTTTCTCCTCCTGCCGCTGTGCCAACATTTCATGGCGTTTATAATCCCGGATATTCTGCTGCATGGCCTCGATATCAGGCTTCTCCGGTATGTCGCAGATGTTCTCGGTAATGAATTTCTGGATATCCACGATAGGGCGGAAGGATACCGCCTTTTTCATCATTCGAAGGACCTGCTCATTGTGCACATTCCATCTTGACAGCATATTCCTGCGATATTCCTTCTGCGTGTCATAGATCTCCGCCTTAACGTAATTCTGCTTCAAAAAACGGCGCAGCGCAGGAATCTCCATAGCCTCTCCATTTTCAACAAAGCCGTTCTCGGGCAGCGTTCCCACACAAATGAAAAAGCGTTCCTGCCTGCTTCCGTCACTGCGGCAATCAAAAACAACGCCCGTGACAAAACTGCTGCCCACTACGTCATCTTGGAACTCACAAGCAATGTAGCTGGAGAAATCTTTTCCCCGGCGGGAATACGGGTTATTTTCATCCATATCTGCCCGCAAATAACCGTCCAGCGTGCGCTGAGACTTTTCATTGGCAGCCTGATTAAAGTTGCGGGCATTTGTTTCTCCCAATAGAACGATTTGAAGGGCATCAATTACCGTGGATTTTCCCGCACCGTTTTTTCCAGTCAAGAAATTAATATCACCTACCTCGATGATCTCTTTGCTGAAATACAGCCAATTAATTAGCAGGATCTTCTTCAGTTTCTTCATCGGTATCGCCCTCCTTCCGTAGCACAGACACAACATCGTTCAGCTTTTCACTGGAGACTGCAGCCAACACGGTCGGTAATATGGAAAATTTACAACCGCTCTGATTGAACTTTCCCTCAATCCGCTGAATAATCGAGTGATTTTCCAGCAATGTCAACGCACGCTTCACTTCGTCCATATTGGGCTTTGCTGGAAGGATTGCGTAATCCGTGACGACCTTTTCTAAAACATCACGCACGGTACAAACGGCATCCTGCTCCAGACCGAGTTGTTCCTGATTTTCTTCATAAATCATGCGTAGGGCAAGGAGAATGGCCGTTTCTTTTTTGTTCAGGTTGCAGCGGTTCGCTTCGTCCGTATTGATCACATAGAAATAGCCGTTTAAATCATCTTTGCGCAGATCCCAATCCAGCAGACTAAGATATTCTTGCACCGCTTCGTAATGCAGAGATAAAAACGTATAATCCGGGTTATTCACCCTTCCTTTGCCCGGCCGAAACAGTGTTCGCACAATATAAGTCCGGCTAAGAAGCTGGTTGCAAACGGACTTGAACTGTTCTAATTCCTTGGAGGTCGCACTACGAATGAAGTCAAAATCCATTTTTCTTCTCCTTCCGTCGAATCTGCATCTGAGGGATGGAATAGCCATTTTCATGAAACGAGCCGCCCAGCTCTTTGATCTGATAGCCTGCGGCAGAATCTCCGCTGGTCAATACAGCCAGCAAACTCATGATGTAGGATTTATCATCCTTAATGTTTAAATCTTTGGAGTAGCGAACATCTGCATCCCCCAACCATCCCTGCACATAGGCGGCAATGGCCGCGCGGCCATATTCGGAACGCAGCAGCTGTGCGGCCTGCGCGGCCGCATCTGCATCGGAAGCCGTTTCCTGAATAAGAACCGTGGCAGCTCTTGTCCGTTTTTCGGGGCGCTTTCGATACCACAAGCTTTTTTCAGAAAGGAATGACTGCTCATAAAGCTGAAATACCGGTTGTATCCGGTCTACTAAATCACCGGCGCGTCGATTGCGCGACAATGCCGTGAGCAGTACATTCAAGTTTCCCCGAACATTTTGATCGCGATTTGTCAGGTTTTCTACCTTTTGCGTTGCTGCTCTCGTATAGCGGCGAACCTGCGCATCTATTTCATCGAGATAGTCATGCTCTATATTGTCATATCGCTCGTCGATCCAGAAAATCTTTTGCAGCAGATCGGAACGGCAGTTTTCCACTGTATCTCCTCGTTTATCCTGCAAAGCTGCGTTCGCCATGGCAAGCAGCAGAGCATCATCCTCAGCCCAGCTTCTCAAAACAGATTGAATTGGAACGCGATACTTTGGGACGGAGTCCTTAATTTTCAACGGTCGTATGTATGCCTCAACTACTTTCTGTCCAAACTCGTTGAAGTGAGAGGCCAATACCTGATTGACGTCCTGCATATCTATCTGCATCTGAAAATAATGCTTCACATTGTGATAGACCATTTGCAACAAATTTATGAGAGCACTGGTGTTATCATAGGCACTGTAAATTGCGGCCATCTTATCGTAAACGCTTTCGCTCTCATTGGCGACCTTCAGAGCAGAGTAGGTACCAAACACATAGGAAAATCCGCGAGCAGGACGATCATCCCGGAGCTGGTGAAACAGCTCCAGCAGCCGGCTGCTGTAACTTGGGACGGTAATATACTCCTCAAAATCGTCACCCCGTTCCTTTTCAAACCAGCCTTTACCGCAGAGCTTCCGAATCAAAAAGCGTGCACGGCCGGAGATATCCCGCAGCTCATCCTCGTCAATATCTTCCCCTTCAAACGTAGCATCCGCCAGTTGCTGCTCCAATCTGCTGCGGAGCATAGAATACAGCGTGTCTTCGCGTATTTTAAGGTTTTCACGGTATGCGGTGTACAGCACATCCAGAGCATCTGCGTATAGTGCGCGGTTGGGCGAGGCCAAAGGTGAAAAAAGCTCACCAGGAACCGCTTCAAAAAACTTCATGAACCTTCCTCCTACAGGAGACGACAATTATGATTGGACGATTAATTTGGAATCAGGATAGGCCAGATATCGTATTCGATACGGGGACACTATATGGCGGGCTTCACTGTGGAGACTGCTTTGCATGTTGGCTGGATGGGCGCTGGCTCGATGTTCGCCTGGAATATATGAATGATTGGGTTCTGATCCACAACGGTCTTTTTGTTCCAGTTCGTTATGGCGTTCCTGTGCGAATTTAATCAGCCCACTACCAACTTATTTGTCTTCTTCAAGAACTTCGCCGGGATCGGGCGGTCCAGCTGCCAGGTGATGTTCATCGGTCTGCTGCCCGTATGCTTCACGTAGTTCGCCGTGCCCAGATAGGTGTACGCTTCTGCACCGCCGGTCTTACGGTCCGCCTTAAACTCACGCACAAACAGCAGTACCTTGCTGCCGCGTTCCTTGTGGTGGATATAGCGCTGACCGGTGGACGAATTCTCCGCCGTGGTGCTCTGGCTCTGCCAATGAAACAAGCTCTCATTGATGGAATAATCGTTGTACATGGTGGTTGGCGAATAGTCCTTGTCCGCCTTGTTCAGCGTCACAAAGAACACATCGATGTTTTTCTCCGGCAGCCACTTCACGCCCTCACGCACGGTTGCCGGTTTCATAAAGTCCATCGCCACCAACAGTTGATCGCGGGTATAGGTGCAGTGCAGATCCAACGGGCAGTCGAAGCCCAGTTCCACCGGCTCGTCGATAAAGTCGATCTGCTCGAAGCGATAACGCAGCAGCTCCAAGAGTTCACCGAGCAGAACTGTGCTGTCAGACAGGGCATAGAGGTTACTAAGCACCTCTTCGTCGTCCCAGTCCTCCACCACCTTGCCCCAGACGGTGACATAGAACATCTGCATCATCCGCTTTTCCGCATCCGGAAGCGCTGCAAAATCAAGATTATCCAAACACGGAAGGACGTCCAGCAGGAACGAAATCCAGCGGCGGGAGTCGATTACAGCAAGCTTTGCAAACGCTTTGGTCAGGATGTCCTCCAGCGGCTCCGAAAAGTCCTCGATGGCATCCGCTCTGGCGCAAATGCGAGAGAAGGAGGAAAACTTGTAGATCGCCCGCGGATCAAGATGGTAGTAATCCAAGAAGTTTTTGAGCGTCAGTTCCAGCCCACTGTCCTCCGTAAAAGATGCTGCACGAGCCACCAACCCAGCCGTATTGCCATAGGACGCGCGGATATTCTCCAAAATGTATTTGGCCGCTTTCTTCTCCAACTGGATATAGCAGCCCTTGGGAACGGACACAAAGCCGTCCTTGATCTCCCGGCTCACGCTGCGGGTGGTATTCGACAGCAGCGCCGCAAACTTATCTTCAAAATTGTATTTTCTATTCGCCTGACCGATGAAGTCCAGCACGGTCAGGCATTCCTTGTCCTCAGATAGACGCAGGCCACGTCCCAGCTGCTGCAAGAAAATCGTCAACGACTCCGTGGGACGCAGAAAAAGAACCGTATTGACTTCCGGAATATCTACGCCCTCGTTATAGATGTCCACGACGAAGATGAACCGCACCTCGCCGGACACCAAGCGCCGCTTGGCCGCCGCTCTTTCCTCGTCCGAAGATTGCCCGGTGAGGCACATGGACGGGATGTTGTGGTCGTTGAAATAGCGGCACATAAATTCCGCGTGATCGACCGTCACACAGAAGCCGAGACCCTTCACCTCGTCAATGTCCGTCACATATTTCAGCAGTGCCGTCACCACATGGTCGGCGCGGCGGTCGGCAACCGCCCCACTGAACGTATAGATATGCTCCAGCTCACTCTTTTGGTAGCCACCGGCAGACCATTTGAGCGCATCCAGATCCACCGTATCGGTAACGCCAAAATACTGGAACGGGCACAGGAGCTTTCGATCAATGGCTTCCGGCAGACGGATCTCAGCGGCGATACGATTGTTGAAGTAGGGCAGGATGCTCTTGCCGTCCATACGCTCCGGAGTAGCGGTCAAGCCCAGCAGGATGCGCGGCTGGTAGTAGGACAAAAGCTTCTGGTAAGTCGGCGCGGCGGCATGGTGGAATTCGTCCACGATGATGTAATCGTAAAAATCGGGACTCGTCTTTTCCGTGAAGCTCTGTGAGTTGAAGGTCTGGATGGACAGAAACAGGTTGTCGATGCTCTCCGGCTTATAGTTGCCCACAAACAGCTCACCAAAGTTTGCGTCCTTGAGCACAGCGCGGAAGGTGTACAAGCTCTGCTTGAGGATTTCCTCTCGGTGCGCCACAAACAGCAGGCGGCAGGGTCTATCCAGATTCTGCTTGCGGAAGCGCTTGTAGTCCAGTGCAGAGATGACCGTCTTGCCGGTACCGGTGGCCGCCACCACCAGATTGCGCGTATAGCCACGAACAGTGCGCTCTGCCTCCAGCTTGTCCAAAATCTCCTGCTGGTAGGAATAGGGGTTGATGTCCATGGTGTAGACGTCAGCATTGTTGGTGTCGAAATATTTTTCCGCCTTCAATGCCCGTGCCAAGCGCTCTTTCTGATTCTCTGCGTAGTATTCAAATTCGCGGTCATTCCAGTAATACTCAAAGGTAGCGGCGATCTTGTCGATGGTTTCGGGTAGGTCGCGCCGCGTTACTTTTGTGTTCCATTCAAGGCCGCTGGTCAATGCGGCATTGGACAGGTTGGACGAGCCAACATAAGCCGTCGTGAAGCCGGTTTCTCGGTAAAAGATATATGCCTTGGCGTGGAGGCGGGTCGTCTTAGTGTTGTAGCTGACCTTGATGTGCGTATTGGGCAGCTTTCGAAGCTCCTCAATGGCTTTCACGTCGGTAGCGCCCATGTAGGAGGTGGTGATGATACGGAGCTCGCCGCCGCTGCGCGTAAACTCCCGCAACTCGTCCATAATAAGGCGTAGACCACTCCATTTGATGAAGGACACCAGCATGTCGATCCGGTCGGCCGAGACGATTTCCTTTTTGAGCTCGGTAAACATCTGTGGCTCATGCACAGCCCCGGTGAAAAGTGAGCTTTGTGCGATGGATGTCTCTGGGCGCTCTATGTCCGCCGCCGTTTTCCCCACCGCCAGCCGCGGGTCGGTCTCCCGTAAAAGCGCAAGAAGCTGCTCTGCCCGCCGGTCAACGCCCAGCGCGGCAAAGTCAGCTTCTTTCGTTGTATTTTGAATGAGATCAACGATCTGGTTGGTCAGCCCGATCTGGGCAGAAATATCCCCGCCGTTGTCCAGCACGTTATCCAAGCCCTTTTGAACCACATCTGCCAGATACTGCGCCAGCACCTTGGAGGCTTCCACCTTGTCAATGGGCGCAACAGACTTGCGGGCCTCCGGAATCTCCGCAAGCTCGCCCGTCAAGGCGTTGTTGATGACTTGTTCGTATAGGCCGGGATGTAACATAGAGTTTTCTCCTCGTTGAAAAAACTTTTCCTCTTCATGTACAGTACATTTATCTATTGCAGAGCAAAGCATCCCCATCAAGCAAGTGGTTAGGCTTTGCTTGCAGAGGGTCGCATAGTAGCATCAATAATAAAATAAGATATTTTTCTTTTTATCTCTTTGTCCAACTCGTTGTAGAAGGCAATAAAATGTTCTAATGCCTTAGGATGTCCATTATCGATAATCAAATAAATTGCCTGTTTAGTTTTCTCTTGTTTCATGTATGTTGGAAGTTGAATTTCAATTCCGTGTCGTAATTGAGGATTTGAAGTCAGTTTTGTTTCGACAATGACTTTATCAGTTGCTCCCCTCGATAATTTAAAATCGACAGGACCTCTCCCGTTGTTTCCTTCTTTTGTAAGATCAATGTTATTCGCGTCACAATATGAATCGGCAATACCATAAAAAAGTAACTGCGCCGCTGATTCATGTTTGGGCGTTCCATTTGAATTATAAAGAAGCTTAGAAAGTCCGTTGTCTTCGACTAAAGTCTTGAATTGATTACAGATCGTTTTTGCTATAGTTAGGACGTCATCACTGGTTTCCAGTGGTACTTGTGAGAGAGATAGTGGATATTTTTCGGTATACTCTCTTGCAGCAGAAAGCCACACGTATTCGCCAGCTGGATCTTCAGAAAAATCATACACCCTTTTAGGAGTTGCTTTATAAGCAGCTATAAGAGCGGTTCGAAAGCTCGTACTGTTACGCATCAAAGTAAGGATTTGAGACTTATGAAGTTTTGTTTTCTTTCCCAAATCAAAGTAACTGTTGATTTCCTCCCGAACTCGCTCATTCTCTTGGCAAATCCAGTCAATATCATCAAAAGTATCCGCTATAGGTAATGGACTAAGGATAGCAGAAGGTAAGAGCAGAAGCGGTTTGTTGTTGTAAGGATTTCTACACGTTTTATATATTTTGTGTCCGAAACTAACCGAAAGCGAATCGACTCCAGCAAATTCAGTCACGCGCTGTGTATATTTTAGCATATCCTCACGGAGAATAAATGTTATTAGATCGCTTACGCGATCGCAGCCAATTCCTTCTTGAAATACTCCTAACAATTCAAACAATACCGGATCCGTATCTCCTTCAGTCATAAGATCTTGTATAGTGTTCAAAATCGTTTTTCTAAGTACTGAGCCGATTGCGTTTCCACCGGTTCCGTTTTGAGAGTATCCAAAACATGTACCAGACAGTTCCGTAAACGTTAACATCCTCTCTGCACGTTTTCT
This sequence comes from Vescimonas sanitatis, assembly GCF_049060325.1. NCBI lineage: Bacteria > Bacillati > Bacillota > Clostridia > Eubacteriales > Oscillospiraceae > Vescimonas > Vescimonas sanitatis. The sequence continues at coordinate 320,069 of NZ_JBMGPW010000002.1, read as the reverse complement.
ATACATATCAGTTTGGCTTTTGGAATGTCTGAGTAATGTTATAATGTCAGAAAAGTACTTTTCAACCTTTTTGCGTGCATCCAGAAACTCAGGTTCAGTGCATAACTCCAAAAGTGCAGGGTCTATGAAAACTCTGGTGTCAATATCAAGAATGACATCAAATACGCCAGTTATTTCAAGGACTTCTTTAGAGATATTGAATTGTTCTGAAAATGTAATTGGCATACAGTATCCCCCCGGTATATATCGGTAAAGGCAATTTAATTATGATCCGGTACAATCTCCACAATATCCTCAATTCTACAATCCAGTGCCGCACAAATCTTCACGAGTATCTCAGTCGTGACATGACCATTCCGTCCCATCTTGGTAACCGATGCTGGGCTGATACCAGCCTTTTCACACAGGTCTTTTTTCTTCATATCCTTATCGATAAGCAGCTTCCAGAGTTTTTTATAACTCACAGACATAAAATATCTCCTCCGTACCGATATACAAAAAATGCTCTGCCACTTGGCAGAGCACTCGGTCTATTGCAGCCATACTGCCAAGGCCTATTCCAACACTTGACAGCGTTGTTTATAACGATAGCACATTCGGGCAGGAAAAGCAAGAAAATGATAAATACGCACGAATTCCGACCCTGTTGGATTTCTTTTCGAGCTGCAAAAGAAACAGTTGAACCTCCGGGCAGTCAGAGCTACAATGCCAACACCTCATCGCGAGGACAAACTGATTGGAGGTCAAATGATGAATTATGAAGCAAGCCCGTTTCAGGACTACGAATCGATCACCATTGATGAGCTGAAGGATCAAGCCAACAGCCTATTGAATCTGGTAACGGATGAGCAGCGACCACTGCGCGTATGCATGAATAATGGCAAGGAGTTTCTGCTGTTCCCTCAGGACCTGCTCGCACCAATCTATGACTCTGACTTTCGCTTGATCCTGCTGTCGGCAATGCGGTATGCGATGGGCAGAAACACATGTATGCCCGCAGTAGTTTCCGATTATATTAAGCGCCACATTCGGTTTCTGGACGATAAGTTTCTTGCGTTGGCTGCCGATGATATTCGGCGGCACCTCGAAGACTACGCAGAGCATGAGCCGAACCCGAATCTTTGGCAAGGCCTTTTTGATGCACTCGAAGCAGAGCAGAAAGCGCGTGCCACTCGTCAGGCAAGGAAGATTCGGTCTTGTCCGCCCTGCGGAAAGTCCTCGCTTTGAGTGCCAATCGAAAAATATTCATGATAAAATTACGACGAAAGTCAACAGCGTTTCTCTCGCAGGGCGCAGATGCTTTCCCTTACTCCGGGTAAGTTTTCCCTTAAAACACCACCAGAATTAAGGGAATGTAATAACTGTTAGGGTGTGATGGTATTCTTTGTCTATAGCGATGCAAATTCTGCGCCGCCTATTCCTGTATAAAGGACTTGCTTAACCTCTCCGGCAGAGGTACAATGCGACAGGCTGGAGAGGCAAATCATCCGTCCGCGGCACTCCGGCAGACCATAAAAAACCGCTTTCTGGCCCATGTCACGAGGGTGTTCAGAAAGCGGTTTTTGACCACATGTTTGACTACAGGCAGCCGTGGAGTGTGCGGAAACAGTGTAGTCAAGAGTTGCGAAGAGCATCCATAATAAAGCAAAAGCGGCTATAAATCGTCGAAAAAAGTAGAAAAATTTTTATTCAAAAGTTTGTCTATAGCGAGGCAGATTTTAAATGCCCCATGCGTGGATTTGAATACTATTTTTCTTTATTCCCCGCATCTTCCAGCAGATTTGTAACCACTTCACTGAGCTGCGCGGCGTTCTTGGAGGTGATGACAGGAACGCCGGTCTGCGTCTCAATGGCCTTCCGTGCGTCGCCAGCCACCTTGCCACCGGCACGGGCCACATCTATTGGATTTTGCATATGCTTTCGCATTTGAAGGCCGCAGACGGCGTTGCGGGTTTCTTGCTGGCGAACGGTGCGTTGGGCGACAGTGACACTTTAGAGATTCGCAAAAAACTGATTTAGAATGATAAGGTGGAAGCCATTGTCATTCTTCCTCGGGAACTGTTTATCACCACCGATATCAGTGTCACGCTCTGGATACTGAACCAGAACAAGAAGGGCGGGAAGTATCACGAACGGATGCTTCGCAACCGGGAGCATGAAATACTGTTTGCAAAAGCAGCGTACGTTCAAAGAAAAGATACAACTAATTTCCTTTTTCTCGTTTTATTCAACTCGTTTCCATGCTATACGATTGTCGAAATATAATTGCTCTGTGCGCGTTGAAGACGAATATCACACAGAACATGGGCAGACCGCATTGCGCCGCGACTTTAATTTTGATTCTCCGGTGACACAGTAAGAAGTGACAAGACTCTATAAGTAAACACCGAATCGCACAGCGCGGGCATTTTGACCTGATACTGTGCAATTTCTTTTTCACCTCACGAAATGCTGGCCTGCACAGCCGTTTGCTATGCAGCGCGTCTCATCCTTTGGGATGATTTACATTTCAGAACAGCCGCGTATAATATAATTTGAGATAGGTGGCAAAAGGCTTATGACAATCTCACTCTGTATCAAAGGGAGGGAAGAAATGACCGAAAATATCATCATAAAGCCCTCCGTTCAGAAACGGTTTGACAGCTTCATAGCGCATGGCAGAGTCCTTTTTTTCAGCGCGCCCTGCGGCTTTGGAAAGACCGTGCTGGCGGACGCGCTGCTGCGCGGGCGGAATGTGCTGCGGCAAAGCGCGGCAGACCCAGACTGCGCGATCCCACCGTCAGCGCAGGATTGGGACATTCTGCTGATTGACGATCTTCAGCTCATGCAGGAGGAAGCCGGGCAGCAGGCTCTTTGCGAATTGATTCGCTCAAGTCCGGAGCGCCATTTCGTGCTGCTCTCGCGCGGTGTGCCGCCCGGCTGCCTGACGGCGTTTCAGTACACGGGGCTGATGACGGTGCTGGAGGCCGACGACCTGCTTTTTGACGCGGACGATGTGCGGCGACTGTTTCAGCTTTCGGGAGCAAATGTAACAGATAGCGAGATCGACGGAATTTTGAAAGAATCCGTGGGCTATCCGCTGGGCGTAGCCATCACCGCCCGGTGTATGTCTCCGGGCAAGCCGTGGACGCCAGAGTTGGCGGCGCGGGTGTTCCGGGAGGTGTTCCTCTACTTTGAGACCGCCATCTACCGGCGCTTTGACCTGCCGGTGCGGCGCTTCCTGTTGGAGCTGGCTCCCTTTGAAAGCTTTGACCTGGAAATGGCGCGGATGGTCAGCGGCGATCCCCGTGCCGGCGAACGGCTGGACTGGCTTCTTCGATACACCACTATGCTGCGCTACGACGACTGCCAGCGCTTCCACTTCTGGTCGGGTTTCCGAGCTTTTCTCCTCTGGGAGATGGAACGGGAGTATACCGAGGAAAAGCGCAAAGCGCTCTTCAGCCGGGGCGGGCTGTACTATGAGCTGAAGGAGGACTACGCCCACGCCCTGGAATGCTACACCAGCGGCGGTGACCATTCCAAGGTCTCCGAGCTGCTGGTGCGCAACGCCGAGCTGCACCCCGGCATGGGTCACTATGCCGAGATGGGAAAATACTACCGCAGCCTGCCGGAGGCGGAAATTCTCGCCTCTCCCTCGCTGATGCAGGGCATGAGCATGCTCTGCGCGCTGGCGATGGACTACGAAGGCTCGGAGCGCTGGTACGGCGAGCTGCAAGCATTTGCCGAGCGCTGCGGCAGGCAGGACGCCGCCGGAAAGCAGGCCCGCAGCCGCCTTGCATGGCTGGACATTTCTCTCCCCCAGCGGGGCGTGAACGGTCTGACGGAAACCATTCCCGCCGTGTTCCGGCTGCTGATGAACAAGGAAGTGACGCTGCCGTCCTTCTCCGTCACCAGCGCGCTGCCCAGCATCATGAACGGCGGCAAGGACTTTTCCGCATGGAGCAAAAAGGACGACCTGCTCTACAAAACCCTCCGTCTCCCCGTGGAGGCGGTGCTGGGGCGGGACGGCGTGGGTCTTGCGGACTGCGCCATCGCCGAGAGCAAGTTTGAAAAGGGCGAGGACGTGGCCGGTCGGATGCTGTCCCTTCTCCCACAGCTGAACGAGGTCCGCAACCGCGGCACGCCGGACATGGAGTTCGCCGTCAGCGGATTGCTGGCCCGCAGCCAGATGGCAAACGGACAGCCCGCCGACGCGCGGCGCACCATCGAGGCGCTCCGCGAACGCTTTGCCGAGCGCGGTTTGACACGCTTTCTGCCCAATATGGACGCCATGCTCTGCCGTATTGACATGCACACCGGCGACCTTGACGCGGCGGACGCGTGGTATCGGGAAAAAGCCCCGCGGGAGCCGACGCACCTGAACGTCATGCGGCGCTACCAGTATCTCACCCAGGCCATGGTGGAGCTGGAGGACGGCAGACCGGACGCGGCGCAGCTGACGCTTGCCCCGCTGGAGCCGTATGTCCAAAACTGCGCCCGCCTCATCGACGGCATTCACCTGAATGTCCTGACTGCCATTGCCCTGTACCGCAAGAAGGACGAGCGGTGGTGCGAGCGATTGACGGCGGCGCTGGACGCGGCAGCGGAGTACCGCTTCATCCGCACCATCAGCGTATACGGCACGGCGGTGCTGCCGCTGCTGGAAGCACTGGACTGGGACGGCGACAAAGCATGGCGCAAGCGGCTGATGGCGGCGGTGCGGACGCAGGCGGCGTTCTACCCGCATTTCCTCGAACCCCGCCTTGCCCCCGGCGAGGAGTTGACGCCCACGGAGCTGCAAATTCTCCATCTGCTCTGCGCGGACAAGTCCAACGCCGAGATCGCGCAGATCATGGATGTGAAGCTGCCGACCGTGAAGACCCACGTCAGCCACATCCTCGACAAGCTGGACGTGAAGCGCCGGGCGGAGGCCAAGACCGCCGCGAAAAAGCTGCATCTGGTACCGGAAGAGTTATAAAAACAGCGTCCGGCGGACGCCGGATTCGACATAAATGCAAACTGATCTCAAGGAGGAAGGACATGAAAAAACGACTATTGAGTGCATTCATGGCGCTGGCCCTGTGCCTGACGCTCCTGCCCGCCCCCGCATGGGCGGCGGAAGCGAACGCGCCGGAGGGGACGGCGCAGACGCCCCCGGCCGTGGAGAAAGCGGCAGACCCGGCGAACGGGGAAGAACAGCAGGAGAATCAGCCTGCGCAACAGGAAGAACAGCAGGAGGATTCTGCCGCAAAGCAGGCCGTGGCCACCGTGCAGGCGATGATCGGTGAGCTGCCCAGTCTGGGCGAGCTGAAGGGCATGGACAGCGACACGCTGAACGAAGCCTACATGGCCGTTCAGTCGGCCTATGACGCCTACGAGGCCCTGACGGCGGAGCAGCAGGCGCAGATTACCGGCGCGGAGCGCTTCGAGGACCTCTTCAACTGGTTCAACGGGCAGATCGCGCTCCTGGATGGGGATGTAACAATCTACCCGGATGATGTTAATGCAAATGGTGACATTATACCGTATACCGATTTCAGCCGAACGGGTCCCCTGCTCACAGGAACTGAGACGAATTTGAGCAACAAATATTATGTGGTTCAAGGCACCGTAACCATCAACGGGGATTTGACTGTCGATGGTTCGAAAGATGGCGGTCTGGTGCTTTGTCAAGACGCAACGCTGACGATCAACGGCGCTCTGATCCACACCGGCGGCGATAAGTTTTACATTTACGGGCAATCGAACAACGGCGCCGACGCCGGGGAGCTGATTATCAATAATCCTAATGGTGATGGCGCGGCGATTCGGACTGCAAGTACTGCGCGTCTGGGTATCAGCGGCGGCAAGGTGACGATTATCAGCGGGAATTCCAAGGAACTTATTGGCGATCATATTACGTTGTACAGCACAAAATCGATACACGAAGGCATTCTTGACGGCGATGCGAAATTACCCTCGGAGTGGGGGAAATCCTCCATATCGGGCGGGGAACTCGTCATTGAGTACTGCTGGCATGACCATCCTACGTATACGCCCTCCGGCGATACACAGCATATAAAGAGCTGTACGCAGTGCGGCTTTAATACGGGCAATACAACGCTAAAGGCGAATTGCGGAAACGATGGCTATGAAAGAACTGTGTCGGCCGGAGTCGAGGGACACCGTAAGGAATGCCCCTGCGGGAATCTGTTTGGCGATGTGATCCCACACGACACAGGCTACCTGCTGTCAAGAACAACCAGATGCACATTGCGGGATGCGCAATCTGCGGCTATCAAAGCGGCTCGGAAGAACAGCACGTTTGGGATAATATAAAAACAGGCGAATGTGTGAAGTGCGGCTTTATGCCTGTAGCCGCAGGTGACTACGACTATATTTTCGAATCGGTGCAGGATGCCTTGGATGCATTTGCTAACGGCGATACAATCTCCGCGGAGCTGCATTCCGCTAAGAGTGGTAATACGGAAATCCGCGACGCCATTGTATTCGACTATCCGGGTAAAACGCTTACATTGAATATGAACGGCTATACCTTGGAAAATGAGGGCGCTCCCGTTATCACGGTTGAGGCGGGCACGCTGAAAATCACCGGGGATGCAATCATCAACCAGATAGCTGCGGGCGCTGAGTTGATTACACCCGCAATCAGAGTCACTGGCGGCGAACTGATTTTTGAAAACAATTTGACCGTGACTGGCGGCAAAGCCGGCGCTATGGTTGGGTCCGCGATTGAGGTCACGGGCAACGGCACGGTGACCTTCCAGGGCGAAGTGAACGCAACGGCTCAGCTCATCGACTCAACTACAAGTGACCCCGACCTTTCCCCTGCGATCAAGGTGACGGGCGGCACGGTGACCTTTGCGCAGAAGCTGACCGCCACGGGCGGCAGATACGACGACAAGGCGAACCGGAAACAACAGCAGCCCGCGGTTTCTGCCTCGGGCGGCACGCTGGATTTCCAAAACGGTTTGGAGTTGAACGGCGGCCTGACGCTGACTGGCGACGCGGCGCTGAAAAACAAGCTGACGCAGGGCACGTTCACGGCAATCGAGGGTATAGACGTGCGCCGGGTATCGGTCGATGGTTCGAATCCCTACAAGCGTATAGCTGACCTGCTGGAAGATGGCTATGCCTTTGCTGACAACAACAAGGCACTGGTAGAAGCCGGAGGTTCCTATAATATTTGGACGATCAGCGATCTTACCATCGTGCCGCATACGCATGATTGGAAACCGGATAGCACTTATACATATCTCCATAGATGCGCGTGCGGCGCGTCCGACAATCATAGCGATTGGAAAGACGGCAAATGCGGAGTTTGCGGCTACGCTTGCCTGCATGAGAGCGTGAATAACGATGGCACATGCTTTACTTGCGGAGAGAAGATGACCGTAGAGATCGTGGCGAAGGACGGCACAACGACCTACGGCACAGACTTTAAGGCGGCGATGAAGGCGGCAGAGAATGGCACAACTGTCAAGCTGCTGGCGGATATTGAATGGGGCGTGACTCCCCAAGACAGAGCGGCTATTACCGGAGATGGTAAAATTGTTACGCTGAATCTGAACGGGCATACGATCACCGGCGGATGGTTTGATATTGGGAGCAATAACAATCCTACATCCTGCACATTGAAAATCATCGGAGAAGGCGGTCACGAAAGTCTAGAGGGGATGGGCGGCTACAGCGGTGTTTCCCCGAAGGCTACGCTGGATCTGAGCGAGTGGGAAGGCGGTACGATCAGCGCGATCAATATATCGGATGACTCGAAATATGACGAAACAACGCGGGAAGCCGCAGTAATCGTAGGACCAAAGGCAGGTACTATCGGAAAACTGACGTTCGGGAATAATCAACTTGGCGAACTGAAAAAGACGAAATTGAGCGGCGGCAGCTTTAATGAAATTTGGGCAGCGAACAACCAGCCGGTTAAGCTTGGTGAACTGCTTGCAGATGGCTATGCGTACCAGAATGAAGATGGGTCGTATGTGAAGTACGAAACGACACTTCGGGGCGCGTCTATCTACAATGTCAAGGTCGTAAAATGCCTGCATCCGAACATGAAACCGGGTGAAGATGGCGTAGCGACGTGCGAATACTGCGGCAAGAGCGGCAAATTCGTAGCCTCGGTGGATGGCAATCTCTATACCGCTGACCAATGGAAGGATGCCTTCAAAGCTTGGCTGGGCGATGCCGAAGATGAGAAGGCTAACGGTATATTAAAGCTGTATACAGATTATAAAGCTGAAGCGGCAGATGCTACGTGGAGCGTTGGTTATCGCCCGAACGGCAATACGCTTGATCTGAACGGACATAGGATGTCGGTTCAAGGTGACGGCGCATTCAAGCCCACTAATAATATGCATTTGACGGTTACCGACGGCACGGAGCGCGGTCAGATTGAGAATATCCTCCTTGATGGGAATCAGCGCGGGAGCTTTACGCTGGAGAGCGGTTATGTCGGCAATCTGGAGATGACCGGCGGCGCTGTCGTTGCGCTGAAGGGCGGCAGCGTTGACAAGCTGGATGTACAGAATTGCTCCGCAAACACAAATCTTTCCATCCAGGGCGGCAGCATTGGCAAACTGAATATAAAGGATTGGGCTGATGGCATGCATGTTTCCGCCACGGGCGGCAGCCTTGGCGCGTATAATCTGCCAAGCGGCAAGATTCTCGCGGATGTGCTGGATCACCAATATTACGCTACAGGCACAAGCCTTGATAAACGGGTTGATGCGGTGGCGCAAAAATGGGAAAAATTCGTTATCAAGCAAGCCCCTTACGACTTTGGATCGACTTCTAAAGCGGCAAATGTTCCCATTAACGGCAGCATCCCCTTCATGGTTGGCTCACCCAGTGAAAATGTGGGCTTGTACGATGTGAAGTGGTATCGCAGAACGAACAGCGGCGCAGAACATATGACGCTGAATAGAGTGGCTGACGTGAAGGTCGGCGATACGCTGGATGTATTCTGCGTGATCACAGGGTTGGATAGACCCGGCGGAGCAATGCAGTGGCAGGTGGCAGTCAAGGACTATACGATAAATGTCGTGCCTGCCAAGCTGAACGACGACCGAACGGTCATTAGGCAGAAGCCGGACACGGGCAACACCCAAAATCCGGCAGACAACCGCCTGGTGGTTACTCCGTTTTCTTCCGGCGCGTTTAGCGATGTAGAATACAAATTTGAGGTGACCTACAACGGACAGCCGCTGGAATTGAATAAAGATTACACCATTAAAGATTCGAACAATTGGGCAAGGAATGCCGGAACGCACACGCTGACCATCGAGGGCATGGGCAATTATACGGGTCAAAAGTCGGTGACATGGATGCTTGAGCCGTATGAGCTGTCGGTTGAAAACTATCGTCATGCCCAGATTAACAAGACGTACGATGGTACAGATGCAGTGACTGACAGCACAAACGGAATCGACGCGTTAGGCGGTTTTATGCTTGATTCGAAGAACCCGCGGAATCCTATATTGTTGACTTTGGATAATCTTGATTTGGACAAGAGCGACTACGAGTTGAGCAATATGAAATTCGACTCCGCGGAAGCCGGAGACAGAACCTTCACCGGCACAATGACGCTGACACCCGGCGGCAACTTTGTCTTTGCCAAAGGCAGCAGGGTGATGCAGATCGAATACAGCAGCGACCGTATGCCTGTTTATATCAGCAGTGCGATCATCGCTGCCCCCGCGGCCAAGGCGCTGCAAGTCGCGAACAACCACGCGGCGACGTATACGGTCGATCTGTCCGCGCTGCTGCCTGCGCTGGAGGCTCCCAGGGAGTACGGCGCGGTGACCTACGGCGCACCAACTGTCAACTTGTCCAGCGGCTATTACACCGATGGCGCGAGGGTGGAAGACGGCAAGCTGATTTTGCCCATTCGGGCCGTGGAAACGAAAGAAACAGGCAGCATTGGTTCTGTCAAGGTCAAGGTCTCTACGACCAACTACCATGACTTCACCCTGACCATCGACGTCAGCGCGGAGAACAGGATCACTCCCACCGGCACACCGACGCTGAGCAAGAACGCCATCACCTACGGCGACGCCCTGAATACCATCGCTCTCTCCGGCAAGATGGAGGATCCCACCACTGGCGCAGCGGTCGAGGGCACCTTCACATGGCAGCAACCGGGCAATACGATCCTGGATGCGAGTACGTTTGGTCATGATATCGGATGGACGTTCACGCCGAACGATGGGAATACCTATACGGAAGCAACCGGCACCGCAACGGTCAAGGTCGACAAGGCGCGGCGGAGCGGCGAGATCAGCATGACGGGTTATACCTACGGTCAAATGCCCAGTATTCCGAGCCTGACAGAACAGACGGGTGACCCGAACGTTCAAGTGACCTACTATTATTCCAGCGTTGGCAATGGCAATATGCAGGTCTGGAGCATCAACGATCCGCCCGCGCTGAACGCCGGTACCTACCGTATGTCTGCCAAAATCGGCGAGACGAATAATTACTATGAGTACAATGCCGAGTTTTGTGAATTTGTGGTTGCAAAGGCAACGCCGGCCTACACCGCTCCCACCGGGCTGACGGCAAAATACGGTCAGACGCTGGCGGATGTGACGCTGCCGGACGGCTGGAGTTGGACGGATAGCAGCGAATCTGTGGGCGGCGCTTCGACTGCCGCCAAGACCTTCCAGGCGAAGTTCATCCCGACAGACACCGAAAACTACAACATGGTGGAGAACATCGAGCTTGAAGTCATGGTGAACAAGGCGGATGGCGGCAGCCTCAAAACGGTCGAGCTGGAGCAGAAGTACACGGACACCTCGGAGCACACCTACACGCCGGATTGGGCCGGACTGCCCGCCGGGCAGGACTGGACGTTCAGCAGCGAGGCGAGCATCGTCCTGTCCAAGCAGGACTTCGCAGCGGACGGCAGCTTGCTGACCTATGCCATCTCCGGCGGCAAGGTGGGTGACAAGATCACCATCACCCTGAAAGCCTCCTGCAACAACTACGAGGATTTCACCATCGCCCTGACTATCACCCTGACAGAAAAGGATAATCAGCAGGCACTGCGCATTACCGGCGGCACCACCGTGGTCTACGGTCAGACCTTGCAGCTTGGTACCAGCGGCGGCTCCGGTTCCGGCGCGGTGATCTACACTGTGACCAATGGCACCGGCGAGGCGACCATTGACGCCACCGGCAAGCTGACTCCCGTCAAGGTCGGTAAGGTCAAGGTCCGTGCAACTAAGGCTGGCGATGCAAGCTACAACAGCATCACCAGCTCTCCCGTGGAGATCACCATCACCAGAGCCGTCCCCACCGGCGAACCTGCCTATACCAAGATCACCACTTCCGGCAAGACGCTGGCGGATGCCGCCTTGGGTATCGGTACCATTACGCCTGCCGGCGGTACGATTGCTTGGGACGACCCCACCACCACCGAGGTGGTTGCGAACAAGAGCTACGGGTGGACTTACACTCCCACCGACACCAACTATACGACGCTGACCGGCTCTATCCAGCTGTGGCACAAGTCCACCTCCTCCGGCGGCGGCAGCTACTACGCCCCCACAGTACCCGATATGCCTATGCTGTACAGAGGCTGCACCGGCGACGCTGTCAAGACGCTGCAGGATAAGCTGAACACGCTGGGCTACAACTCCGGCAATGTGGACGGCATCTTCGGAGCCAAGACCTATGCGGCGGTGACTGCCTTCCAGAAGGCTAATAGCCTTGGCGTGGACGGTATCGTGGGCAAACTCACTTGGGCGAAGCTCTATGATGCCACGCCCGTGAACGTGACGCCCGTCACGACCCAGCCCATGCTCCGCACCGGCTCCCGCGGCGATGCCGTGCGTAAGCTCCAGGAGATGCTCAACGCCAAGGGGTATACCTGCGGCAATGTGGACGGCATCTTCGGAAGCAAGACTTACGCAGCGGTGTTGGCGTTCCAGAAGGCCAACGGTCTGGGTGCGGACGGCATCGTCGGTCCCCTGACCTGGGGTAAGTTGGTCTAACCCAGCGACAAGAAATATCATCACCGCAAGGAAAGTGACTGCACCCGCAGTCAGAGCGTAACGTTTCTCTGGAGGGTCATAGCTGAGTAAATCAAGCAGCTGCCAGAGCAGACATACGCAGGCATAATTCCACAACAGGCAAAGGACAGCGCGGCGGACGGTCAATAGCACCGCCCCCGCGCTGTCTGCTTTTCACCACAGGAAACTCTGTACGCCATTCACAACCCATGAGCCATGCCGCCTTCCCACGCAGAAGGAGAAAACACTATGAAAAAAAATCACTCGATTTCCGTTTTGAACCTTTGTCGCCATTATGCTGATGGGGACGGCGATCAGTGCCACCGCTTGTCATCAGAAAGAGGAATATCCCAGCGTACCCGAAGTGACCGAGCCACAGCCCACCGGCGAGATCATCCCCACCGTGGACCGGCAAAAGGAGCTGAAGGACGCAAGAAAGAAATACGCCGACGCCGTGGCGTGGCTGTATATGCCCGGTACCGAGGTGGACGACCCCGTGGTGCAGGCGAAGGACAACGCTTACTACCTGCAAAAGGACGAGAACGGGAACTACAGCGAATGGGGCTGCTACTACGCCCACTGTGACAACCGTTTGAGCAGCCGGAGCAAGCTGGACAGGAATACCGTCATCTTCGGTCACTCTGCCAGCAACTGTGACCCGGACGGGCCCAAGCTCACGAAGCTCCATCGGTATATGGATGCGGACTATGTGAAGGAGAACCCGTATGTCTATTCGTCCATGATCTCCAGCACGATCCTGTCTCAAGCAATTTCTCTTGTTCGTCCGTCATGGTGACACGAAGCTTCTCTTTATTCCTGCAGATCAGTTCCTGCTGTTTCTTTCCGTGCAGGGCGAAGTATCACACTTGGTCTGCCTAATATTGCTGTACCAGAATTCTTCAAGGATTCTCATATCGCTATGATGAAAATCAACTCGCTTTGAGTGCCAATCGAAAAATATTCACGATAAAATTATGATGAAAGTCAACAGCGTTTTCCTCGCAGGGCGCAGATACTTTCCCTTACTTCTGGTGCGCTTTCCCTTAAAACGCAGCTCGTATTAAGGGAAAGTCCCTATTCTTTGTCTATAGCGATGCAAATTCTGCGCCGCCTATCCTTGCATAAAGGACTTGCTTAACCTCCCCATTAGAGGTACAATGCGGCAAACCGGGGTACCGGATTACCTGCCCGCAGCACTCCGGCAAACTATAAAAACCGCTTTCTGTCCCCTGTCACGAGGGTGTTCAGAAAGCGGTTTTTTGACCACATATTTGACTACAGACAGGCGTGGAGTACGCGGAAACAGTGGAAATAAGAGTCTTAAAGAGTATCCGTAAACGAGACGAAATGGCAGGAAAGCGGCACAAATCGTCATAAGGAATTATGTAAACCGCTTTGGGAGCAGGAGGCCCGGGGTTCGAGTCCCCGCACTCCGACCAAAAAGCTTTGAAAAGCCGCCTTTTTAGGCGGTTTTTCTGCGTTAAAAGCTCAGTTTTTTTATTTTGCGTTGACCGCATAAGTTGCTGAAAAATATGGGTCAAAGTGCGAAAACAGTAATGCGGCGGCAAGTTCAATTTGCCGCCGTTTTCTCATTTGACCCACAACCTGACCCACACAGGCAAAACTGAGACAACCACACGGAATTTGGGGGCAAAAATCGCCTTAAGATGTTCAGATTGAAAATGCAGTCGAAATAGGGTATTATTGGATAACGGTAGGCCTTGTGCCTGCAAAGCCAGCCGTACGGTGTTCCCGTGCGGCTTTTTGTATTTCGCATTCCACATGCAAAACGGAGAGATGCTTTAAAGCAGTATCTCCGGTGATGAAACGGCCCGTGCGTCCTTGGGTATCTGCTCGGCGGCAGCTGACAGCGGACCGCTTTAAGATGAATATCGTCAACTGTGCCCTGCTTGGTGCACTCTCCTGTCCATGCCAGAACGGCCAGACGTGGAACGGCTGACGGACTTTTACGAATACCCGGGCGGCAGCGGCTATGAAGGGCGGTTTACCCAGTGCGGTATCTGCACACTGATGCAGGAACTGGGATCGTACGACCTGACGCTGGCTCTGTGTCATCCGGACTATACCATGAGTGAGACCGGCGGCGCGACAAGCTTTGTGCGGACGTATACCCTGGCCTCCGGCGGACCGTACTGTGACTGCGGCTATAAAAAATGCGTGAAAAAAGTGCCCCTAGGCTTTCTTGGTGTCCTTGCTGCCCAGGACCTTAATGCCGGTGGTGCCGAACAGCACACCGGCGGCAAACATGGCAAATCTCTTCATGGCAGATCGCTCCTCTATATTTTGCAGCAGTTAGATGTGGCTAACCGTCGCCTGTAAGATAGCACAGCACAGGAAAAAAGTAATACTTTTCCGAAATAAAATTGCCAAAAATACTGCGGAATGCAGCGTGCTTTGCAGGGAAAACGGCAAGGGCGCCCCACATAGCCGCAAAGCCCACAGGCCGTCGGAGACGTCAATGACACCTCCGACGGCCTGAAGCAAAGGCAGCGAGATAAAGGAAGGAAGTTTTTTATAAGGAAGGTTTGGTGGGCGGGAGTAGCGCCCATGAAGAAGTTTCTTGCCCGCTGCCCGGGGAAAAAAGCAAGGTCATGCCCGCGCCGGCGCGTCACGGCGTATGGCCAGCAGCACCGCCGCCGACAGCGGCAGGCAGGCCGTCAGGCCCCACAGGGGGATGCCGTAGCCTACCTGCTCGATGAGCCGCCCCAGCACCGTGGGCGCGATCAGCGCTGACAGGGATACGCCCAGCACGATGATGGATGAGGCCGAAGCCGTCCGAGTAGGGAACGTCTCGCAGCAAAGGATCACCAGGGCCGGGACCTCCGCACCCTGCAGCAGGCCCAGCAGCACCAAAAGCACCCGCTGGACGGCCAAAGACGGCGTCAGCAGCAAAACCGCAAACACGCCGGCCGATAAAAAGCAGGTGAGCAGATAGAACGTCCGCACCGGCATACGCTTATACACCAGCGGCGAGAGCATACGGACCACCAGTGCGCCCAGGAAAAACAGGGTGAGCATGGCGTTGGCCGCGCCGCCTGCCATGTGGTGCACGGTCTTGTAGTAGTTGGGCAGCCAGACGGCGATGCCGTTCTGGAAGCACAGATACAGGAAACAGCACAGCAGATAGAGCCATGCGCGCTTGTCACGAAAGATCTCCGCCGGGTTGGCCACAGACCTGTCCCGCAGGGCCGTCATATCGGCGTAGGGCGTGTGGGGCGTGGCGCGGCGGGACACCGCCCAGAACACCGCGCCCAACACCAGCGCCGCCGCGCCCAGCACCAGATACGGTACGGCAAAGGTGGCGGGGCGGCCGCTGTCGGTAAGCCATGTCACCAGCAGGGGCGCCAGCATGGCGCCCAGACCGTAGAAGCCGTGAACGATGGGCAGCAGCGTGCTCTTCTTCTCGGGAAACACGTCGGCGATGACGCCGTTCATCAGCAGGTCGATGGTGATATAGCCCACACCGCCGATCAGCGCAAACACCAGCAGCAGCCCATAGCTGTCATTGCCGTACAGGGGCATGGTGCCAATGGTCACACCGGCCACGCCCACCAGCACCGCGCCGGCCAACAGGCCGTACAGCTTGTGGAGCCGTTCGCCGAACAGGCCCAGCAGCACCGTCATCACGATGCCGCCCAGGGACTGAATGGTCATCACGAAGCCCTGGCGGCTTTCGGTGATGCCGAAAAAGGCCATCATGGACTCGGCGTTGGCGCCAAAGGCATTGAAATAGACGCCGTACAGCAGAAACAGAGCGAAGCACAGGACCGCCAGCAGCGGCAGGATACGCTTTGCGCCTCTCATGCCCGGCTCCTCATGGCGGCCAGGGCATGGAAGGTCTCCCGCAGCGCGGGATATTGCCGCAGATAGAGTTGGTAGTAGGGCTCATAGGCGCGGCCACATTCCGCATCGGGGTACAGAACGGTATCCGGCTTGACAATGGCATCGCAGGCGCTCTCCACGGAGGGATACACACCGGTGCCAACACCGGCCAGAATAGCCACGCCCAGCGCCGGGCCCTCCAGCGCCGCCTTGGCGGTCTGGATGGGGCAGCCGTACACATCGGCCAGCATTTGACGCCAGAATGCGCTCCGCGCGCCGCCGCCGCAGGCCATCATTTCCTCCGTGGGCACATTCATGCCACGGAGCACATCCACGCACTGACGCTGGGAGTAGGTAACGCCCTCCAGCACAGCGCGAATCAGGTGGCCGCGGTCATGGCCGCCGGACAGGCCGATAAACGCGCCCCGGGCCTTCTCGTCCAACAGCGGGGATCGCTCGCCCATCAGATAGGGCAGGAACAACAGGCCGTCGGCGCCGATGGGGGTTTTCTCGGCCAGGGCCGTCATCAGCTCGTAGGGGTCCACGCCCTGTTTGGCCGCCTCGGCCACCTCGCCGGCACAGCAGGTATCCCGCAGCCAACGCAGGGACTGACCCGCCGCCAGCGTGCAGCTCATTACCGCCCACTTGCCGGGAACGGCGGAGCAGAAGGTGTGTACGCGGCCCGCCGGGTCGATGGAAACGCTGTCCGCATGGGCAAAGACCACGCCGGAGGTGCCCAGCGTCGTAAAGGCCTTTCCGTAGCGGACAGTACCGGTGCCCACAGCCGCGGCAGCGTTGTCACCCGCGCCGCCCACCACGGGCGTACCCTCGGCCAGGCCGGTCAGGGCGGCAGCTCCCGCCGTCACCGTTCCGGTCACGTCCACAGACTCGTACATCCGGCCCAGCAGCGCCGGGTCGATGTCCAGCTTGTTCAGTATCTCGTCAGACCACTGCCGCCGGGGCACGTCCAGCAGGTTCATGCCGGAGGCGTCGGATACCTCGGTGGCAAACTGGCCGGTGAGGCAGTAGCGAATGTAATCCTTGGGCAGCAGGATATGACGGCAGGCCTTGTAGACCTCCGGCAGATGCTTCCGCACCCACAGGATCTTCCCGGCGGTAAAGCCCGCCAGGGCGGGGTTCGCGGTGATGGCGATGAGTTTCTCCGCGCCCACAGTCTCGGTGATCTCGCGGCACTCCTCGCCGGTGCGGCCATCGCACCACAGGATGCTGCGGTGCAGCACCTCTCCCCTCTCGTCCAGCATCACCAGACCGTGCATCTGCCCGGAGATGCCTACACCGGCAACATCGGCGGCGGCCACACCACTTTTGTGCAGCACGGCCTGCACCGTCTCCCGCACAGCACGCCACCAGTCGGACGGCTCCTGCTCAGCCCAGCCGTTCTGGGGCTGGTAGAGGGGGTATTCCACCGTGTGGGCGGCCATGGCCGTACCGTCACTGCGGAACAGCACCGTCTTGGTGCCGGAGGTGCCCAGGTCGATACCCAGCAAATATTCCTTCATAGCCTTGCGCCTCCTTTAGGCAGGGCCGCCCTTCCGGGCGGCCCGCAATATGTCATTTCTCAGTGGAACAGCACCCGGTTGACCACAGATTCCAGATACTCCTGACGGCCGCTGGGCACATCGAAGCTCTTGAGGCCCTCGGCGTAATCCGCCAGAGACTCCAGGGTCATCTCACCATCCACGATCTTCTTGCCCACGCCGCTGTCATAGCTGCTGTAGCGTTCCTTGACGAACTGGTCCAGACGGCCATCCGCTTTCAGCTCCAGCGCCTTGCGGAGACCCAGGGCAAAGGTGTCCATACCGGAGATATAGGCCAGCAGGATGTCCTCGAAGGTGTTGGACTGGCGTCTGGCTTTGGCGTCAAAGTTCAGGCCGCCGTTGGTAAAGCCGCCGGCGCGGAGGACCTCCATCATACAGTAGGTGGCGCTGTACACATTGGCGGGGAACTGGTCGGTATCCCAGCCCAGCAGATAGTCTCCCTCGTTGGCGTCGATGGAGCCAAAGCTGCCGTTGACGATAGCGGTACGCAGCTCATGCTCGAAGGTATGGCCCGCCAGGGTGGCGTGGTTGGCCTCGATGTTCATCTTGAAATCCGCCGTCAGGTCGTACTTCCGCAGGAAGTTCATGCAGGTGGCCACGTCGAAGTCATACTGGTGCTTTGTAGGCTCCTTCGGCTTGGGCTCCAGATAGAAATCGCCGGTAAAGCCGATCTTGCGGCCGTAGTCACGGGCCATACGCAGGAAGCGGGCCATGTTGTCAAGCTCCAGCCCCATGTCGGTGTTCAGCAGGGTGTCGTAGCCCTCGCGGCCACCCCAGAACACATATCCGGTGGCGCCCAGCTTCACCGCGGCATCCAGGCAGGCCCGGACTTTAGCGGCGGCGGCGGCAAACACATCGGCGCAGCAGGAGGTGGCTGCACCGGCCATAAACTTCTTGTCGCCGAAGTTGTTGGCGGTGACCCACAGGCACTTCTTGCCGGTCTTCTTCTGCAGCTCGTACAGATAATCCACCATCACGCGAAAATTGGCGATGCTCTCGGCCAGGGTAGCGCCCTCCGGGGCGATGTCCACGTCATGGAAGCAGTAGTAGTCGATGTTCAGCTTTTCCATCAGCTCGAAGGCGAAGTCCGCTTTGGCGCGGAACTTGGCCATGGGGTCCGTCTGGCCCATGGACTTATCCATGGTACCGGAGCCGAACATATCCACGCCCTCGGCGTCGATGGTGTGCCAGTAGCTCAGTGCGAACTTCAGATGCTCACGCATTTTCTTGCCGGCGATGACCTCGTCCGGGTCATACCAACGGAAGGTAAAGGGGTCGGTCCCCTGGGGATCGTAGACGACCTTACTCACATCAGCGTACTTTTTCATGTTATTACACCTCCGAAGTATGTTTCGTTTTTACGCGGGAACGGATCATGGGCACCACCAGCTGGATGATAACGGCCACCAGCAAAATCGAGCCCTTGATGGTATCGTTGATCAGGGCGTCCACCTGCAGGGAGGCGATGATCTTGTCGATGATGGTATAGCTCATGGCGCCGAACAGAACGCCCAGCAGCTTGCCCTTGCCGCCGCTCATGCTGATACCGCCGATGACCACCGCGGCGATGGCGTACATCTCGTTGCTCTTACCCAGGGTAGCCGGGTCGACGGAGCCGTTCATGGCCAGCCACAGGAAAGCGCTCAGGCCGGTGAGTATGCCGGTAATGACATAGACCGCCACACGGGTACGGTTGACGTTGATACCGGCCAGGGCTGCGGCGCGCTCATTGCTGCCCAGGGCATAGACGGTCTTGCCGAACTTGGTGCAGGTGGATATGAACACCATGATGACCGTGACCAGCAGCAGCACGATGCCCACCACGGGAACGGTGGCGATCTTCAGCTGGCCGAAGCCGTAGAAGCTGGCATAGTGGTCCAGGGTACCGGTCATATTGAAGATGGAGGACCCGGTAGTCCGCAGGTAGTACTGAGCCACCGAACGGAAGATCAGCATGGTGGCAAGCGTCACGATGAACGCGGGCATTTTCACCAGGCCGATGAGCACACCGTTGAACAGGCCGCACAAGCCGCCGGCCACCAGGGCGAACAGCAGCGTCAGGAGCACGCTGTCCGTGGCATTGAACACCACCACGGAGAAGCTGCCCACCAGCGCCAGCATGGAGCCCACGGACAGGTCGATGCCGCCGGTGATGATGACCAGGCCCATGCCGAAGGCCATGATGCCCACCACAGCGGAGTGCCGCAGGATGTTCATCACGCCACTCCATGTGGTCGCGCCGTGGTTAATAAACAGATAGGCGATGAAGATCGCCAGTGCGATGAGGATAAAGCTGTAATTATTGATCCAGGCGGCAATGCCCTTCTTGTTCAGCCCCGGTTTTTTGGCCTGGGCCTTCAGTTCCGTGTTCTGACTCATACGTTTACCTCTCCCTCCGTTGCGTGTATCACATTGGTCGCATACAGCATGACTCTCTCCTCCGTGATCTCCTCACGGGGCAGGATCGTCTGGATATGCCCGTGGTAGAACACCACACAGCGATCCGCGATCTTCTGTATCTCCGGTATCTCCAGGGTGTTGACCAAGATGGTCTTGCCCTTCTCGGCCAGTTCCAGGATCAGCTTGTAGATCTCCGCCTTGGCGCCCACGTCGATACCCTGGGTGGGGTTATCCATGATAAGGATATCCGCCTCGGTGGTGAGCCACCGGCCCAGGATCACCTTCTGCTGGTTGCCGCCGGACAGTGACAGGATCAGGTCGTCATGGCTGTTGGCCTTGATGTTCAGCATATCCCGCATTCTGTTGTACTGCGCCACCTCTTTCCGCCCACGGATCAGCTGGTGATTGGCAGAAAGCGTGTGTTCGGAGATGTAGTTGTTCTCCAGCAACGTGAAATCCGGGATGACGGAGTTTTCCTTGCGGTTGGCGGGGATCATGCCGATCCTGTGGCACATGGCGTTATGTATGCCGCCATGGCGCAGCGGCTCGCCGTTGACATACACCGTGCCCGAGCGGATGGGAATCGCGCCGAAAATCGCCTGCATCATCTCGCTGACGCCGGCGCCCTTCAGGCCCGTCAGACCGATGATCTCGCCCTTACGCACCTCCAGGTCCACGTTCTCGAACCCTTCGCCGCTGAGGTGCTCCAGCTTCAGCGCCACATCACCCAGCTGGCGGGGCTGGTACACCGAGGCCTCGGAGTAGCTGCTGCCCACCATCAGGCGGGTGACAGCCTCCGGCGTGGTGTCGGCAATATTGCCGGACTGAATAAAGCATCCATTCCGCAGGACCGTGTAGCGGTCCGCGATGGTAAATATCTCGTTCATTTTGTGGGAGATGAAGATGAAGGACTTGCCCTGCTCCTTCAATCGCCGCACGATACTGAACAGGTGCTCGATCTCCGCGTTGTTCAGCGCGGTGGTCGGCTCGTCCAGAATAAAGAGCTTCGCATTGGCGTGAAGCGCCTTTGCGATCTCCAGCAGCTGCTTTTTGCTGGTCTCCAGCTCGTCTACCAGGGCGTTGGGGTCGATATCCACGCCCAGGTCGCTCATCAGCTGGCGCGTCTGCTCCAGCATGGCCCGCTTATCCAGCGTGCCCAGCTTGGTCAGCAGTTCTTTGCGAAGAAAAATGTTCTCGTACACCTTCAGATCGTTAAACAGGTTCAACTCCTGGTGTACAAAGGCGATACCTGCCTGTTCTGTCCGTTTGACGGAAATGTCATGCATTTGCTCCCCGTCAAACTCGATCTCGCCCTCATCCCGCTGATGCACACCCGCCAGGATGTTCATCAATGTGGACTTACCGGCGCCGTTCTCTCCCAGCAGTGCGTGTACTTCCCCGCGCTCCACGGAAAAATCAACGTGCGAAAGCACTTCCACACCGGAGAATGATTTGGTGATATTGGTCATTTTCAGCAATTCCATGCCGCACGCCTCTCTTTGCTGTTTGATAAGATCCCTTCTGCGAAGGGGGAGGTGCCCCGCGGGCGCCGAAGCGCCCGCGAAGCCCTCGGAAACGACTTTACTTACTTGGAGACAGCGTCACCGAAGCCCTGGAAGTCGTTGACGTTGGTAGCATCCACCACGGACACGGCGATGACGTGATCCTGGGTGACGGTACCGCCCTCGATGTGGGTGACCATGTCATCCACGGCAGCCTTGATCATCGCGGGATCGTAAGTAACGGAGAACAGATCGGCCAGCTTGGCAACCTCAGCGGTGTAATCCTTCTGATGGATGCCCTTCAGCACGGAGTAGATCTCGTTCAGACCGGAGGAGGTGCCCAGATGCACACCGGCGTTCAGGAAGGCGTCCTTCTTCTCGGCGTCGATCTCGGAGCTCTTCAGCGCCTCCAGGATGCCCATGGCGATCTCGTCGTCGTGGGTGAAGATCCACTTGGTGGCGGTGATGTCCTCAACAGTGCTGGCATCCAGCCAGTTGATGAACAGCTCCTTGCCCTTGCTGCGGCTCCAGCCGGTGTAGTCGGTGGACTGGATGGCAGCGATCTGCTCCTCGGTCCAGCCATTCTCCTTCAGCACGCTGAAGAAGCCGTCGTTACGCATGGTGGGAACGGAAGAGTTGTCACCGGGCATGATGAGGACCTTGTCGCCAGCCTTCATGCCGTCGGCGATGAAGCGCTTGGCGGTCTCGGCGCCGATGCCGTTGTTATCGCCCTTGACGCAGGCAACAGCAGTGGAAGCAGCGGAGTCGATGATACGGTCGAACATCACATAGGGGATGCCGCTGGTGGCCAGCTTGGCCATGGTGTTCTCCAGGGTGTTGTCCTGAGGCAGAATGACCACATAGTCAGCGGTCTTGTTCTCGATCAGGTCCTCCACCTGCTGGATCTGGTTGGCGGCGTCGGAAGAGGTGATGACGGTGGCGGCATACTTGCCGGCGTCATTCAGCTCCTGCGCCTTCTCCTGCGCATAGGTCATCACAGCGCCGGTCCAGCCGTGGTCGGCATTGGGGACCAGGATCGCGATGCGATTACCCGTGGCAGCATCGTTGTCCTTGTTGGCGTCATCGTCCTTCTTCTCGCCGCAGGCGACAAGAGACAGGGCCATGACCAGCGCAAGGATCAGTGCCAGTACTTTCTTCATGGTTGTTTCCTCCTAAAAATTTTTTATAGATACGGACAAAGTCCGCCTATAACGTGTTCTTACAGCTCCACCCAGGCAGAGTCCTTGGCTGCGGAGTCGATGACCGCGTGAATGAACTTCACGCCGTTGAGGCCGTCGGTGACGGTGGGATAGTCGAAAGAGCCGTCGTTGGCCGTACCGCCCGCCTTCACCGCCAGAATGGCGCTGATGATGTTCTTGTAGATGTTGGCAAAGGCGACGATCAGTCCCTCGGGGTGGCCGGAGGGGATGCGGCTGTACGCGCCGGCCTTCTCGGTGATATAACCGGTACCGCGGGACAGGGTCTCCGTGGGCTTGCCCTTGGGGGTGTACTTCAGATAATCGGGATAGTGCTGCTCCCACTCCAGTGCACCCTCGCTGCCGTAGATGCGGATGGTCAGGCCGTTGAGCTTGCCCGCCGCGATCTGGGAACACCAGTACGCGCCGTTGACGCCGTTTTCGTACTCGACGAGCATATTGGCGTTCAGGTCCAGCTCCTTGCCGTAACGGTTCACGGTGGCGGCCAGACGCTTGATGTTCAGGCCGGTCAGGTAGTGGACGGAGTTCTCGATGTGGGTGCCGATGTCGCCCACACAGTTGGAGATACCGGACACCGCCGGATCGGCGCGCCAGACGGACAGCTTAGTGGTGCCCTCGCCGGGGACGCCCAACTCATCGATGAGCCACTCCTGGACATACTCCGCATTGACGGCGGCGATCTTGCCGATCTTGCCCTCGGCGATCATCTCGCGGGCCACCTTCATCATGGTGTAGCCGGAATAGGTGTAGGTGACGCCGAAAACCAGGTTTTTCTCCTTGGCCAGGGCCACCAGCTCCTGCGCCTGTTCCACGGTAAAGCACAGAGGCTTTTCGCACACCACATGGATGCCGTGCTGCAGGAAGCACTTGGCCACGTCGTAGTGGGTGTTGTTCGGGGTGGTGATGCTGACGAAATCGATACCGTCGGGACGCCTGCTCTCCGCCTCGGCCATGGCCTCATAGCTGGGGTACACGCGGCTCATGTCCAGGGAGTAGGTCTCGCCGGTCTCACGGTTCTTCTCCGCATTGGTGGAGAAGCAGCCCGCCACCAGCTGTGCGCGGGGGTCAAAGGCGATGGCTTTGCGATGCACCTCGCCGATAAAGGCGTTCATGTGGCCACCGACCATGCCGTAACGGATCTGAATACCCATATTGTCCTCCTTGTCGCGTTTCAGTTGGCGATAGCGTCGTCAAACTTCACATCGGACTTCTTGAAGTCCACCTTCTTCACGAAAGCGGCCGCCTCGGTAGCGCCCTCGATACGGTCCATACCGCTGTCCTCCCATTCCACGGACAGAGGGCCGTCGTAACCGGCGGCGTTCAGCACGCGGATGATCTCCTCGAAGTTCACGTCACCATGACCCAGGGAGCGGAAGTTCCAGCCGCGGCGCAGGTCGCCGAAATCGATGTGGGAGCCCAGCAGACCGCTGCGGCCATCCAGAGTCACCGCCGCATCCTTCATATGGACGTGGTACACGCGGTCCATAAAGTCGCGCAGGAACAGATGGGGCGTCACGCCCTGCCACAGCAGGTGGCTGGGGTCGAAGTTCAGGCCGAACTCGGGGCGGTCGGCAAACTTCTTCAGCAGCTTCTCGGTGGAGTAGTAGTCGAAAGCGATCTCGCCGGGATGGACCTCCAGGGCGAACTTGATGCCGTTGGCCTTGAACTCATCCAGGATAGGGGACCACAGGCGCACGATCTCGTCGTAGCCGTTCTCGACCATCTCCTCGGTGGTCTGGGGGAAGGAATACAGCCACTTCCAGATGGGAGAGCCGGTGAAGCCCGTGACCACATAGCAGCCCAGCTTCTTGGCCACCACGGGGGCCTTCTTCATGGTGTCGATCGCCCAGGCGCGGATCTCCTCCGGCTTGTCGGCCAGCGCCGCGGGAGCAAAGTTGTTCAGCCGGGGATCGGGAGCGTCGCCCACACACTGGCCGATGATGTGGCAGGCCAGAGCCTTGCAGATCAGGTTGTTCTTCGCCAGGGTCTCCTTGATCCAGGCCACATAGCTGTCATCGCTGTATGCACGATCAATGTCGATGCCATTGCCCCAGCAGGCGACCTCCAGGCCGTCATAGCCCATCTTGGACGCCAGCGCACACAGTTCATCGAAGGGCAGGTCCGCCCACTGGCAGGTGCAAAGAGTTACCGGTCTGTTTCCCATGATACATTCCTCCTGTTAAAAAGTTAAATCATCATCGGCCTGTGCCGATCGGATCACAAACTTACTGCGAGTGCCGCACACGCACACGGTTGTGGGTATACACCACGCCGGCGGCGGGCCGCCGTCCGGTGTGGATATAGTCGAACAGCACACGCACCGCCTCGTCCCCCTGGGCGAAGGGCTCCTGGGTCACAGTGGCGGCGATGTGCCCTTCCTCCATATACCGCAGCACGGTCTCCGTCCCGTCCACCGCCAGCACGCGAATATTCTTTCCGCTTTCCAGGATGGCCCGCATACCGCCGTCGATACCGGCGGCGGCAAAGCACACCATATCCGGCGTGTGGCCCGCTAGATAGGCCCGCAGCACCTGATAGGAGACATCGTCGTCGTCCTGATTTTCCAGCACGGCGTCCACCGTGATCTCCGGCGTGCCCTCCAGTGCGGTCCGCAGACCGCGCACGCGGTCCATATGGCCGCGGACATTGGTGCTGCCGATAACAGCCGCCACGCGGCCCCGGCCATTGAGCATGAGCTGCACCAGATCTCCGGTGATCATACCGCTGTTGTAGTAGTCGCAGCCGACAAAGGCCACACGGTCGACATCGATATCGGTGTTGACTGTGACCACCGGTATGGGCAATGACTGCAGGTACACCGCGACCTCGGGCACATCCAGCGGCATGACCGCCAGCGCGTCCACGCCCTCGGCCACCAGCCGGCGCATGGCCTGCAGCTGCGTGGCGGCGTCGTAGCCCTTGATCTCGCGGATGGTAAGGGTGGTGCCGTAGCTGGAGAGTTTTCTGGCGCGGCTCTGTGCGCCGCGGAGCACCTCGTCAAAAAAGGGATTGCCGACGGAGGGTATGACCATGCCGATGTGGGTGCGCTGACGGGAGCGAATAAGCGCCTGGGCCAGCTGGTTGGGCTGGTAGCGCTCACGCTCGGCAATGTCCAATATACGCTTGGCCAGCTCGGGATTTACGTTGCCGCGGCCGTTAAGTACCCGGTCGACGGTGCCGCGGCTGGTGCCCGCTTTTTCAGCGATCTGCTTGATGGTCACGCGTCCGCTTCTCCTCTCCGAAATTTGTATCGCCCTTGGCGATGTGTCATTTGTGCTCGAGCACGAATTGACTGTGCTCGAGCACAGTTTCAAAATACCATCTCTTTTGTGATCTGTCAACGGAAAAGGGCCGGCATGGCTCTATTTCTGTAGAGTTGCCTAAACACGGCGAAAAACTTTTGTTGTTTTTCCCAGTAGACATTTCGGAATTCCCTGTTACCCGCAACGCTTTGTGCCAAACATTCCAAACCAATAAGGTGGCTGCCAAACAGCAAAAGGGGCCACCATACAGTGGTCCCTTTTATACGGAACAAGCCGAACGGCTCCCAGGTGCGTGCCTGGGAGCCGTTCGGTGCAAGGGGGAGGAAAAGGAGTAAAGGGAGAAAACAAGCTATTTGGTGCAGACCGGCAGGAACTGGCCGAAGCAGTCGGGCAGGACCTGACCGTCACGCATAGTGGTGCGGCCGCGGAGGATGGTCTCGACCACCCGGCCCTGGAAGGACATACCGTCATAGGGGGACCATTTGGCTTTAGAGTACATCTTCTCCTGACGGAAGGTGTAGGCCGCGGACATATCCACAATGGCCAAGTCGGCATCGGCTCCGGGGCGAATAACGCCCTTGCGGGGATAGAGGCCGAAGGTACGGGCCGCATTGGCGGAGGTGATCGCCGCCACGCGGGGCAGCGTCAGCAGGCCGCGGTGGACAGCGGTGAGCAGCACAGGAGAAAGACCCTCGATACCGCTGATTCCGGCGGGGGCATCCCAGAAGGAACGGTGCTTTTCCTCGCAGGTGTGGGGCGCGTGATCTGAGCAGACCCAGTCCAGGGTACCATCCGCAAGGCCCTGCCAGACTGCCTGGCGATCTGCGGCGGTACGGATGAGAGGGTAAGTCTTCATCACCGCACCGCAGCGGCGGGCGTCGCGGTCGGTGAAGGTCAGGTAATGGGTACAGGTCTCGGCGGTGACATCCACGCCGTCGGCCTTGGCGCGGCGGAGGTGCTCCACGCCGTCGCCTACACCCACATGGAGGACGTGCAGGGGCATGGAGAGCTCCTTGGCCATGTCGATGGCGGTGTCGATAATGGAGGTCTCGCAGCTGACGGGGCGGGTACGCAGCAATGCGGCGTAGTCCTGCGCGCCGGCGGCAAGGGCCTCCTGCGTCAGGGCCCGAACAATGGAGAAATTCTCTGCGTGGATGCCCAGGCGTTTGCCGGTGGCCTTCACGGCGCGGAACAGGCGATAGATCTGGCCGTCGTCCGGGGGCGGGAGGACGTTGTCCATGCCCTCACGGTAGTTGTAGATCAGGCTGTTGTCCCGGTGGTCCACCGCGTAGCCCCAGAAGAATTTGAAGGCCACGCAGCCGGCCTCCGCCAAAGCGGGCAGGCTGGCAAGATTGGCATCGCCCAAAGCCAGGCCCCAGACGCAGAAATCCGCATGGGCCTTGGGCTGGATGACCGAGACAAGATCGCGGAGAGACTCCGCCGAGTGGATGGTAGGGGTGCAGTTGGGCATTTCGAACACGGTGGTAATACCGGTGGCGGCAGCCGCCGCGGTGGAGGAACGGAAGTCCTCCTTCTCACCTGTGGCCAGACGGCCGTCGCGGGAGTGAACGTGGGTCTCGATCAGGCCGGGCAGGATATAGCGGCCAGAAGCGTCGGTGGCTTCGCCGACGGTGCCGGGCAGGCGCTCGGACGTGACGGCGGCGACCCGGCCATCACGGATGTAGATATCGGCACGCTGCATACCGTCATCGTTGACCACCGTGCCGTTGTAGATGACTCTGTCCCAGTCCATAAATGCCTCCTCTGATATGTATACTGTATACACTTAGTCTTCAAGAGAAGCCCCCATGACAGGTCACAGGGGTCTCGTGCAGGCGGTACATTCCGTCATACAGGCGGTAGATATCCGTCATGCAGATGGTACATATCCGTCATGCGGGCGATACATATCCGCCATGCAAATGGTACATATCCGTCATGCAGATGGGGTCTGTGCGTCAGTCCTCCTTGCCGTAGCGCTGGAGGGCTGCCTCGTGAACGTTAGCGGTATGGGCGGTGAGCACCCGACGGAGGCGATCCGCATCACGGGCCCGCAGGGACGCCACGATCTCCTCGTGCTCCGCCAACGCACGGCGGCGGCGTTCGTCATCGGACAGCACGCTCTCGCGGAAGCGGGCGTGCTCCGGGTTCTGAAACGACGTGGTGGCGCTGTAGCTTTCGATCTGGTCCAGGAGCTTGATGAGCAAGGGCATATTGCTGCTCTGGGTCAACAGGCCGTTGAATTCGTCCAGGTGGCGGAAATACGCACCGACGTCATGCTTGTCCAGCGCCTCGGCACAGCCGCGGTTGTCGGCCTCCATGGCGTCCAGCTGCGCGTCGGTGATGTTCCGCACCACAGCATCCACGCTGAGCAGCTGCAGGGCGGAACGGATGGTATAGACCTCGTCCACCTCGGCACGGGTCAGCCTGGGCCGGGCCACGGCGCCCTTACGGGGCTCGTAGACCACCAGCCCCTCACGCTCCAGCATACGGATGGCTTCGCGCACGGGGGTGCGGCTGACGCGGAAAATATCGGCGTATTTTGTTTCAACAATGCGCTCATCCGGCGCGATATCGCCGTTGATGATGGCGTTTTTCAGCTGGCTATATATCGTCTCGCGCTGGGGATTGGCGGGGTCCACCGGTGTGAAGGCTGTCATCTCTCTCTGCCCCCTTCTTTTTATACCGCAGCAGGCGGCTCTACACACACTATACCCGCTGCTGCGGGGAAAAGCAAGCAAAACCGGCAAATTTTGCTGATTTTCCCTCTCCTGCCGGGGCTTGGACGCAGTGCAGTCTCTCTTACATGTGCATGGGATACTGTATACAAAATACATGGTAACATATTCCTTTCCCTTTTGCAAGGGGTTTTCAGATGCGCGGCAAAAAAAAGAAAGCCCTTTCGGGCTTTCTTTTTTTGCTCTCAGTGACGCTTTTTAGCGGTCCAGGCCATGCCGGTCATAGACAGCACCGCCGTCACGGCGTAGATGCCCACGCCCGCGTCGAAGGTCTGGGGGCTGCTGCTCTTGCCGCCGATGGTAAAGTCCATGCTGGTGTTGCCCGCCGTGGACAGGATGGTGATGGTGTGCTTGCCCGCCGCCAGCGTCTTGAGGTACGCGGCCTTCAAGTACACCACGGTGGAGCCCTCTTCAGCGGTGTAGTTGGACTTGGCAAGGGTCTTGCCGTCCACCTGGACGCCCTGGAAGGTGCTGAACGCTGCGGTGGAACGGAACACCAGGCCGTAGTCGCCGCCGGGATAGTCTGTGGCGGACTTGTTGGTGCCGTTCAGCTCAGCGGTGATGCCGGGGGCGGAGGGGTAGTAATAGTAGCCGCCGGTCTTTGCGGGGACGGTGTAGGGCGCGTCACCCTTCTTGACTTCCTTCGTTCCGTTGACCGTTACTTTACCCTCACCGGTGTTTTTAACGGTCACGCCGGAGTTAACACCGGTCAACTGTACATCACCATTCTTAATGATGATGGTCTTTACGCCTTCAGTGGTCGCTGCCGTCTGGATATAATCCGTACCATAGTTGTATATGGTCTTACCAGACTCATCAGTCACTTCTGCCATCGCCAGATTTCCATCAGGAGCCGCCCAACTTGCATCGCTTTCTGCAATAGGCATATTATCATAGTGGCCGCCTGTCAGCTTCAACTTACCCTCAGGCGAACCCTGGCGCCCATAGATGGTCGTTACCGTCGTTCCGTTGGATTGTACAGTATTACCATCAACTACCGCCTTAACCACAATACCACCAGTTTTTCCGTTCGTCTCCGTACCGGCTACTCCCGTTGTACCAAACAAAGCGCCTGCCTTGTTGCCAGAACTCCCGGTAGATGTCACTTCATTCACAGTAGCAGAGGTATCCAGCACCTCCACCAACGTCCAAGCGTCGCCAGTAGCATGACCTATCAGCGCACCAACAGAGCCTTTACCTGTCAATGTGCTGCCGCTTACCGTGCACCCCGTGAACTTGACTGTTTGGAACACCGGTCCATCACTGCCGCTATAACCAGCAGAATATCCGACAAAACCACCCGTCCAATGTCCGCCTTCCACATGAGAATCTACCAAATGGCAATTTGAGAACACAACCTCTGTCGTTGCCCCAGCGCTGCCAAGAAATGCACCTACTCCTTTGCTTTCTGTTGTATCATCTATTTCAACTTTGATATTCGCGTTCGCAATCGTCAGATCTTTAACGATCAGTGCACACTTACCCGCCCATGATCCCGAAAACAGCATATTACTCAGACCGGTGATTTTATTGCCATTCCCGTTCACTGTCACAACACCGGTTCCAGCCTTTCCGCTCTTTCCATAGCCGTTGATGTACCCAGGCTCCCAACTCCCTGTGATCGTAATATCATTTTTAATATTGATGATCATATTTGCGCCAAAGCAATCCGTTGCCTTAACTGCTGCCTGCAATTGCTCTTGGCTCGTCACATCAACGGAATAAGTATCCATCCCATTGGCGCCTTTTTCACCTTTAACAAAACCGTTATATTCCGTCGCCCAGCTCACGCTGCACAGGCTCAGCGCCATGACCAGCGCCAGAATAGCTGCTAACAATTTCTTCATGTCTCATACCCCGTTTGTTTTAGATTTCCGCAGGCGCACTCGTTTTAATGGTTATTAAAACGCAAATGCAGAGGTACCTCTGCGGATAGTCAGATTATAGCACAGCTGCATTAATTTGTCCAGCCTTTTTATGGAAATTTTACACATTTTTTCTGTTACCGGGAATGGAAAACGGGAGAATTTGACAGAAAATGGGAATTGGGGGTGTTTCGCCGCCGCGGGCGGGGCGGGGATGATTTGTCATAATTGTCAAAAAAGTGGGGTTTATTTTTGTGCTAAGGGCAGAAATGCTGCACTTCTATTGACGGCGGGGTGAAATGCGAGTAAAATATGTACACAAAGAATACTGTATACAGTATCCAATCCGAATACACGCAGAAACAGCGTCTGCGCTGTATACCATGAGCGACGGCCCCTGCCCGGGACACAGTATGCCGGGGCAGACAGATACAGCCGGTTCGGACATGGGCGGATAACGCCGGGCGGCAGAAGCGGAGGACGGCACATGGAGAACTTCTCATTATATATAAACGGCGTGCTCCGCACGGTATGCGTGCCGCCCCAGTGGACGCTGCTGCGGGTACTGCGGGAGACGCTGGGCCTGACCGGCGCGAAAAACGGATGCTCCTCCGGCGACTGCGGCGCCTGCCGCGTGATACTGGACGGCACGGCGGTGAACGCCTGCAAGGTACCTATTAAGGATGCGGCGGGACATCGGGTGGAGACCATAGAGGGGCTGAGCCGGAACGGACAGCTGCACCCCATACAGCAGGCGTTTATCGACTGCGGAGCCGTCCAGTGCGGCTTCTGCACGCCGGGAATGGTGATGAGCGCCAAGGCACTGCTGGACAAGACGCTGCACCCCAGTGACGAGGAGATACGGGAGGCGCTGGCACCGAATCTGTGCCGCTGTACCGGCTACTACAAGATCGAGGAGGCCGTCCGGGAGGCGGCGCGGCGGCTGGAGGCGCAGGACCGGTGAAGGAGCTGACGTACATCGGAAAGAGCTACCCGGTGCAGGATGCGGCGGCCAAGGCAACAGGGGAGCTGCTGTATGTGGACGACATGACCGTGCCGCGGATGCTGTACGCCAAGGCGCTTTTCTCGCCGATAGCACACGCGCGGATCAAGCGCATCGACACCACAGCGGCGGAGGCGCTGCCCGGCGTGTGGGCAGTGGCTACCTATCAGAACACACCGCAGACGCGGTTCAACAGCACCACGCGGTTTTATATGCAGGCACCGGCACCTATCGAGACGGAGCGTATTTTTGACGACACGGTGCGCTTTGTGGGCGACCGGGTGGCGGCGGTGGCGGCAGAGACAGAGGATATCGCCCAGGCGGCCATCGACCTGATCGATGTGGAATACGAGCCGCTGCCGGTGGTGACGGATCCGCTGGAAGCCATGCGGGAGGACGCCTATCCCCTGCACGGCAGCAGCAACATCGCGCTGCGGATCGAGAAAACCACGGGAGACGTGGCGAAGGGTTTTCAGGAGGCGGACCGGGTGTTTGAAGACACCTACCGCACGCCGGCGGTGCACCACTGCGCCATCGAGCCCCACACCGCCATCGCGGAGGTGGACGCGCAGGGACGGCTGACCGTCACCGCACCGTATCAGAACACCTTTGGCGAACGGATCGTATTGAGCCGGATATTCGGCCTGCCGCTGAGCAAGGTGCGGGTGGTAAGCCCCACCATGGGCGGCGCATTCGGCGGAAAGATGGAGTCCTCGGTGGAGCTGATCCCCGCAGCGCTGGCGATGCTGTGCCGCAGGCCGGTGAAATTCACCGCCACACGGCGGGAGTGCATGGTATCCACGCGGGTGCGGCACGCCAGCGTCATCACGGTGAAGACCGGTGTGAAAAACGACGGCACCATCGTGGCACAGGAGATCACGGCCATCACCAACACCGGAGCATATGCCTCCAGCGCAGGGAACGTGATCGGCGCCATGAGCGCCAAGGTATTCAAGGGCTACAAAACACCGAATATGCGCTTTGTGGGCATACCCGTATATACCAACACGCCGGTGGCGGGGGCCATGCGGGGCTACGGCTCGCCGCAGGTATTCTTTGCCATGGAACGGCAGCTGTATAAGATCGCCGGCGCGCTGGGCATGGACTACACGGAGCTGCAGATGAAAAATCTGGTAGATCCGGAGGACAGCGACCTGTTCGCGGGGCACCCCATCGGCAACCCCCGGCCCAAGGACTGCGTGCGCCGGGCCATGGCACTGCGGCAGAACTGGCCGGACATGGACGATGAGGACGGAAAGTACCTCATCGGCGAGGGCTGGGCCATGGGACTGCACGGCAGCGGGGCCTTCGGCTCGCAGATCGACCAGAACTGCATGGTGGTCAAGATGAACGATGACGGCACCTGTGTGCTGCACTCCGGCACCCACGATATGGGCAACGGACAGCTGATGGTGCAGATACAGGTCGTGGCGGAGACGCTGGGCATCCCACCGGAACAGGTGGCCTGCGTGGCCTCGGACACGGATGTGTGCGGGTGGAACCTGGGCGACTTTTCCAGCCGGGGCGTGTATGTCAGCTGCGGCGCGGTGCAGAAGGCCGCGGAGGACGCGGCGGTACAGCTGCGGTGCGCCGCTGCCGGACTGTTGGGCGGCCAGGCGGAGGACATCTCTCTGCACGACGGACGGGCGTGGCTGCCGGAGGGCAGCAGCGCCTCGCTGGCGGAGGTAATGAACTACGCCCAGAGCGTACAAAAGCATGAGATATTCGGTGTGGCCACCCACGCATCGGCACACACCCCTGGGTCCTACGGCGTACATATGGCGCGGGTAAAGGTGGAAAAGGCCACCGGCGCGGTGACGGTGACGGACTACATCGCTATACATGATGTGGGACGGGTGATGAACCGGATGGGCATCGAGGGACAGCTGGAGGGCGGCATACAGATGGGTCTGGGCTACGCGCTCCGGGAGGAACTGGCCTTTGACGCGGCAGGACAGCTGCGAGACAGCAGCCTGCACAGTTACCGGCCCTTCCGGGCCACGGAAATGCCCCGTTTGCAGACGGATTTTATCGAAGAGGGCGAACCTACCGGGCCCTACGGCGCCAAGAGCATTTCGGAGTGCGCGGTGGTGCCCAGCGCACCGGCCATCATCAATGCGGTATGCGATGCCACGGGACTGGACATCCATGATCTGCCCTACCGCCCCGTAAAGGCAGAGGGCGGCATACGGCGGCTGCACACCACGGAGGGCTGCGTATTCTGCGGCCTGTGCGCGAAGAAATGCCCCTATGGCGCGCTGTCCGTGGACCGGCAGACCAAGCAGTGGCGGGTATCCGACCGGCGGTGCCGGGAATGCGGCCTGTGTGCGGCAGCCTGTCCAAAGCATTGCCTTTCCTTAGACAATAGCGTCGTATACATGACACATGAACGTTCTTATTGTGAAATGTATCATTTCAACAAATAGCAGTGATGTGAAACCGCTATGGCCCGGTTATTGACTTTGCCCGGGCCGACGTGTAAACTGTAACATCATTTTTGCGGCGGCTGGTGTTCCGCCGCCTCTCCCCTCCCCTGGCGCGGAAAAAAATCGTGGTGTACACTGTAATGTATACTGTACACAGTAGACGGACACAGTCTCCCTCATCCATGCCAGCAGGGGCGAAACACCGTGGACAACATCATACGCAACAGCGCGGCCCGCAGACGACGGACGGCGCGATAGCCACAGACAGAACGGAAGGAGCGACAGTCATATGGCACATTACAACGATATGCGGGAATTTCTGGAGGAGCTGAAGAAGCGGGGCGACCTGATGGTCATTGACAAGAAGGTCAGCCCGGTACACGAGATATGCGCCTTTACGCGCAAGGCATCGGACATGGGTGGTCCGGCGCTGCTCTTCACCAATGTGGAGGGCTACGATATGCCGGTGCTGTCCGGCCTGTACGGCACCCGCGAGAGAGTGCATCTGGCACTGGGCCTGGGCGACGATACAAAGAGCGTTATTAAGGAATACGTGGCTCACGAGAACAAGTTTATCCCGCCGGTAACGGTGGGTGACGACGAGGCTCCCGTGCACGAGGTGGTGCTGACCGGCGACGCGGTGGACCTGTACAAGCTGCCCATCCTGACGAACTTCGAGAAGGACCTGGGGCCGTATATCACCGCCGGCGTGCAGATGGCCAACGACCCCATCACCGGTGTGCGGAACTCCTCCATGCACCGGATGCTGCTGCTGGACAAGAACCACATGACCTGCTTTGCCCCCAAGGGACGGCATCTGGGTACCATTATCGAACGCAACGAGGACAACGGAAAGGGCACGGAGATCGCCACGGTCATCGGCGGCGACCCCATCATCGCCATCGCGTCACAGTGCCGGCCGGCACTGGGCACCGATGAGATGGGCATGGCCGGCGGCCTGCGGGGCGAGGCTGTGAAGATGGTCAAGTGCAAGACCATCGACGTAGAGGTGCCTGCCACCGCGGAGATCGTTATCGAGGGACGCACCCTGCCCGGTCTGCGGGAGGACGACGGCCCCTTCGGTGAGTATCCCGGCACGTACAGCGAGGTACGCAAAGCCCCGGTGGTGGAGATCACCGCCATCACCATGCGGAAGGACGCCATTTTCCAGAATGCCTATACCGGTATGCCCATGACGGAAAACCACTGGATGATGGATCTGGCGGCCACAGCGCTGGCTTACCGCGAGGCGTACAAGATCTGCCCGGACATTCACGACATCTGCCTGACCTCCGGCGGCACCAGCCGCCACCACTGCGTGGTGTCCATCAAGAAGCGCCATCCCTATGAGCCGCGGAATGTGATGACCGCCCTTCTGGCGGCCAACATCGGCATCAAGCTGTGTGTGGTGGTGGACGAGGATATCGACGTACATGATATGCAGCAGGTGGAATGGGCTATCAACACCCGTATGCAGGCGGACCGGGATGTGATGATACTGCCGGTGATGTACAGCCCCACGCTGGACCCCTCCGCGCCGTATCCCCGTGCGTCGTCCAAGATGGGCATCGACGCCACCGCGCCGCTGGAGGACAAGGAGGCGTTCGCCCCTGTGTTCACACCCGGACAGGACGCACCGTATATCGAGGAAATGCTGCGGGACTTTATGGATAAGCGGCGGAAATAAGCCGCAGGAGGCGGAATATGTCTGACAGGACTCGTGAAATGGCCACCGTACGGGAAAACAGCCGTATTCTGGACGGCTACTATAAAATGACACTCCACGCACCGGTGATCGCACAGCGCTGCCGGCCGGGACAATTCGTGTTTATCCGGGTGGGCAGCGGCACCGCACCGCTGCTGCGGCGGCCCATCAGCATCTGCGAAGCCGACAGCATCGGCGGCACGCTGACACTGCTCTATCGGGTGGTGGGCACAGGCACCGACCTGCTGTCCGCCGTGCGGGCGGGCCAAGCCCTGGACGTGATGGGCCCCATCGGCACGCCGTTCCCCGTGGAGGGTGAGCAGGCGATACTGGTAGCCGGCGGCATGGGGGCGGCGCCCCTGTGTATGCTGGCCCGGGCACTGCATGATGCAGGATCGGCTGTGACCGTGTATCTGGGCTGCCGCGACGCGGCCCATGACCTGTGCGGAAAGACGCTGCGGACCTACGGGACAGTACACACCGCCTATGAGAGCGAAGGCCGCCTGGTAACGGATATCCTGCCGGAAACAGCGGCAGGCGTCGTGTACGCCTGCGGGCCGACGGCCATGCTGGCTAAGGTGCAGCAGTGGGCCGCACAAAACGGCGCGGAGGGCTATGTGTCTCTGGAGGAACGCATGGCCTGCGGCATCGGCGCGTGCTCCGGCTGCGGCTTCCCCACGCGGAAAGCCGACGGCGGCGTGCTGTACAAAAAAGTCTGCGTGGACGGACCGGTATTCCCGATGGGTGAGGTGATCTTTCATGGATAACATCACAGTGGGCGGCGTGACGCTGCATTCGCCGCTGCTGAACGCGGCGGGCACGATGGGCTTCGGCTCCTCCTATGCGGACTATATCGACCTGCACCGTCTGGGCGGGCTGGTGACACGCACGATGACCGTCAAACCCCGGCGTGGCGCGGAGGCGCCCCGGCTATGGGAGACGCCCTCGGGGCTGCTGAACTGCGTGGGGATGCAAAACCCCGGATATGAGAAATTCACGCAGGTATTTTACAAGGGACTGGTGGGCTATGACGTGCCCATTATTGCCAGCGTCACCGGCACACCGGAGGAAATACGGCGTATGGCGGACGCATTGGCGGAGCTGCCGGCAGTGGCCGGCGTGGAGGTGAACCTCCACTGCACCTACGAGGAATACCGGGCACTGGGAAGCAAGGCGTATCTGGAGCAGTGCGCGCAGCGCATCCGTGCCGCCGCAGACGGACGGCTGCCGGTGTGGGCGAAGCTGTCGCCCTGCGCCGGAGACATCGTAGATGCGGCGCGGACGGCACAGGACGCCGGGGCGCAGGCGGTGGTATGCGCCAACACCTATTGGGGCATGGCCCTGCAGGCGGACGGCAGCTCACGGCTGGGCAGCATGGTGGGCGGACTGTCCGGCCCGGCCATACGGCCTCTGTCCGTGTTCCAGACATGGCGGGTGGCCCAGGAGGTCGCTGTCGACGTGGTGGGCTGCGGCGGTATCGTGTGCGCCGCGGACGTAAAGGAATACATGGCCGCCGGCGCAAAGGCCGTGGAGATCGGCACTGCCAACTTCACAGAGCCGGAGACGATCATACGGATCACAGAGGCACTGTAACGCCCGCGGGGCGGGCAAAATGTACGAAACAGACGGGAGGAATGGACATGGTGGCAGTGGGCATCAGCGGTGCGACGGGCTGTATATACGGGATCCGGCTGCTGGAGGCACTGCGGGCGCTGGGACAGGAGACAGAGCTGATACTCAGCGACTGGGGCGCAGAGACCATACGGCTGGAAACGGATCTCACCGTGGAGCAGGTCAAGGCGCTGGCTGACCGGGTATACGACAACCGCAATATGGCCGCACAGGCGGCCAGCGGTTCCAGCTGCGCGGACGCCATGGTCATCGCCCCATGCAGCATGAAGACCCTGGCGGGCATCGCTATGGGCTATGACGACAGCCTGCTGGTGCGGGCGGCAGATGTGATGCTGAAGGAGCGGCGGCGGCTGATACTGCTGACGCGGGAAACACCGCTGAATTTGAGCCACATCCGCAATATGGAGACGGTAACGCTGATGGGCGGCATTATCCTGCCGCCGGTACCGGCCTTTTACAGCCGGCCGCAGACGGTGGACGACATCGTGGATCAGACAGTCAGCCGGACGCTGCGGCTGCTGGGTCTGGACGGCGGGGAAAGGTTCAGGTGGAACGGAAATGGCTGAGCGTGTGGTGGAGCGAACACTGAGCGACGGCGGACTGTCCATACACTACCGGCTGGAACGGCTGGGCGGCGACCTGCTGCTGACCGTGACCGGCGGGGCGGCCCACGTAGGCTGCGTCGTACTGGCCACACACCGGCAGAGCCTGACAGGCAGCGGCGCGGACAGCGCCGACAGCAGCGTTCTCAATCGCAGCGGGCACAAGGACGAATTCTTGCTGCGGGCGCTGGCAGAACGGCTCAGCGCCGTGGCCGGCTGTGCCGTGGCCGCCGTGGGCGGCGTGCATTACGACGGGCTGGACCAGCAGGGACTGCGGTCCGCCGCCCATATTGAACAGCAAGCGCTGGCACAGGCAGAGGACTGGGCGGCGGAATTGCTGCCGTAACGGGAAACAAGAAACACAGAGGGGAGGTATGCCGCTGTGGCACAGCGCGAACAGGACATCCTGCGGGTGGACGCCCGGGACAAGGTGACCGGGCGGACGAAATACGCGGCGGACCTCGCCTTCGACGGTATACTGTACACAAAATCAGTGCACACGGACCTTCCCCATGGGAAGCTGCTGGCGGTGCATACCGCGGCGGCACTGGCGGCGGAGGGCGTGGCCGGTGTGTACACCGCCCGGGACATACCGGGCCGAAATGTGGGCGACAATGAGAAGCCCATCATGGTTTATGACACCATACGGAGCCGGGGCGATTGCATCGCCGTGGTCGCGGCCGTCTCACAGGAGGCGGCCGACCGGGCGGCGCGGCTGGTCACCTATGACGCCCAGCCCATGCCCGCGGTATTCGACCCGGAGGAAGCACTGCTGCCGGACGCGCCCAAGCTGTACGACGACGGGAACCTGATACTGGAGCACCGCGTCCGCAAGGGGCGGGCGGCAAAGGGCTTTGACGAGGCGGACATCATTGTGGAACAGGAATTCCGCACCCAACGGGTGATCCCCGGGGCCATCGAGCCGGAGAGCGTGGTGGTGTCGCCTCAGGACGGAGAGCTGCGGGTCTACTGCCCGTGCAAGGCACCCTTCAACATCCGGCGTATCGTGGCGGCGGCCTGCGGTCTGCCCATGAGCGCTGTACGGGTGACACAGCCCGGTATGGGCGGGTCCTTCGGCGGCAAGGATGACGATGCCGGGGCTATGGCCGCAAGAGCCGCTATCGCGGCGCTGCACACCGGGCGGCCCTGCCGCATGACATGGCGCAGCAGCGAGACGCTGCTGGAGGGCGTAAAGCGGCATCCCTTTCACATCTATTACAAGGCCGGCGCAAAGCGGGACGGCATACTGACCGCCATTGAGGTGCGGGGCTTTGTGGACGGCGGCGCATACCTGTCCAAGAGCAAGACCACCACATGGCGCAGCGGTATCGAAGCCACAGGGCCCTATCGGGTGGAACACGTGGACGTGTGCATGAAAGCGGCCTATACCAACAACTGCTATGCCGGCAGTGTGCGTGGCTTCGGCTCGCCGCAGATCGACTTCGCCACCGAATCTGTGATGGACGAGCTGGCACAGCAGCTGGGCATGACGCCCTGGGCCTTCCGGGAGAAAAACCTACTGCGGGACGGCGACATATCCGGCTCCGGCCAGCCCATGCGCGACGTGAGCGCAGGTGCGTGCCTGGAACGCCTGCGGCGGGAATTCGGCGAGGACCTGCGGCCCTTTGTCCGGAACGGAAAGCTGGTGGGCAGGGGCATCGCCTGCCTGTACCGGGGCGAGTCCTACGGCGCGGGCACACCGGTGCAGGACACCTCCGGCGTGACCATCGTATTAAACGCGGACGGCAGTCTGAACGTGAGCACCGGGCTGAGCGAGGTGGGCCAGGGCGGTCACACGCTGCTGACAGCCATTATCGGCCGGGAGCTGGGGCTTCCGCCGGAACGCATACACATCGCGCCGGCGGACACGGACTACTGTGTGGATTCCGGGTCCACCGCCGCCTCACGGGGGACCATCACCGCGGGCAACGCCGCCTGGCTGGCAGCACAGGAGGCCAAGCAGCAGATCAACACCGCACTGTGGGAATACCGGGGGTTCGACGGACCCATCGTATATGAGGACGGGCTGGTCCGCTGCGGTGACGAGCAGATGACCTTCACCGAGGCGGTAGGTGTCCTGCGGAATACCGGACGGGATGTGCGCGCCCACGGCTGGTGGACCGCCCCCAAGACATTCTGGGACAGAGAGAAATGCCGGGGCAGCAATTATATGTCCTACGCCTATGGCGCCTGCGGTGCGGAGGTAGAGATAGACCCCATCACCGGAAAGACCGACGTAACTGACTTTGTGGCCGTACACGACATGGGCCGCATCATTAACCACGCTGCCACGGTGGGACAAGTAGGCGGTGGTGTATCCATGGGCGTAGGCTACGCCTTGACGGAAAATGCCGACACACCGGGCGGCGTGACACGCGCCGCTGATCTGGACAGCTATCTGCTGCCCACAGCACTGGATATGTGTCCCGTGCGGACGGTGCTGCTGGAGGAAGGCGCCGGCGTTCCGCCGCTGCTGGTACACGGCATTGGCGAACCGGCCACCTCTATCGTGGCGCCGGCCATCACCAACGCTATGTCCGCGGCGCTGGGCGCACGGATAGACACCCTGCCGGCGGACCTGGAAACGGTACGGGCCATACTGGATGAGAAAAAGAGGTAGCTATGTTTCTGCAAGCGGGCAGCCCCGCGGAACTGCGGGCCTATATGGCACAATACCCCGACAGCCGGTGCATTGCCGGCGGCACGGATATCATGCCGGTGCAGAACCGGGAAAATGACCATGAGGCGGTGTTCATCGATATATCCGGCGCAGCGGCGCTGCACCGGATCGTGGCGGAGGACGGCGTGCTGTCCGTCGGGGCAGCGGCGACCTTCGCCGAGATAGAACGAAACGCGCTGCTGCGGCAGTACGCGCCGGCGCTGTGCCTTGCCGCATCACAGGTGGGGTCCCCTCAGATACGAAATCTGGGCACCATCGGCGGCAATGTGGCACATGGGAGCCCCGCAGCGGACACCCTGCCGGTGCTGGCCATGCTGGACGCGGAGGTGCGGCTGTACAGCGCCACGGAGGGCACCTGCCGGGACATACCGGTGGATACCTTCATCACCGGACCGGGACAGACCCTGCTGCGTCCCGGCGAATACATAGAGGCGCTGCGCTTTTCCCCGCCGGAGGCGAGCTGGCGCATGGCCTATGAAAAAGTGGGACGGCGCAATGCGCTGGCCATCTCCCGGCTCAGCGCCTGCTGCGCGGCCAGATGGGAGGGACAGCGCCTGACCGGACTGCGCCTTGCGCTGGGCGCCGTATTCCCCACGCCGCGGCGGCTGTACGCAGCAGAAGCACTGCTTTTGAAGGAACAGCCCTCCCCTGCCGCGGAAATGCAGGCGGCAGAGCTGGTAACACAGGCCATCGTGGCGGCCGCCGGGCGGCGGGCCTCGGCCAGCTACAAGCTGGCGGTGGCCCCGGAGC
Organism: Vescimonas sanitatis; assembly: GCF_049060325.1. Lineage (NCBI taxonomy): Bacteria > Bacillati > Bacillota > Clostridia > Eubacteriales > Oscillospiraceae > Vescimonas > Vescimonas sanitatis. The sequence goes on along the minus strand of NZ_JBMGPW010000002.1, from coordinate 278,882 downwards.
TGCTGCTGCGGACACTGCGCCGCACCCGAGAGGAGGCGGACCAATGAAGATAGGTTTTACGCTCAACGGCGCGCCCGTCTGCGTGGAGGCGCCGGGGACGGTGTCGCTGCTGACATTGCTGCGGGACTACTGCCGCCTGACCGGCACCAAACGGGGCTGCGACATCGGCGAATGCGGCGCCTGCACGGTGCTGCTGGACGACAGGGCGGTGACTTCCTGCATGGTCATGGCCGGGCAGGTACAGGGCCGCCGGGTGGTGACCATTGAGGGCCTGACCGGACACGACGGCGCACTGAGTCCCCTACAGCAGGCGTTTGTGGACCACTTTGCCGTACAGTGCGGCTTCTGCACGCCCGGCATGATCATGAGTGCCACAGCGCTGCTGCACGAGGACCCGCATCCCTCCCGGGAGAAGATACGGCGGGCGATCTCTGGCAATCTGTGCCGGTGCACAGGCTACGACGCTATTGTGGACGCCATTGACGCCGCAGCGGCGGAGATGGCCAGGCTGGTATAAAACAAGCGTGGTAATTACCCCTTATGGGGCGATTATAAATTCAAAATTATGAAGGAGAAAGACATGAAAAAGCTATTTGCATTGCTGCTGGCACTTGTCATGGCCCTGTCTCTCGTCGCCTGCGGCGAGAAGAAGGATGATACCGGGGACAAGACCGATGACAGCAACCCCTCCACCGGCATGGAGCTGACACAGGCCACCGATCTGGTGATCGCTACCGGCGGCACCTCCGGTGCATGGTACCCCATCGGCGTCAGCATCGCTGACACCCTGACCAACGTGGACAACAACCTGTTCGTCACCTCCGAGGTCACCAACGGCGGCGTGGAGAACGCCCGTCTGCTGGGCACCCACGCGGCCAATGTCGGCTTCGTGAACTCCGACACCGCGTACTTCGCCACCCAGTCTGAGGATGCTTTTGCGTCCGAGCCCGCGTATGAGCTGTACGGCCTGGCCAACCTGTATGACAGCGTGCTGGAGATCGCCGTGCTGGCTGACAGCGGCATCAACAGCATCGCGGATCTGGCCGGTAAGCGCGTGGTGGTGGGCACCCCCGCCTCCTCCGCCTCCACCATGGGCTGGACGGTGCTGGGCACCTATGGTCTGACCGACAAGGACGTGAAGGGCTCTGAGCTGAGCATCGCCGAGGGCGTTGAGGCCCTGAAGAACGGCGATGTGGACTGCGTGTTCATCTTCAGTGCCGCCCCCAACAGCGCCCTGACCGAGCTGTCCGTGACCAAGAACTTCAAGCTGCTGAGCATCGACGAGGAGCATCAGAAGGCCGCGATCGAGCAGCACAGCTACTTCAGCACCGCTACCCTGTCCGCTGACCTGTACACCTGCACCAGCGAGGACACCACCACCCTGGCCATGCCCACTCTGCTGGCCTGTGACAGCAGCCTCAGCAACGAGGCCGCCTATCAGTTCGTGAAGGGCATCTATGAAAACCTGGACGTGATCTCCACCTCCCACGCGATGGCCGCCAAGATCAACCTGGACCACGCTGCCAACATCAACCTGGAGATCCACCCCGGTGCCCTGCAGTACTACCGCGAGATGGGCATTGTTGACTGATCTTCCCCCTCTTTTCCCCCCCTGTCCCGTCGGACGGCGGGCTTCGGCCCGCCGCCCGGTGCGGCCCCACATTCCGGAAATAACGAAAGGATCGGAACATGGCAACTAAGTCAAAATTCAGCGATGTACTGAGTAAGATCGCGTTTGTGATTGCCGTTCTGCTGACCCTGTTTCAATCGTACACTGCACTGTTCGGCGTTTTGACCGCCGTATACCAGCGGGCGATACACCTTGGTCTGGCGAGCAGCTACATCTTCCTGTTCAACATGGCAAACCCCAAGGAGAAGGGGAAAGTTTTTCACATCATCATCAATTTTATCGGGCTGGTGGCTTCCGCCGGTTCCAACTTCTACATCTGCCTGCACTATGCGGAGATCCAAGGGCGCTTGGGTATCACCACTGAGCTGGATATGATCTTCGGCGCGCTGCTGCTGGTGGCGATCCTGATCATGGGATATGAGTCCCTGGGCTGGGCGCTGCCCACCATCTCCGTGATCTTCCTGCTCTATGGCCTGTTTGGCCATCTCATCCCCGGTGCGCTGAGCCACCAGGCCTTTACATTCAAGCGCCTGATCTCGTTCCTGTATCTGGGTACCGAGGGTGTTTTCGGTTCGGCAATGAGTGTCAGTGCGACATTTATCTTTATATTCATTCTCTTCGGCGCATTTCTGGAGAAAAGCGGCGCCGGCCAGTTCTTCGTGAACCTGGCACTGACCGCCACCGGGCGCGTTACCGGCGGTCCCGCGCTGGCCGCCGTGGCCTCCAGCGCCCTGATGGGCACCATCTCCGGCAGCGGCGTATCCAACGTCGTGACCACCGGCACCTTCACCATTCCGCTGATGAAGGCCAACGGCTATGACAAGAACTTCGCCGGTGCGGTGGAGGCAGTGGCCTCCAACGGCGGGCAGATCCTGCCGCCGGTCATGGGTTCCGTGGCGTTCCTGATGGCCGAGATGATCGGCGTAAGCTACTTCACCGTGGCTAAAGCCGCAGCTGTGCCCGCGCTGCTGTACTTCTTTGCCGTGGGTATCGCCGTGTACTTTGAGGCCAAGCGGCTGAACCTGCGCCCCGATCCCAATGCCCAGTATGAGCGCGTAGGGGTGGTGTTCAAGTCCGGTTTCTACTATCTGCTGCCTATCGCGCTGCTGATCGTGTTCATCATTTGCGGTTACAGCGTACTGCGTGCCGGCGCCTATGCCGCCATCCTGACCATCGCTCTGAGCTATGTGAAGAAGGACACCGCCTTCCGCCTGAAGGACTTTGGTGCGGTGGTGACCGACGTGGCCAAGCAGGTGCGCCCCATTGTGGCAGCCTGCGCCTGCGCCGGTATCATCATGGGCATCACCTCCCTGACCAACCTGGGCATCAAGCTCTCCGGTCTGATCGTCACCGTGTCGCAGGGCAACCTGATGATCGCGCTGGTGATGACCATGCTGGTATCCCTGGTCATGGGCATGGGCCTGCCCACCACGGCGGCCTATCTGCTGCTGGCGGTGCTGGGCGCCCCCGCCCTGATCAAGCTGGGCGCGGATCCCCTGCCCGCACACCTGTTTATCCTGTACTTCGGCTGTATGTCCACCATCACCCCGCCGGTGGCTCTGTCTACCTACGCGGCGGCCGGTATCTCCGGCGGCTCGCCCATGAAAACGGGCATTTACGCCATGAAGCTGGCTTCGGTGGCCTTCCTGATCCCTTACATCTTTGTGTACGGGCAGGAACTGCTGCTGTATGGTTCTCTGGGCTCTATCCTGCTGGCCATCCTCAGCGCCTCGCTGGGCTGCGTGGCCCTGGCCGGCGGCATGATCGGCTGGCTGGGTGCAAAGATGCCCATGCCCCTGCGCTTTGTGCTGGTGGGCGCGGCCATTACGCTGATGATCCCCGGCGCGCTCACGGACGTGATCGGCGTTGTGCTGATGGCCGCCTGTGTCATCACAGCTGTGACGCTGAGCAAGCGGCAGACACCGAAGATCCAGTGATCTTACGCAGCTGAAGGGCGGGCCCTCCGCTGACAGAGGCCCGCGGAACGGAAATCTTACATATGGAGGAACATAAACATGGACTTCAATTTCAAGGGCCGCGACATTATCAACGGCTATGACTTTACCACGCAGGAGCTGTGCCACATCATGGACACAGCCATGATCTATGAAAAGCGCGTAAAAAGCGGTGAGGCCATCAAAGACATGGAAGGTATGCTGGTGGCCACGCTGTTCTTTGAGCCCAGCACCCGGACCCGGCTGTCCTTCAACTCCGCCATTCAGCGCATGGGCGCCAGCACCATCGACCTGGGCAGCGCCTCCGCCTCCTCCCAGTCCAAGGGTGAGACATGGCAGGACACCATCCGCACCGTGGACGGCTATGTGGACGCCATCGTTATGCGGCACCCCGTGGCCGGTTCGGCCATCGAGGCCGCCGAGATCGCGCAGCATCCCCTGATCAACGGCGGCGACGGCGCCCGCCAGCACCCCACACAGGCGCTGCTGGATATCTATACCATGCGGAAGGAAAAGGGCCACATCGGCGGCCAGACCATCACCTTCCTGGGCGACCTGAAGTATGGCCGCACCGTACACAGCCTGGGCTACTTCATGCAGCAGTTCGGCAACCGGATGATCTTCGCCTCACCCGAGGAGCTGAGAATGCCCAAGGAGATCACTGACGACCTGCGCGCCAAGGGCGCCGACATCGTGGAAACCTCCGATGTGAAAGAGGCGCTTTCCCAGTCCGACTTCGTGTATGTCACCCGCGTACAGCGGGAGCGCTTCCCGGATGAGGAGTCCTATCTGCGGTGCAAGGGCAGCTATATCGTCAACAACGAGCTGCTGAAGTGCGCCAAGAAGGATATCACCATCATGCACCCGCTGCCCCGTGTGGATGAAATCGCCACAGAGGTGGACAGCTACCCCGGTGCGGCCTATTTCCGCCAGGCACACAACGGTATGTACCTGCGTATGGCGCTGTTGGGCCTGATCACCGGTCGGATCTGACAGAACACAACGGCAAAAGCTGTGCAGGCGCGGCTATCCCGCCTGCACAGCTTCTGCAAGGAGGACACCATGTACAACACTGTATCCGTCCGTTCCCAGGACATTGTCGTTCCCGGCGTGATGACACTGACGGTCCTGGCTCCCGAGATGGCGGCCGCCAGCGCGCCGGGCCAATTCTATATGCTGAAGAGCTGGCGGGAGCAGGACCCGTTCCTTATGCGGCCCATCAGCATCGACCATATCGATGTGCAGGCGGGGACACTGACCTTCCTGTACAAGGTGGTGGGGCGGGGAACGGAGCTGCTGTCGCACCTGCGCGGCGGCGACACACTGGAGCTGCTGGGACCGCTGGGCAAGGGCTTCCCCATCGACGGCAGCTGCCGCCGGGCGGCGGTCATCGGCCGGGGTATCGGCATTGCGCCGCTGCGCCCGCTGGTGGAGCAGCTCCGCGCCCAGGGCACGGAGGTCTATGCCTATCTCAGCGCCAAGAGTGAGGACGACCTGTTCCACCAGGAGCTGTTCCGCACGCTGGGCGCCGTGGTGAGGACCACCACCGCGCCGAATGAGCGCATTACCGACGCCTTTGCCGCAGACGCGGCGCAGCTGCCCTTTGACGCCGCTTATTCCTGCGGCTCCAATCGTCTGGCTGCTCACATGAAGCAGCTGCACGCACAACACGGATTCCCTGCCTATGTGTCTCTGGAGGAGCACATGGCCTGCGGTGTGGGCGCATGCAAGGGCTGCATCTGCACCGCCCACGACAAGGACAGCGGTGAAGCATCCTACGTCCGTGTATGCAAAAGCGGCCCTGTTTTTGACGTGGACCGTGTGCTATAATGGAACGCACATCGCATAGCAGCACACCGGTAAAGGGGGAAGCCGCCTTGTCTTCCACGGAAAAACGCATCTATATCTTCGAGAAAGCCCCCGTCCGGCGGGCGGTATTACAGCAAATGCTGCCCACCGTCGCCGGACAGATGGTGGCGCTGCTGTACAACCTGGCGGACACGTTTTTTGTGGGCCTGCTGAATGCACCCATACAGACAGCCGCCGTTACGGTAGCCTATCCCCCCTTTCTGATGATGACTGCCGTGAGTAACCTCTTCGGCATCGGCGGCGCCAGCGCTGTGTCTCACGCGCTGGGACGCAGGGATATGGACGGCGCACGGCGCATCTCCGCCATCGCCTTCTGGCTGAGCCTGGCCAGCGCGGCGGTATTCAGCCTGCTGTGCGGGTCGTTTCTGCACCCGCTGCTCTCTCTTTGCGGCGCGGACGCGGAGGTATATCCCGTGGCCGCGGCCTACGCCCGCTGGACGCTGCTGTGGGGCGGCGCGGGCACGATACTGAACCTGCTGCTGTCCAATCTGCTGCGTGCCGAGGGCCGGGCCGCGCTGGCCTTCGCCGGCGTGACGCTGGGCGGCGTGCTGAACATCGTGTTGGACCCGTTTTTCATTCTGCCGCAGTATATGAATATGGGCGCGGCCGGCGCTGGACTGGCCACCGCCATATCCAACACGGCAGGCACGCTGTTCTTTCTGCTGTGTCTGCTGCGGCGGAGCAGCACGGTGCTGTCCCTGCGGCCATGCCATCTGAAGCGTACCGGCGTTTATATCCGGGAGATACTGTCCATTGGTTTTCCCTCCGCGCTGCAATACGCGCTGACGGTGGTGTCGTTAGCGGTGCTGTCCCTATTCGTATCCAAATACGCGGTAGAGGCCGTAGCGGCCTACGGTATCGTGAAAAAGCTGGACAATCTCCCGCTGTACTTTTCGCTGGGCACCTCGGCGGGGCTGCTGCCCTTCCTGTCCTACAACTATGCCTCCGGCGACCGGGAACGGCAGCGGCAGGGCTTTGTCTTCGGCGTCAGCATCACCGTGGGCTTCTCGCTGGCGTGCGTTATCGTGTTTGAGTTGTTCGCGCCGCAGCTGGCGCGGCTGTTCATCCAGGATGACGTGACCGTGGCTTACGCCGCCGCCTTTTTACGCAGAATGGTGCTGTGTATGCCCTTCGTGGCCATATGCCACCCCATGATTACACAGTTCCAGGCGATGGGACGCACCAGGGAATCCCTGATCTGCTCCATCCTGCGGAAGGGCTCGCTGGATATCCCGCTGCTGCTTCTGCTGGACCGCCTATACCCCCTGTATGGCTGCGCGCTGGTGCAGCCTGTCGTAGACCTGATCTCCCTGATCGTAGCACTGGTCCTGTACCGACGCCTACGGCGGACATCAGTTGTCTGACGCGCAAAATACGCTGGAAAGGAGAAGGCGCGTACACCTCTCGCCGCGCCTTTGCACCGTTGTGAATTACCTGACTGATCTATCCGTGGAGCTGGGCGGCGCGGTGTTCAAAAACCCCGTCATGCCCGCCTCCGGCACCTATGATTATTTTGAAAACAATGCCGACTGCTTCCCCGTCAGTGAGCTGGGCGCGGTTATGATCAAGAGCGTTCACCGCCTGCGGCGGCCCGGCAATCCCGGCCCCCGCATCGCCGAGGTCTGCGGTGGAATGCTCAACTGTGTGGGCATCCCCTCCGTGGGTATCGAGGCCTTTCTGCGGGACGAATTGCCCCGGTATGAGAACATCGGCACCCAGGTCATCCTGAGCATCTCCGGCTCCGAGCCGGTGCACTACGCCGAGATCGCGGAACTGGTAGGCGACGATCCCCGGATCGCCGCCCTGGAAATGAACCTGTCCTGTCCCAACGTGGGCAGCGGACTCCCTTTCTCCTCCGACCCGCAGCTGCTGTACGACACGGTACGTCAGACGCGGCAGCGCACCCCCCTGCCTCTGTACGCAAAGCTGTCCCCCAATGTGACGGATATCCGGGTAAGCTGCCGGGCGGCGGAGGACGCCGGCGCGGACGCGCTGACGCTGTCCAATACCTTCCGGGCTATGACTATCGACATACAAAAACGGCGACCCTACCTGGGAAATCTGTCCGGCGGTATGTCCGGCCCGGCGGTAAAACCCATGAATATGTTTCTGGTGTGGCAGGCCTATGAGACCGTGCACATTCCGATCATCGCCTGCGGCGGCATTGCCTCATGGCGGGACGCGGTGGAATACCTGATGGCCGGAGCTTCCGCCGTACAGGTTGGCTCCTGTAATTTCAACGATCCCATGACCATGCACAACATCATCCATGACCTTGATTCCTATCTGCACCGCAATGGCATCGCCTCTGTCCGCGAACTGTGCGGTGCCGCACACAAACAATGAGTTGAGTAATGAGTAAAATGAGTAAGGAGTGACGATCATGACGACCGCTTATCGTTCCCTCTCCCCGGAGGCACTGCGCCGGGAATACGCAGAGGTCTCCGCCCGGTTCGACGCCCTGCGTGAACTGGGGCTGGCGCTGAATATGGCGCGGGGCAAACCCGGCAAGGCGCAGCTGGACGCCGTATCCGACATATTGACCATACTGCACGACCCTGTGCAGTGCCAGGCGGACGGCATGGATGTCCGCAACTATGGGCAGCTGTCCGGTCTGCCCAGTGCTAAAAAACTGTTCGCGGAGCTGCTGGGCTGCCGGGCAGAGGAATGTTTCATCGGCGGCAGCGCCTCGCTGACGCTGATGTATGACACCATCGCCAAGGCATATACCCACGGACTGCTCCACAGCGAAGCACCCTGGAGCCGGCTGGACAAGGTAAAATGGCTGTGCCCGGCTCCCGGCTATGACCGGCATTTCAAGATCACAGAATCCTTCGGCGCGGAGATGATCACCGTGCCCATGACGCCCACCGGCCCGGACATGGACCTGGTGGAGACGCTGGTGCGGGATCCCGCCGTGAAGGGTATGTGGTGCGTACCCAAATACTCCAATCCGGACGGCATCGTGTATTCCGCCGAAACGGTGCGGCGCATTGCCGCACTGAAGCCCGCGGCGCCGGACTTTCTGCTGATGTGGGACAACGCCTACTGCGTGCATGAGTTTGAGGGCCCGTTCGTGCCCTTTGACGACATACTGACCCTCTGCCGCGAGGCGGGGAACCCGGACATGGTGTTCGAGTACGCCTCCACCTCCAAGATCACCCTGCCCGGCGCGGGCATATCCGTCATGGCCGCGTCGACGGCTAATCTGGCGTATATGGAAAAGCTGATGGATATCCAAATGATCTCCTACGACAAGGTCAACCAACTGCGCCACGTACTGTTTTTGCAGGATAAGGCACACACGCTGGCGCTGATGCAGAAGCACGCCGCCATACTGCGGCCTAAGTTCCGGTGCGTGCTGCGCTGCCTGGAGCGGGAGATCGCACCGCTGGGCATCGCCGCGTGGCAAAAGCCCACCGGAGGCTATTTCGTATCCGTGAACACCCTGCCGGGGCTGGCCAAACGAACGCTGGCGCTATGCAAGGAGGCCGGCGTGACCATGACTGGCGCGGGCGCCACCTTCCCCTATGGCGTCGACCCGCAGGACAGCAACATCCGCATCGCGCCTTCCCTGCCGCCGGTGGAGGAGCTGGAGAAAGCCATGGAGGTATTCTGCGTATGCCTGCGGATGGCCGCGCTGGAACAGCTCCTGCAAGAGTAAATGCGAAAGGCACACCCCAATGGGGTGTGCCTTTCAGCTTTTGATCCGGCGCAGTACAGTTGTGCTGGGTGCGCTTTGCTATTAAATTCGCTTATACGCCATATATTAAATCGATGTTTTACTTATTATCTTGCTGCGCGTATAATGAACCGTCGTTTGAAAATAACACGGAACGGAGGCAGCGAACATGGCAAATTGCGCGATCGTAGGTATCAACTGGGGCGACGAGGGAAAAGGCCGCATGGTGGACTATCTGACAGGGCAGTATGATGTGGTGGTGCGGTATCAGGGCGGCGGCAACGCCGGGCACACCGTTATCAACGATATGGGCAAATTCGCCCTGCACCTGCTGCCCTCCGGCGTGTTCCGCCCCGGCGTGATGAATATTCTGGGCAACGGTGTGGCGCTGGACTGCGAAAACCTGGTGACGGAGATGGAGACGCTCCGCGCGGCGGGCGTCAGCATCTCCCCGGAAAACCTGATGGTCAGCCACCGGGTCTCCCTGCTGCTGCCGTGGCACCGGGAGCTGGACGCGCTGGAGGAGGCGCGGCTGAAGGACAAGATGTACGGCTCCACCAAGCAGGGCATCGCGCCGTTCTACTCCGATAAGTACCAGAAAAAGACCATTCAGGCCGGTGAGCTGCTGTATCCTGATCGCCTGATGGCGCATTTACAGGACCTGCTGGAATGGAAAAATCTCATATTGCAGAGGGTCTATGGTGCCAAGGGCTATACCATGGCGGAGATGACCGCGTGGCTGGAGACGTATGCCGCGCAGGTCCGGCCCTATGTAGCGGACACCGGGCGGTATCTGCGGCAGGCGCAGGCAGAGGGCAAGGCCATTCTGTTTGAGGGACAGCTGGGCGCGCTGCGCGACCTGGACTACGGTATCTATCCCTATACCACCTCCTCCAACACTATCGCCGCTTACGCGCCTATCGGCGCGGGGCTGCCCACAGCAAAGATCGACGAAGTGGTGGGCGTGGTGAAGGCGTATTCCTCCTGCGTGGGCGAGGGGCCGTTCACCTGCGAGTGGTTCGGCGCCGACGCGGAAAAGCTGCGGGAGGCCGGCGCGGAGTATGGCGCCAAGACGGGCCGCCCCCGCCGGGTAGGCCCCATTGACCTGGTGGCCACACGCTATGGCGTGGAGGTACAGGGCGCGACGAATATCGCGCTGACCAAGCTGGATATCCTCAGCTACATGAACGAGGTCCCGGTCTGCGCCGCCTATGAGATCGACGGCGAGCTCACCCACGAATTCCCCTTCCCTGCCGTGCTGGAGAGGGCCAAGCCTGTCATGGAATACCTGCCGGGCTGGGGCTGCGATATCTCCGGCGTGCGTACATGGGCGGATATGCCCCAGGCGGCGCGGGACTATGTGGAGTATGTGGAGCAGGCCATCGGCTGCCATATCGGGTATGTCTCCGTGGGCGCCGAGCGAGAGAGCCTGATCATCCGATAAACAAGGAGGACCGTTATGTCTCACGATATGTACAGCTCCCCGCTGGCATCCCGCTATGCCTCGGACTATATGCTGCACCTGTTTTCCGACGACAGCCGCTATCAGACCTGGCGGCGGCTGTGGACGGCGCTGGCCCGCGCCCAGTGCCAGTTAGGTCTGCCCATCACCGAAGCGCAGGTCGCCGAGCTGGAGGCGCATATCACCGACATCGACTATGATGTAGCCGCCCAACGGGAGCGAGAGGTACGCCACGATGTGATGGCACACATATACGCCTACGGCAAGGCGGCGCCGTCGGCGGCGGGGATCCTCCATCTGGGGGCCACCAGCTGCTATGTGACCGACAACGCCGACCTGATCCTGTACCGGGATGGCCTTGTCTATCTGCGCGCACAGCTGCTGACCGTATTGAACAACCTGGCGGCCTTCGCGAAAAAATATGCCGACACGCCTGCCCTGGGCTATACACACTACCAGCCGGCACAGCCCGTGACCGTGGGCAAACGCGCTGTCCTGTGGATGCAGGACTTTCTCGCTGACGTGGAGGAGCTGGACCATGTACTGTCCGCACTGCGGTTCTTGGGCTGCCGGGGCACCACGGGCACAGAGGCCAGCTTCATGGACCTGTTTGACGGCAATGAGGCAAAGATCGACGAGATGAACCGCCGCATCGCGGCGGAGTTCGGCTTTTCCGCCTGCTTCCCGGTATGCGGACAGACCTATCCCCGGAAGACGGACAGCCGCATCCTCGGCTGTCTCAGCGGCATCGCCCAGAGCGCCTATCGTATGGCCAACGATATCCGCCTTCTGCAGCATGACCGGCAGCTGGAGGAACCCTTCGAGGCGGATCAGATCGGCTCGTCCGCCATGGCCTATAAGCGCAATCCCATGCGGTGTGAACGCATCTGCTCTCTCAGCCGCTATATGATAGCCGACGCTATGAACGCGCCTATGACCGCTTCCGTCCAGTGGCTGGAGCGAACGCTGGACGACTCTGCCAACCGGCGCATCGCCATGCCGGAGGGTTTTTTGTGCATCGACGCAGTACTGCGGCTGTGCCAAAACGTGACGGCGGGTCTGCACGTCAACGAGGCGATCGTAAATCGCACCCTGCGGGAATATCTGCCGTTCCTGGCCACGGAGGACCTGATGATGGAGGCGGTGAAGCGGGGCGGCGACCGGCAGCAGCTGCACGAGGTCATTCGGAGACACTCTATGGCAGCAACAAAGCGCATGAAGGAAGGTCTGCCCTGCGACCTGCTGGACCGGCTGGCAGGCGATCCGGTCTTCGGACTGAGCCGGTCGGAGCTGGAGCAGCTGATGGAGCCGCGGCTGTATATCGGGCGGTGCCCGCAGCAGGTACGGAAATTTCTGGATGCCTGCACGCCGCTGCTTCGGCAGGCGCAGGCCGCTGACGGGGACATCCGGATATGAGCACAGAGAACACCGGGGCACGCTGAAAATTCATCGCGCGTGAAAAGGTCGAGAGCCGCTTATTCCCAGACCGGAATAAGCGGCTCTTTTGCAGTTATCCATTTGGACATTTGGAAGGCGGAAATACGGTACGGCTCATCCCTTGACGCTTCCCAGCGACACGCCCTCCACGATATAGCGGGAAAGGAGGAAATACATGATGAACACCACCACCGGCGTGGTGATGGCCGGGATGATCAGCGGCCAGTAGGTGTCGATCAGCTTCAGCTGTATCATAAACTTATAATAGCCGATGGCGAACACCTGCGTGGGCACCATCATCACCGCCAGGATAAAGCCCCAGGCGGTAAAAAACGGTGCCTGCACCGGCAGCGTGGCTCACGGCTGGGCACCGGTAGGCGCCATGCAGTTCACGCTGTCGCTGGCCCCCGGCGCATCCCGGTCCCTGCTGCTGGGCCTGGGCATGGGCTTCCGTGACTCCTGTCAGGACCTGCTGGGCGTCGTCCACATGATCCCCCAGCGGGCGAGGGAACGCATCCTGGACATTGCCGCCACCCAGTTCCCCGACGGCAGCGCCTATCACCAGTACCAGCCCCTGACCAAGAAGGGCAACCTGGCTGTGGGCAGCGGCTTTAACGATGACCCGCTGTGGCTCATTGCCGGAACGGACGCCTACCTCCGCGAGACGGGCGACTGGACCATTCTGGACGCGCCCACCTTCGGCGAGGACAAGAACAGCTGGCTCACCGGCACGGCAGCCTGGACGTTCGTCAGCATCTCGCAGGCCATTCTCGGCGTGCAGCCCACGCTGGAGGGCCTTGCCATCGATCCCTGTATCCCCGCGGAATGGGCAGGCTATACCGTCAAGCGCCGCTACCGCGGTGCAGTCTACCGCATCACTGTAGAGAATCCTCACCACGTAGAAAAGGGAATCGCTTCCATCGCCGTGGATGGAACACCCATCACCGGGAATGTGCTTCCCCCGGCCGCACCCGGCACAGAGGTGCAGGTACGCGTGGTCATGGGCTGAGCGCAATAATAACAACACATCCCCCGCGCAGATACGCTGCACGGGGGATGTGTTGTTATTTTGAAAAGGAGTATACCGTGCAGTGCCGGTATACTTCGCCCCGCCGCAGCAGCGGCTGGGGAAAGTCCGGGTGATGTACCGCGTCCGGCGGGAACTGCGGCTCAAGACACACGGCGCAGCGGGGCTCATATACCGCCCCATTCTTTCCGTCGCGCCGGGACAGCCAGTTGGCCGTATACAGCTGCACACCGGGAGAGGTGGTGTCCATCGTCATGGCGATGCCGCTGCTGTCGCCCCGCAGCACCGCCGCACGGCGCAGACCGGCCCCGTCCACGCAGAAATGGTGGTCATAGCCGTTCACCAGCCGCAGCTGCTCCGCCGCCGTATCGATGTCCCGGCCGACAGCTTTAGCTGCGCGGAAGTCAAAGGGCGTCCCCGCCACCGGCAGCGCCCGCCCCGTGGGCAGGCAGCCGGGAGACGTCTCCAGATACGTCCCCGCCGCCAACGTCAGCGTATGCGCCATAGCCGTACCGCCGCCGTTCAGGTTGAAATAGCTGTGGTTGGTCAGGCTGCACAGGGTGTCGGCATCGCTTTCCGCCTCGTATTCGATCCGAAGCGACTCGCCGGCCAGCCGATACGTCACCGACACCGCCAACGTTCCGGGATACCCCTCCTCCCCGTCAGGCGACAAACGGCGCAGCCGCAGGCCGTCCTCCAGCAACTCCGCCGCCCAGATGTATTTGTCAAATCCCCGCGCGCCCCCGTGGAGGTGGTTCCCTCCGTCGTTTTTCGCCAGTGGGTACGTCTTGCCGTTCAGTCCGAAGGACGCCCCGCCGATTCGGTTGCACACCCGGCCCACTGTCGCGCCGACATAGCCGTCGTTTCGCTCATACTCCGACAGGGTGTCATAGCCCAGCACCACATCCACACCGCCGAATACCAGCCGCCGCAGCGTTGCGCCGTAGGTAAGCACCTCCGCTGTCAGAAACTCATTTTCCAGTGTCCAGCTTTCCACGGTCTCGCCAAGCGCTGTTATGCCGAAAGTCTGACACATCTCCCTCATCTATGCTGCCTCCTCTCCACAGGTGCGTTTCAGCTTTTCGCCCTTAGTATAGTCTGCATTTTGCCAAAAAGCAAGGGCTCCGATGTACATAAAGCCAGCCGGACGTTGGACGGTCCTTTTGCGGCCGGAGAGCAAAAAGGAAACCGCCCTGGTGGACGGTTTCCTTTTTGAGGGGAGGTAAGGGAGATCACTCAGGCAGCCACAGCGGCCTGTTTGCGGGAGATGTTCTTCATGACCAACAGGGCGGCAATGATGCACACCAGGGTCACGGGCAGAGCCAGCACGGGAGCCACCAGTCCGGCGAACAGGAAGCCGATCAGGGAGGAGATACCAACCGTCAAGGCATAGGGCAGCTGGGTCTTTACGTGCTGCAGATGGTCGCAGCAGGCGCTGGTGGAGGACTGGATGGTGGTGTCGGAGATGGGGGAGCAGTGGTCACCGAACAGACCGCCGGAAACGACCGCGCCGATAGCCAGAGTCAGGGGGATACCCATTGCGTTGGCCATGGGCAGGGCGATGGGCATACCCAGGGCCCAGACGCCCCAGGAGCTGCCGGTGGCGAAGGACACCACCACGCCGATCAGGAACAGGATGGCGGGGATCAGCGCCGCGGGGATAGAATCCTGCACCACGCCGGTGAGGAACTGGCCGATGTTCATGGACTTGGTCAGACCGCTGATGCTCCACGCACACACGAGGATCATAATGACCTGCATCATGCTGGCCGCACCCTTCGTCCACTTGTCAATGGCACCGCCCAGGGTAATGAGCTTGGACTTAATGCCCACGATTCCGGCGGCGATGGAGCCGGTGAGGAAGCACATGGCGATGGCCATCTGGATATTGGCGTGGCCGAAGCAGCCAATGAAGCCGTTGACCCAGATCTGGCCAGTGTAGAACACCACGGCAAAGATGGTGAGGATCAGAGTGATCATGGGGGCCAGGAAGTTGGCCATGCTCAGCTTGCAGTCCTCGGCGAAGTCGGTCTCGGGGGGAGTGGCGATCAGGTTGTCGGTGTCGCTGTAGGTCTTGCCGGTCTCGATAGCCAGCTTCTCGGCCTTGTACATGGGGCCGACATCCAGACCGAACAGGATGACCAGCAGGACGGTGATGACGGAGAACACACCGTACAGGTTGAACTGGAACATACCGAAATACAGGTCATAGGCACCCACGCCGGTGAGGTTCAGGGCGGCGATCTCGGCGGCCAGCAGACCCACCAGGTACACGCCGTTATCACTGATGGGGGACATAGAGACCAGCGGTGCGCCCATGGCATCGGTGATGTAGGCCAGCTTTACGCGGGAGATATGGGTCTTGTCGGTGACGGGACGCATGATGACGCCCACCAGCAGGCAGCCCTGATTGAAGATGAATACGAAGGGGGCGATCCATGCCAGCAGCTGGCTCTTTTTGCGGTTGTTAGCCACCTTCTCGGCCCAGCGGCCGAAGGCCTCCGCGCCACCGCAGGCGCTGAGCATATACATGAAGCCGCCAATGAGCGCCATGATGATCAGCATGCCCGCGTTCCAGCTGTCGGCAATAGAGGGCACCAGGTACCCAGTGAAGCTGCCGATCAGGCCGTCGATGGGGTTAAAGTGATGGATGATGGTAGCACCTACCCAGATGCCGATGAACATGGAGATGATGGTCTGCTTGGTAACGAAGGCCAGGACGATGGTGACCAGCGGGGGGACCAGGCACCATGCGCCGTACTCCGGTGCCGCTTCGCCGTCACCGGCAGCATAGCCGATAACGGTCAGAGCGAGCATGAGAACGGCCACCAGACATACACCGATAAGATTTCTTTTCTTTTTCATGATTCTCTCCTCTCTTGTATCGTCTTATTCTGATGCGTGGGAAAGGGGATGTCAACGGGAATATACCAACTTACCTCCCAAGTAGGTTTGCTCAACTTTGGTGTTGACGATCTCATTCTCCGGGATGGAGAAGATGTCCTGGGACAGGACGATGAAGTCCGCCAGATAGCCGGGGCATAGCTTGCCCTTGACGTTTTCCTCGTAGCTGGTGTAGGCGGAGCCGGTGGTGTACAGCGCCACGGCCTCCTGCACGGTCAGCTTCTGCTGCGGCAGCCAGCCACCCGCAGGCTGTCCATCCAAATTCTGAGAGGTGACGGCGCAGTGGATAGCCAGGATGGGGTCGAAGGATTCCACAGGGGCGTCGGAGCTGCCGGAAACGTGGATGCCCTTGTCCAGCATGGTCTTCCAGGCGTAGGAGGTGGAGACACGCTCCTTGCCCAGCAGTTCCTCGGCGATCTCCATATCCGCACGGATGAACAGGGGCTGGATGTCCGCCAAAACGCCGTTGCGGGCGAAGCGGTCCAAAATATCTTCGCTGGTGATCTGACAGTGGATGATGCGGAACCGAGGATCGGGCTTGGGGTACTTGGCGGCGATCTTTTCATAGCAGTCCAAAATCACGTCCATGGTATAGTCACCGATGGCATGGATGGCCAGCTGCAGGCCGTTGCGGTAGGCTTTTTCCAGCAGGTCATAGAACACCTTCTCGTCATAGACGAAGATGCCCTTATTTTCCGGGTCGCCCTCATAGGGCTCACGCAGCGCGGCGGTCTTTCCGCCCAGGGAACCGTCGGGCAGCAGCTTGAAGGCACCGATCTTGAAGAACTCGCTGCCGTCGCCGGTGCGGCCGCTGTGGCGGTGGAGGTAGTCCTCCAGCTGCGCGTCGGTGATGAGGCGGAGCTGCTGGATGAAGCGCACGTTCAGCTTGCCCTCTTTGTCCAGTTCCTCATAGGCGGCCAGAATGTCATCGATAGTGGCGTCCCACAGCTTGAAGTCGTCGGTCTGTACGGTGGTCAGGCCGGTGGACAGCAGATCCTTCTGATAGTCCAGGATGAACTGCTTCAGCTGTTCCTTGGTGTACTTGGTCAGGATGTCATAGACCAGGTGCCGGGCGCGCTCGTGGAGCATGCCGGTGGGGACGCCGTTTTCATCCACCACGATGTGACCGTCCTGCAGCGTGGGAATATCATCAAAAATGCCGGCGGCCTTCAGCGCGGCGGTGTTGGCCACGGCCACGCTGCAGCAGGTACGGGTAAAGATGGCGGGGTTGTCCGGGCAGAACTTGTCCAGATCCTGCCGGGAGGGCAGCACAGGCACGTCGAACTCATTTTCGTTCCAACCGCCGCCCTGGATCCATTCGCCCTTTTTGATGCCGCGGTCGGCGATGTACCGGCGGGTGCGCTCGGCCATTTCCTCCAGAGAGCGGATACCGAAGAAGTTGATCTTCTCCTTATCCGTGGCATAGCAGAGGAAGTGCTCGTGGCTGTCGTGGAAGCCGGGCAGCACGGTTTTACCGTGCAGGTCCACCACCTGACACTCGCCAGCGGGGACATCGCAGTTCACATCCAGAATGCGGCCGTCCTCCACCAGCAGGGAATGAACGACCTCTGTGCCGTTCATGGTGTGGATGCTGCCATTGCGGAACAAAGTTTTCACGATTTGCTCTCCTTTCTTATTACAGGATGATCCAGCAGATCACCCCAGTGACCAAAGTGAGGATCGCTGCCGTCAGCAGCGTGAAGCGCAGTACCGTGCCCTCTTCGCCGGGTACGCCGCCGGCTGTGGTGCCCAGGATGATCTTGCTGGGGGAGATCATACTGCCGGCGGAGGCGCCGGCGGTCTGCGCCGCCAGCAGGGGGCTGCTGCTGACGCCGAGGTCGGCGGCTGCATTCACCTGTACATCGGTGAACAGGATGTTGGAGGACATGTTGCTGCCGGTGACAAAGGAGCCTATCACGCCCAGCACGCCGGCCAGCAGCGCGTACCACCGACCCATGACGTGGGTGATGCCCTGCGCCAGCACCAGCGTCTGGCCGCTGCCGCTCATGAGCTTGGAGATGATCAGCAGCAGGATCAGGGACACGGCTACGGGTCTTGTTTTCTGCAGCGTCCGTGACAGCATGACGCGGAGCTGTGAACGCTTCAGCAGACCGCGGCCATGGAGCAGGGCGTAGCTGATGATACAGGTCAGCAGCAGTACGGTACCGGAATCCACCAGCGGGTGGAAGGGAGAGTACTTGGCCGTGGCAGCATTGACGATGCCGTAGGCGGTGCGGGTCTCGGGGAAAGCGAACCCCACGCTCCAGCGGCTCAGCGCCTCGTGGACGGGTGGGATCACCAGAAGTACTACGGTAACAAGGATCAGCACCATATAGGGGGCAAAGTACAGCCAGACGGCGCCGCGAGGCTTTTCCGCGCCTGTCGCGGAGGTCCGGCGTACCATCATGGGGCTGCCTTCACAGGCGTATGCTCTGCGGTACATGGGCAGACGGGACAGGGGGAGTATGGCGGCCATAGCCACGGTGGCGGGGATAAAGGCCGCGATGGAGGCGTTGTACTGTGCGACCAACAGCTCGCCGCCGCCGTGTATCAGGGAGATCACAAGGACAAACACAGCGCCCTGCCGCAGCCCGCGGCCCCGGTCATACAGCCAGCAGATCAATGCGCCGGCGGCCAGGTTCAGTATCCACAGAAGCAAGGCGGTGTAGCGGGCAGTCAGATGCAGCTCCGTGCCGGTGATGCCGGAGATCTGCACCAGCACGTCCCAGGCCACAGCCAGCGTGCCGAAGGTGTTGCCCCAGGCTTGGCCCAGCAGGGCGATGATGACCGCCATGGTAGGACGGACGCCCAGCGCCACCAGCATGGGGACGCATATGGCGACCGGAACGCCGAAGCCGGTGATACCCTGCAGAAATCCCACGAATACCCAGCCTACTGTCAGGATGCGGAACAGCTCGTGGGGGCTCAGCTGCCGCATGGTGTCGTTCATCACATCTATGGCGCCGGAGGCGGCGATGAGCTCGTACAGCAGCAGCGCGGGGAAGATGATATATAGGATGGTGGCTGTGCTCCACACGCCTTTCAGACTCTCGAACAGTACCAGCTGTATGTCCGCTTTGTACACTACTAAGGCGGATAGTACGGTCAGCAGCAGTGTCACACCTGCGGCGCGGGCGGTAGATACGCGGAAAACCGCCAGCAGCATAATCAGCAGCAGTATAGGTAAAAAGCTGACGCACCAGGTCAGAACAGTAATTTTCATGTGCTCCCTCTTTTGCGGCCTGAAGTATTTTCACCTATAGGGTAGCACGATTTCCTCGGCCATGCCCGCCGCACGGCACAAATTCGCGCCCGGTTTTTTGTGCGTCTGCACAAAAGGCGGTTTACACTTATGGGGTATAATGGTATCATCAAAATAGGGGGTGTTTTGGTGTTTTGCCGAAGGGAGGCGTACTTATGACGCTGCGGGAGCTTTTGAAACAGAATGAGCTGCGGGTGGTGGAGGTGGCCGCCGGTGCGGACGGCCTGGCGCGCACCATATCCGGCGCAGTGATGTTCGATAACCCGGAGATGGTCAATTGGATGCGTGCCGGAGAGATCATGCTGACTACGGGCTACTTTTTGCTGGACGACCCGGTAAAGCAGGAGAAGGTGCTGCGGGATCTGGCCGGCAGCGGCTCCGGCGGCCTTATTATTAAAATGAAACGGTATTTTCATGAGATACCGCCCGCTATGCTGCAGCTGGCCGATGAGCTGCACTTCCCGCTGATGCGTATTCCCTACCACACCTCCCTATCTGAGATCAGTGAAGCCGTCAGCAAATATGTTTACGGCATCAACGAGGAACAGGCGCTGCAGATGGTGTATCAGGCCATGTTTGATGTGCTGCAGGGACACGCGGAGGTGGAATATCTGCTGAAAAAGTGCGGCCCGCTGCTTCACGTGCCGCTGCTGTATATGACACCGAGCCGGAAGATACAGTGCGTTTCCCAGATGCTGCAGCCGGGGCTGCGGGAAGAACTGGCTGTGGGGCAGGTGCTGTTCTCCGTGCCGGAGCGCGTCAAGGAGGTAGAAAAACTGCGGACAGCAGGTCTGTCCGCCGGGATCTATCCCTTACAGCAGGAGGACAAGTGCGTGCACATCTATCCCATCCACTCCGAGCAGGAGATCATGGGGTATCTGGGCGCGATCCGCCCCGCCAATGCGCCGCTGACCGAGAATGAGAACACATTGTACCGACGTATTGCCGCCGCCTGTACGCTGGTGCTGATCAAAAAGCGCGGGGGTTCATCCTCCAGGAGGGAGATCAGCCACTTCCTGGACGGCCTGGTGACGGAGGGAGCTTTGTCCTACGGCGAGATCGTCAAATCCGCCAACTACTGCAATATCCCGCTGTATTCGCCCTATATCTGTGCGCTGATCTCCTTCACCGAGCAGAACCGGCTGCTGCAGACGTCAGAATGGCTGGGCACCAGCGCCCTGCTGCGCAGCCAGTTGGCGGACAAGTGGGAGATGCTGTCCGGGAATATCAGCTATGCTTTCGCCAAGTACAACAACGTGATCCTTGTGCTGCAGCAGAGCGAGAGCCTGCCCGTGTATGAGCAGGTGGCGCTGGTGCGGGAGTACTGCGGGGACCTGATGAAGATGCTCAGCGCTAAGGGGCAGGATCGGGGTGTGATCTTCGGCATCGGTGACCCTGTGCCCTCGCTTGCGGAATTCTGCCGCAGCTATTCCCAGGCGCTCCGCACGGTGGATCTGGCCAGCAGGATATGCGACGAGCGTATTGCCACTTACCGCCGGTATATTCTCTGCGAACTCATCTATGACTCACCCAATGCGAAACTGGCGCTGATCCAGCGGATCAAGCCGCTGCTGGCGTACGACGAGGAGCACAACACCCAGCTGCTGTACACGCTGGAAACCTATTTCAACAACTGTCAGAACTCCGTAAAGACCTCCAAGGCGCTGTTTATCCACCGGAACACGCTGCTGTACCGGCTGGACCGTATTGCCGAGATATTGGATCTGAACTATAACGACAGCGAGCAGATGCTGACCTTCCAGCTGGCGCTGAAAGCGTTTCTGATGTGCCAGTAAAGTAAAACCGGCCCCACGGCATAGCCGTGGGGCCGGTCGGTCAGTTCAGTTATTCCGCAGCTCAAGCTGCAGGCGGTCGGTGATCATGGCGGCGAACTCCTCTGGCTGCGTGCCGATGGCGCTGACCTTCTCCCCGCCGTGGGGCAGAACACGATACTCCATATTGTCCTCTTTTCGCGGGATACGGTCCCGCCGATATTCTTTACGGGCATTGTACCATATTGCGCGGCCTGAACAAGCCCGGCCGGGTATTGGACGCCCGGACAACGGACTGTACCCGCACATTTATATGCTGTATATCACGGTGCTCCGCCACGCCGGGGTTGCGAAAAGCGCGCGTCCGTGGTACCATCGATTGACAAGGACTTGTTTGTCCTTGTCAATCGATGGTACAGTGAAAAAACAAGCTCTATGGAGGGACACCCTTGAAAACGGATCATCTGGCTTTGCTGCGCAGCGGCGCGCCGCTGTCCACCCGGCAGCAGATCAGCCTGACGCTGCAGCTCAGCTGGCCGGCCATCATGGCACAGCTGGCCACTATTATCATGCAATATATCGACGCGGCCATGGTGGGCCGCCTGGGCGCGTCCCAGTCGGCGGCAGTAGGGCTGGTGGCCTCCACCACCTGGCTGTTCGGAGGGCTGTCCTACGCGGCAGCTATGGGCTTCAACGTGCTGACGGCGCAGCGGGTGGGCGGCGGCCGCCTGGCCGAGGCGCGCAACATCCTCAAGCAGGCGCTGGTGCTGTGCCTGGCCTTCAGCGTGGTCATGGCGGCACTGGCGGCGGCACTGTCTGCGCCGCTGCCCCGGCTGCTGCGGGCGGAGCAGGAGATCTGGCGGGATGCCTCTGCCTATTTCCTGGTGTACAGTCTGTTCCTGCCCGCCCTCCAGCTGGACAACGTGGCGGCGGGACAGCTGCAGGCCACCGGCAATATGCGCACGCCCGGTGTCTGCATGGTGCTCATGTGTGCGCTGGATGTGGTGTTCAACACCCTGCTTATTTTCCCCACCGGTACCATCCGGCTGGGCGCACTATCCCTGCCCGGCGCGGGACTGGGCACAGCGGGCGCCGCCCTGGGCACTGGCCTTGCGGAGCTGGCGGTGGGGTTGTACCTGCTGTATTTCGTCCTGCGCCGCAGCCCGGCGCTGCGGTTGGAGAAGGGTGAGCGTCTGCACCTTGACCGCACACAGCTGCGCATGGTGCTCCGCATCGCGGCGCCAGTGGCATCGGAGAAGGTGATACTGTCCACCGCGCAGATCGTGTCCACCGCCATCGTGGCGCCCCTGGGCACCGTGGCTATCGCTGCAAACTCCTTTGCTGTCACGGCGGAAAGCCTGTGCTATATGCCCGCCTACGGCATCCAGAGTGCCGCGGCCATGCTGGTGGGGCAGAGCGTGGGAGCGGGACGCCGCCGCATGGCCAGACGCCTGGGCTGGGTCACGGTACTGCTGGGTATCGTTGTCATGGTCGTCACCGGCGGGCTGCTGTACGCCTTCGCCCCGCAGATGATGGCGATACTGACGCCGGACAGCGACATCATCGCCCTGGGCACCCGCGTCCTGCGTATCGAGGCCTTTGCCGAGGCTATGTACGGCGCGTCCATCGTGGCCGGCGGCGTATTTCAGGGTGCAGGCAGCACACTGGTGCCCACACTGTTCAATCTGGGCACCATGTGGGGCATCCGCCTGCCACTGGCGTGGCTGGCCGCGCCCCGGTGGGGACTGCCCGGCGTGTGGGCGGCCATGTGCACGGAGCTGTGCGTCCGGGGTCTGCTGTATCTGATACGGCTGGGAGGCAAACGCTGGCTGCCGCCGGAGGGGCCGGCCGGGCAGGCATAGACACAGCGGTACGAATGAAAGCAGAAAACTCTGCATAGCAACACCTATACCTTATCCAGACCGCCATCGAGCAGGGCAAAACAGAGCTGGCAGAGCACCTGTACGCCCTGCTGCGATCAAATCCGCTGCCGCGAGAGGAATGGCGTGAAGGCCCCGATGCGTTCAAATCTCTGATGGAGGAACGTGCCGATACGGAGGATAACGTGCCGATGTACCGCTACTGAAGCAGTGAAGAAAAACAGCGTAAACGGCATGGGTAGAAGCGTTCACAAATATCTGCTGTAATTTTTTTGAAGAAATTTTGAAAATCGTGAAACCAAATCCGATTTTTGTCGGGATATATAGTGAAGGAACCTGACAGCAGATGAGAAAGGAGGTTCGCCCATGCAGGATGAAATGATCGTTGACTTATACTGGGAAAGAGATGAGAGTGCCATCAGCGAAACGGATCGGAAATATGGGCGGTATCTTTCAAAGATCGCCTACAATATCCTCTCCGACTGGGAGGACAGCAAGGAAACCGTCAACGATACCTACTTAAAGGCGTGGAACTCCATGCCAACGCATAAGCCAAGCGTCCTCTCCACTTATTTAGGAAAAATCACACGTCAACTATCCATTGATGCGTTCCGCACACGCAACAGGGATAAACGGAAGCACTCGGAATATGCAGGCTCTCTTTCCGAGCTGGAGGATTGTATTTCCGGCAGCGAAACCACGGAGCAGAGCATAGAATTGAAACTGCTTGCGGAAGCGATCAATACCTATCTCTACACGCTCCCGGCAGAAGCACGAAACACTTTTGTCGGCAGATACTACTTTGCGGATCCTATCCGAGAAGTCGCAGACTACTACGGCATGAGTGAACCGAAGGTCAAGAGTATGCTCTACCGAACAAGGCAAGGTTTGAAAGAATACTTGGAAAAGGAGGGCTATGAGCTATGAAGAAAGAACACATCAGTGACGCTTTGAATATGCTGAACGATGATATTATCGAGGAAACCAACAATGTCCGCACCAATGCGAAGCCGAAGCGCAAGTGGGTTAAATGGGGAGTTGTTGCAGCCTGCCTGTGTCTGGCGGTGACTATCGCCATTCCTGTGCTTCACCATAAGGGAGGTCCTGACACCCAAGATCCCGTGCAGAACATTGCCGCACTTGAGTACAACGGCAAATTTTACGAGGCTGTCAAACTTCCGGAGGCGCTTGAGAAGTATGGTCTGCCGCCTGAAATCACCGCCGATATGGCTGGCGAACACATTTCCTACCTGAAATCTGACGGAGGCATTGGCTATAAAAGCACTGTCAGCCAGACTGACATCGAGCTATACCGGTATGCACCTGCTGTTTGTGATGGCGTATATGTTCTGCGAGACGGTGACACATGGTATGCCGCGCTGTTCTGCAACTTCTATCAGTTTGACAGCAACACAAACTGTTCGTTCACCGAGCTTTATCGCGTGTATGGCATTGAGAGCGCAGACGATATTGCATCCATTACAGAAATGAAGTGGAACAACGAACAAGAAGTTGGCTCACCGGTAACAAATCGGCAGGAAATCACTGAGTTCTATCACATGACGATTACACTTGTGAGTTATGGAAACGATGATTTCCAGACGGAAGTATTTGATGGTATCCCCGAAGAAAATCAACAGGAAGCGCACACTGCTTTTGCCGATGATCGAAGAAATCTCCGAATCGAAACCGCCTCTGGCTTGCGCTTCTTTATCTCCTTCTATCCGAACTATGACTGGATTGATGGCGGAGGCACAATGTCCTATTTCAAAATTGATAAACAGATGCACGGATGGATTGAGAGAAATTTGAACAGATAACAGTTGAAGTATATAAATATTAGAAAAGAGCAGCTATTTTCGCATAGAAAACAGCTGCTCTTTTCGTTTGCCCCAAAAATCAAGAAAGGAGTGACTGGTAATGTGGACTTTTTGACCTTTGGCCTCAGGGATACGGACGCGCTTCGCTTTGAGAATATGGACATTGCCGAGGAGTTGCTGTCTCTGACAGATGGATCAGCGTGCGAACAGATGCGGCTTTCAGGTCGAAGATCAATGGGGGCACTGTTTAGGTGCCCCCATGTCGTGCTTATGTAGTGGAAACTGTTTCCGCCGGGAATTGCCGGCCGGTGTGGTCGATGGTGTAGGGCGGATCGAGGATCAGCTGACTGATGGGCACAACGGTATACCCGTCGTTGATCAGGCAGTCGAGAATGGCAGGCAGGGCCTCCGGCGTGTGCAGCGCAGCGTTGTGGAACAGCACGATGCTCCCCGGCTGCACCTTGGATGTTACGCGCCTGCATATCGTATCCGCGTCGTAGTCCTTCCAGTCCAGGGAGTCCACATCCCACTGGATAGGTTCCATACCCATGGAGCGTATGGCGGCGATGACGTGGTCGTCATACTCCCCGTAGGGACAACGGATCAGCGTGGGGGTCACGCCGGTAACAGCACTAATCCGCTCGTTGCTGGCGGTGACATCGTCAATGATCTGCTGAGTGGACAGACTGTTGTAATGGTCGTGGTGATCGGAGTGGCTCATCACCTCGTGGCCCGCGTCGTGCAGGGCTTTGACGGACTCCGGGTACTTCTCCGCCCAATCTCCCACAACAAAGAAGGTGGTCTTGACACCATACCGCGCCAGAATGTCGATAAGCGTCTGGGTGTCCTCGTTGCCCCACGGTGATGCAAAAGTGCGGCAGTTCACGGAGAACTGCTGCTCACCACGTTTCGGCCAGCAGGAAATCCTGAAGATGCACGATTCTAATGCCGTTTTCAATCCCTACATCCATGTCATTTAGGGTGACAACATATTTGGGGTAATGGTCCTTGATCTCCATGAGGTTGCCCACCTCACGGTCAGAGCCCTCCGGCAGCTGGACGCAAACCTGCACATAGATCCGCTCGTCGCGACGGGCGGCCACGAAGTCAATCTCTTTTGTTTCATTCTTGCCGATATACACATCGTACCCCCGTCGCTTCAATTCTAGAAACACGATGTTCTCCATGGCCCCGTCCAGCATTTTGCGGTTATAGCCCAACAGGGCATATTTCAGGGAGACATCGGCCAGATAATACTTCTCCTGCGTTTTCAGGATGCTTTTTCCTTGCAAATCGTAGCGCTCACAGGGATAGATGATGAACGCCTGCTCCAGCCAGCGCAGGTAGTTGTAGATGCTCTCCACTGAGACCTTGCAGTGCTCGCTTTTCAGGAAGGTAGAAATCGAATTGGCGGAAAAGGTCTTGCCCACATTTTCGATGATGAATTTCACCACACGATCAAAAATATCCTGCTTGTTGATGCGGTGACGCTTCAAAATGTCTCGGGAGACCACGGTGTGGTAGATGCCGTTAACGATCTGATAGGCGTTCTGCGCGTCATATTCACTCAGCGCTATTATGGGGAAGCCACCAAAGCGGATATATTCCTCCAGCAATTCCTTTTGGGACAGTGCGCTGCTAGCTTTGAAGTCCAGGTACTCGCGGAAAGACAGGGTGTAGACGGGGATAGACACATAGCGTCCCGTCAGATAGGTGGAGATCTCGCTGGACATGAGTTTGGAGTTGGAGCCGGTCACATAGATGTCGGCGTCCGTACCCTCCAGCAGACTATTGACCGCCCTTTCCCAGCCGGTGATCTCCTGTATTTCATCCAGCAGGAGGTAACAGTGCCCCTTGCCCGCCATAGCGTCCAACAGCTCGTTATGCATCTGCTTGGCGGTAATGCTTTCGGGAATGTCCATCTCCGTGTACCGCTTGCGGATGATGTGATCCACAGACACGTCCCTTCGCAGCAGCTCCTCCAGCATTTCGAAAATGGTGGATTTACCGCAGCGACGGATGCCTGCCAGTATCTTGACCAGCGGTTGGTCGATAAAAGGCGCGATGGCCTCGATATAATTCGGCCTGTTGACCATGGTATCGCCTCCTCGCAATCGTTAGTATGCCCGAAATACTTTCGTTATGCAACAAGTTTTTAGAGTTTAACCTTAAAAACTTCTATGTGATCTTCGCTTTTTTGCTTTGCTCTACACGGAGAACCATACGCTCACCCCTCCAGCAGAGCGCGGCAGCCATTCCTCTGCAGCCGTCAGCGGACGAAGCGCAAGCGGGGTAAGTGGTTACATAAAAGAAGACGAGGCGCGGCGAAAAGTGTATAAACAGGCGTATTTCTGGTTTACATAATTTATGACGTGGGAGAGTCTGTAACCTGTTCCGCCGGAAACTGTCGGCCGGCGTGGTCGATGGTGCAGGGCGGGGGGAGGATGAGCTGGGAGATGGGGAGGACGGTGTAGCCGTCGTTGATGAGGCAGGTGAGGATAGCGGGCAGCGCCTCCGGTGTGTGGAGGGCGGCGTTGTGGAACAGCACGATGCTGCCGGCTACACCTTGGAGGTCACCCGCCGGCAGATGGTGTCCGCGTCATAATCCTTCCAATCGAGGGAGCCCTATCGGCAAGAACTTGAAGCCGTTGCGGCGTAAGGGGTTTCACAACATGACCTCCTCCATAAAGATAACGAGGAGAATGCAGGGACTGAACCGCCAAGCAATTAAGAAATCTGGTGCCGGAACTGACGGAATAGTCTTTCAGAAATTGCCGCGAAAGCTCCCACACCGTACGCATAACGAAAGCTCCGAATCGACCTGCAGCGCAGCTCCAAAACGAAAACCACCTTGTCGGGGGGGCAAACCGCTGATCGCAGTGAGCGGCACTTTATGACAGCAGAAGCTCGATCAGTTCCTCATTCTTCAGCCCGCTGAAATAGCGGCCCGCATCCTCCTGCGCCAGCGCATCGCGGAGGCTCTGCTCCTCCAGCCGCACGCCCGCCAGCTTTTCTGCCAGCACCTCTGGCTCCACCACGCTGAAAAAGTCGCCGGTGAACGCAATATGCCGGATGACGCCGCGGTCGGTGGACAGATGCGCCTCCACACCGCCGCAGGCGGGGAAGCGCTTCTGTCTGGTCATCTCGCATTCCCGGGACTGGCCATAGTTCCATTCCCATGTGGCGTACCGCTGCTCTCGCAGCCGAGCGATCTGCGATTTGTCCTCCTCGGTAAAGACATACTCCTCGCCGGGCTGCTGCGCCAGAATGTTGTCCAGCAGCACGCGGCGGAATTCCTCCAGCTCCACGGGATGGGGCATATGCTGCCGCACGGTGGTGACGCGGCTTCGGACGGAGACCACGCCCTTGGCGGCGATCTTTTCCTGGTCCACATGAAGGGCCTGCGCCACCCGGTCCAGATCGGAGTCGAACATGATGGTACCGTGGTGCATGACCCGGCCCTCCTTCAGATACTGGGAGTTGCCGGAGAATTTCTGCCCGTTGATGGTCATGTCGTTCCGCCCGTTGACCTCAGCCTGAACACCCAGAGCCGCCAGCGCAGCCACCACAGGCTGACAGAACAGCTTGAAGTTGATGGACTCCATACTGCCGGCATCGGCGATAAACGTGAAGTTCAGGTTTCCCATGTCGTGGTACACCGCACCGCCGCCGGACAGCCGTCGTACCACTCGCACACCGTTTTCGCGGACGAATTGCTGGTCGATCTCGGCGGCGGCGTTTTGGTGCTTGCCGATAATGATGGCGTTGTCGTTTTGCCACAGCATGAAATAGGTGCGGTCCCGAGGGAGTGCGTCAAACACATACTGCTCCGCCGCCAGATTCCACGCAGGATCGGTGGTGTAGAGGTTCAGATAAGAGAGCTTCGGCTGTGTCATGGCAATAGGCTCCTTGGTTCTATGATGTGTGTTTCAGGATCGATGTATCGCTCAGCTGTTTTTCGGCAGCGTCGATCGGTATTCGCTGGGGGTCACGCCGGTTTTGGCCTTAAATACCCGCATGAAGTTCTGGATGGTCAGGAAACCGACATCCTGACCGATGTCGCGTACCAGCCTGCTGTCATCCGCCAGCAGCTGCTTTGCTTTTTCGATGCGAAGGTCGCTGAGATACTGCGTGAATCTCTTTCCATCGATCTCACTGAAAATACGGCTGAGATACGACGGACTGATGCCCAGCTGGGCGGCAACGCCGTCAAGGGACAGGCTGCTGTCCATGTAGTGCTCCCCTACGTATTTCTTGGCGGCCAGCAGGTATCTGCGCTGACGATTGTCCAGATTGGTAAAGATCTCCTGTACCGCCGCGCGCAGATAGGCACATAGCTGCTCGTAGTACGCATCTGTGAGCGGATCGCCCTCCGGCGCAAAGGCGCCCAGCTTTCCGCGATAGGTGCGATTCAGCTCCTGCAGCTCGCTGGCCAGCATCTGACAGCAGTCCAGCGTGTCCTGATCGGGCAGCTCCGCTTGCCGGATGGTAGACAGCAGGTGACGCAGCGTGGTGGACGCCGCCTCCTCCGAGTGCTCCGTTATGGCGCCAACCGTACTGCGGATGCGCTTTTCAAGATCCGCGCGGGAGACCTGCCGGGCAGCGCTGGTCTGTGAATCGGACAGGAGCGCCTGGTACACGCTGTGGATCTGCAGCAGATCGGAGAACCGCGGGCTGCAGACGACCACGCTGTTGGGGAGACTGCGCGTAAAAATATGGATGGCGCGCGTCAAATCCTCTGCCTCACCGTCAGCAATCGCCTGTTTGTCCTGTAAACAGGCAATGGTCAGGATGCTGTATCGATAGGAAAAGGAATACAGCCTCCAGCGGGGAAAGTGAATATTTTGCAGGTTTTTGATGGTATGCTCAATGGCTGCCGGATTCAGCACGCCTGTGACGCGGTTGGACGTGACGAACAGCAGAAATGTCCCTTCGCACGGCAGCGTGTCGGGAAGGCTTGCGAGTGTCTGGCGGACAGAATCTGCGTCCAGCTCCGCACCGTCCACCAGCTCGCACAGCAGCTGACGCAGCACATACGGGGAAATGATCTGTATGATCTTGCGGAACTGCACCGTGTCGCGGCTAAGGGCGAGAACACTGCGGTTGAGCAGGTCCCAGTCGCTGACAGACTCGTTTTTCGGCAGGGCTTCATCGCTGCTGCGCAGTGTTTGCAGCGTTTTCCGCAGAGGACGGTAGAACAGCCATGCCACCAGCAGGGCCGCCAGCACCAGCACAGCCAACAGGATCACCATCACGAGCAGCAGATGATTCGATGCCAGATATTCGCCAAGAGGGAGCGTCACCGTGGTATAGCTGTGGCAGAAGGTGAGTCCTGTGGCGGCAGACATCCCCACCAGCGTGTTGCGGCTGCCGGCCTTCAGCGGTGTATCCAGATTGCTGTACAACAGGGAACCGTCCGGCGCATAGACAGCCAGCGGCTCCACTCTGCTGCACAACGAGGAAAAAAGCGCTTCGGCATCCAGATAAAGCAGCAGCTCACCCAGATATCCATAGGAGCAGGGAATAAACGGATACCGCAGGCACAGTGTGCCGGATGCCGTGCGGACCAGCGTGGCGCTGGAGGCGCCGGCAGGCCCCAGGGCCTGCGCGGAAAAGTCTTCTGCCGTGGGAAGCTCTGCCAGCAGGCCTACGTCACCGCCGGAGGAATAGGCGGAGCCATAATGGTTGCACAGCAGAATAACGTCGGTGACGTAGCGTGTGTCAGCTGCGAAAGACTTCAGCTCGGTGACGATCCGGAAGTTCCGGGGCCGATCCTGCGTGTCTGGAAACAGTGCTGCGTACAGAACCTCATCATTCCACGTCAGCTGTTCCGCCGCATCGCAGAGCCTGCCGAAATTTTCATCGGACAGCTTTGCCGCCAAGGTGAGAAAGGCCTCGCCGCTCTCGCGTGCACTGCCGAGCAGCCTCTGGTAGGCATTATGGTAAAGCCAGATCTGAAAGAGCAGCATAACGGCCAGCAGCAGGGACAGTATGGTAAAGAAGGTGCTGCGCAGAACGCTTCCCGACCGGAAGAATTCATGCCTCAGCGCATCGCTCAGTTCTTTCCGCGCCACTTAAAATCACCTCCGCCACTTGCAGCAGACGCCTTGACAAAGAACGTAATATGGTAATCGATGGTAAATGAATCATATCAAAAAATGTGCATTTCCGCAAGGAGCAAACCGCACCTGCTTTCGCAAAATAGGATGTCCTATCTAAAGTGCACATTTCCCCTGCATGCCCCGTCTTTTTGCACTTTTTTTAAGCAGTTTACGAAAAAAGACCGGCTTTTCTCCTGCGTTGGATCGGTGAATTGCACAGTTTTTTGCACGGATGTTCGGCGATTCGATGCTAAACGATTTTTTCGGCATGAACAAAACTTGCGAAGCTGTTAAATATTTGCCAGGACACGGCGGTATCACGATCTGGGAAAGAATTGTTTATTGAAAATGATCAGCGTATGAGATACATATGCAAAGTACAGAGGGCCGGGCATGCCGGACGCAGGTCCATCCCTCTGCGCAGACGATACGTCAAAGAGAAATTGAGAAATGACTATGAGAGAGGTGGTCCATGGAATGAAGAAGAATCCCTACAAACGGGTGGCGAGAGGTCTGGCCGTGGCGGAGAAGTGGATCATCGTTGTTGCGCTTGCCATCGGCGTGGCGCTAACAGCGGTGAACGTTGTCTGCCGCTATATCTTTAAGGCGGATGTGAACCTCTCGTGGTCCGAGGAAATCGTGGTAGCGCTGCTGGTGCTGGCCTACATGGTCGGCGCCGCCCTGTGCGCCGGTGAAGAGGGCGGCCTCATCAATATGACGATCTTCACCGGCAAGATGAGCCGCCGTGCACAGCTGACCATTGAGATCATCACCAACATCTGCCTGATCGTCTTCGGTGTGATCATTTTCATCAGCGGTTGGGATCGCTGCGCGGTAAAGATCGCCAGCGGACAGGTCACCACGGCGCTGGCTGTGCCTGACTGGATCTACAACGCATTTATCCCGCTGGGCGCGTTTCTGATGGTGATCCACACGGTGGAGCGCATCCTGGACGGGATCGCTGAGCTGAAAGAGCTGAAGAGCGCAGACATGACGAAGGGAGGCGATGCTGCATGACGTATGCCATTATGCTGGGTGTTTTTGTGATCCTGCTGTTTCTGGGTGCACCGATCGCACTGTCTCTGGGTATGTCCTCGCTGCTGGCCATCCTGTATAATGGGACGGGCATCAATGTTATCGCCGGCCAGATCTATGGCGGCATCGGCAAGTATCTTCTGCTGGCCGTTCCCTTCTTCGTCCTGTCCGGCAACATCATGGCGAAAGCCGGGATCTCCGACAGACTGATTGCCTTCATTGACGCGCTGCTGGGGCACCTGCGCGGCGGCATCGCAATGGTCTGCGTTGTGGTGGCCTGCTTCTTCGGCGCCATCTCCGGCTCCGGCGCGGCCACCGTGGCAGCTCTGGGCGTTATCCTGATCCCCGCCATGATCGAGCGTGAGAAATTCTCCGACCCCTTCGCACATGGCGTGGTGGCTGCCGCTTCCTCTATTGCGGTCATTATCCCGCCCAGTATTTCGTTTGTGATCTATGCGTCCCTCACCGGCGTTTCTGTGGGCGACATCTTTGTGGCCGGTATTCTCCCCGGCGTCATTATGGGCGTTGCCATGATCATCGTGGTGCAGATCTATGCCCACAAGCACCACCTGAAGCCCGCCCACCCCTGGAAGGGCTGGCGCGAGGTGTGGCGCACCTTCAAGAGCGCCTTCTGGGGGCTGCTGATGCCCGTCATCATTCTGGGCGGCATCTATGGCGGCGTTTTCTCCGCTACGGAGGCGGCGGCCGTGGCTGCGGTGTACGGCCTGTTCGTCGGTACCGTCATCTATAAGAAGCTGAAGTGGAAGGATATCGTGGAGCTTCTTTATGATACGGCCAAGAGCACCGGCGGATTGATGCTCATCATCGGCGGCGCAACGATCTTCTCCTACGCCTGCACGCGCTATGGCATTTCCACCAGCGTCCAGGCTCTGCTGGAGAACTGCGGCAAGGGCGGCTTCCTGGTCATCATCAACATCGTGCTGCTGATTGCCGGCTGCTTTATGGATGCGAACTCCAATATGTACATTTTCGTTCCCATCATGTATCCTGTCGCGCGGGAGTTCGGCATTGACCCCATTCAATTCGGCATGATCTGCACGGTCAACCTGGCCATCGGCCAGTTCACGCCGCCGGTCGGCACGAACCTGTTTGTCGCCTCCAGTCTGCGTATCCCCGGTCACCGTGTCGGTGTGGAGGGCGTGGCCAAAGCGTGCCTGCCCATGATCGCGGCGGCTGTGCTGGTGTTGCTGCTGGTCACCTATGTCCCGCAAGTTACCACGTGCCTGATTGGCGCATGACTTTCTCTCCCCCCCTTGCCGCCTGCCTGCGTACAGGCAGGCGGCCCCCGCCCAAGCATGCACCATATCAAAATGATTTATTTTAGGAGGAACTACTTATGAAAGCAAAAAGATTTCTGGCCCTCATTTTGGCGCTTGTCATGGCGCTGAGCCTCGTTGCCTGCGGTGATAGCGGCAAAACCCCTGCTGCGGACGGCGACAGCAACGGCGGCGGCGATTCCAGCTTCCCCAAGATGACATGGACCGCCGCTACCTCCGGCGCCGAGGGCTCCAACTTTGACGTCGGTCTGGAGAAGTTCAGCGAGCTGCTGCAGGAGAAGACCAACGGCGCTGTGAAGCTGGACATCTACTGCTCCGACCAGCTGACCAACGGCAGTACGGCGGACTCTGTGCAGGCCTGTATGGACGGCACCATCGATGTGACGTTCCAGGCCGATGGCATTTGGGGCAACTTTGACACCGTGTTCAACATCCCCAACCTGCCCTTCCTCTTTGACAGCTATGACGATGTGGACAGCAAGCTCATCAATGGCGAGGGCGGCAAGTACCTGATGAAGGCTATGGAGGATAAGTACAACGTCAAGTGCCTGGGCATTGGCGAAAACGGCTTCCGCTACCTCACCAACCGCAAGCACCCTGTCAAGACTCCTGACGATCTGTACGATCTGAAGCTGCGTATCGGCGGCGCTCCCATCCTGATCGCCACCTATGAGAGCTGGGGCGTGGACTACACCACTGCCGGCTGGGCTGAGGTCTACACCGGCCTGCAGACCAAGCTGTATGACGGGCAGGAGAACCCCATCGCCGTTGCCGATGCCAGCTCCATTCAGGAGGTGCAGAACTATGTGACCGCGTGGACGGCCAACTATGGCATCATGTTCATGGTCATCAACGGCGACCTGTACAACAGCCTTTCCGATGAGCTGAAGGCCATTGTGGACGAGTGTGCCAAGGAGGCCTGCACCTATCAGGTGCAGTATACCCGCGACGAGTGCGAGGCGGCGCTGCAGAGATGGGTCGATGACTACGGCATCGAGGTCTACGAGATGACGCCGGAGAACGCGGAGCTATTCCGCAGCAAGGCTCTCAAGGTGTATGACAAGTACACGGATTACCAGCAGCTCATTGATATGCTGAAGTAAGCAAGGTGCGGTTTGCCTGTGTGGAAAAGGAACCTGCATTTGTGGGAGGAATGATCATGAACATTGGATTTATCGGCCTTGGAAACATGGGACTTCCCATGGCGCGGCGGCTGCTGGAGAAAAGCGGCTGCCCTGTGTACGGCTTTGACATTGTGCCTGCCGCGCTGGAAAAGCTGGCGGCGGCCGGCGGTACGCCTGAGCCGGACAGCGCAGCGCTGCTGGAAAAAAGCGATGTGATTTTTCTCAGCCTGCCCAGCAATGAGCTGGTACAGGCAAATCTGGAGGCAGCCGTTCAGCATTGCCGGAGCGGCGCCGTGGTCGTGGACACCAGCTCCTCAGTGCCCGCGGTCATACAACGCTGCGCTGCGCCGGCCGCTGCGCGGGGCGTCGAGCTGATCGACTGCCCCGTCAGCGGCGGCGTAGACGGCGCCGAGAAGGGCACGCTGAGCGCCATGTGCGGCGGCAGCGAGGCAGCTGTGACACGGATTATGCCGCTGCTGACCTGCTTTGCCGCCCATGTGACGTACATGGGGCCTTTGGGCAGCGGCTATGCTGCCAAGCTGATCAACAACCTGATCGTTGGCGGTGAGATCACACTGATCGCCGAAGCGTTCGGCCTTGCGCGCCGGGCCGGCGTAGACCTGACACGGCTCATGGAGGCGCTGTCCGGCGGCGCAGCCGCCAGTCCCGTTCTGACGATGAAGGGTAGCAAGATGATCAGCGGAGATTACACAGCATCCTCCCGCGTGCTGATCCACCTGAAGGACCAGCACAACGCGCAGGAGATGGCACGCGCTCTGGGAGCCGATATCCCCGCCTGCGATTTGTCCACTTTGCTGCTGGAGAAGCTGGCGGATATGGGTCGCGGCAACGAGGATGTAGCGGCGGTCATCGACCTGTTCCAATCAAAAGTAGATCTTAGGAGGTTATGGAATGGCAACCTATGAAAAGGAATTTCTTCTGAAGGTCCTGGAAAACCTTTGGAAGGTCCGCAAATTTGAGCAGCGCGCCATGGAGGGCGGCCTCAAGGGTGAGATCAAGGGAAACATCCACGTCTGCCTGGGTGAGGAGGGCGCCGTTGTGGGCGCCAATATGGCGCTGGAATCCACGGATTATATCACGGCCAGCCACCGCGGCCACGGCCACTGCGTCATGAAGAGCGATGATGTGGAGCATACGCTGGCGGAGCTTTACGGTAAGGAAAGCGGTTTCTGCCATGGCCGCGGCGGTTCCATGCACGTCACAAAGGTGGAAAGCGGTCTGCTGGGCGCCAACGGCATCGTCGGCGGCGGCATTCCTCTGGCCACAGGCTCGGCGTTGGCATCCAAAATCAATCGGGACGGCGCGGTATCCGTGGCATTCTTCGGCGACGGCGCCACCAATCAGGGCTGCTTCCACGAGTGCATCAACATGGCGGCCGTCTGGAAGCTGCCCATTGTTTATTTCATTGAAAACAACCAGTACGCCGTGTCGACCAACATCCACACCACCTGCGCCACCTCCACGCTGGCCCAGCGCGCTCAGGGCTACGGCATCGAAGGCGATGTGGTGGACGGCACAGATGTGCTGGCCGTCTATGAGGCGATGCAGAAGGCTGTGGCCCATGCCCGCAGCGGCAAGGGGCCGGTGCTGCTGGAGTGCGATGTCTATCGCTACACCGGCCATTATGTGGGAGACCCGGGCAAGTATATGTCCGAGGCGTATAACGCGGCGGCTCATGAAAACGATGTGATCAACAAATTCAAGGCATACCTGCTGGCGGAGGGCGCTGCCACACAGGCGGAGATGGATGCCGTGGAGGCGGCGGTGGAGGCGCGTATGGAAAAAGCGTATCAGTTTGCGCTGGAGTCCCCGTTGCCCGATCCTGCCGATGTGCTGAAATACAACTATGCCTGTGACAACGAAAGGAGTGTTGTTCGATGAGCCGTAAGACTACTATGATCGCTGCCATCCGCGAGGCGATCGACGAGGAAATGCTCCGTGATGAAAACGTGATCGTTCTGGGCGAGGATATCGGGGAGCTGGGCGGTCCCTTCGGCTCGTGTATCGGCCTGCTGGACAAGTACGGTCCCGACCGCATTATCGCCACCCCTATCAGCGAATGGGGCTTCACCGGCATCGGCGTAGGCGCGGCCATGCGCGGCAAGCGCCCCATCGTCGAGCTGATGTACAATGACTTTATCTCCGTCTGCCTGGATCCCGTGATGAACCAGGCGGCAAAGCTGCACTATATGACCGGCGGACAGGTCAAGATCCCCATGGTGATCCGCGCGCCCATGGGCACCGGCCGCCGCGGCGCGGCGCAGCACTCCCAGAACATGGAAGCGCTGTTTGCCCATATTCCCGGCCTGAAGCTGGTGTGCCCCTCTACGCCGGCTGACGCCAAGGGCCTGCTCATGACCGCTATCCGCGATGATGACCCCGTGGTATTTCTGGAGCACAAGCTCCTCTACCCGCAGAAGGTAGAGATGCCGGACGATGTTGCGCCAATCCCGCTGGGCAGCGCCAATATCCGTCGTGAGGGCAGCGATCTGACCATCCTTACGTGGGCCCGCCAGGTCAACTTCTCCCTGGAGGCCGCGGAAAAGCTGGCTGCCGACGGTGTGAGCGCGGAGGTCGTTGACCTTCGGAGTCTCGTCCCGCTGGACTGGGATACTATCCGCGACTCCGTCAGCAAGACCCACCGTGTACTGATCGCCGAGGAGGATGTCAAGCGCTGCGGCTTCGGCGCTGAGCTGTCCGCGCAGATCATGGAGGAGTTGTTTGATCAGCTGGACGCACCGGTGCGCCGCGTGGCGGCACTGAACTCCTCTGTGCCCTTCTGCGCCGAGCTGGAGGACGAGATCTATCCCAATCCCGAGCGCATCGCCGCCGAGGCAGCCGCTCTGCTAAAAGAATAAGGAGGCACATATGGCAACTGAGATCAGAATGCCGCAGTTCGGCGTTTCCATGGAGACTGGTACGGTCGCTCAGTGGCTCAAGGCCGAGGGAGATACCGTCAAGGCCGGCGATGTGCTGGCCAGCATCGAGACAGAAAAGCTGACCAACGACGTGGTCAGCGAGGTGGACGGCGTACTGCTGAAGATCGTTGCACAGGAGGGTGAGGATATCCCCGTGCAGGGGCTGATGGCGTATATCGGCCAGCCCGGCGAGGCCCTTCCCGACGGCAGCGGCACAACGGCGCCCGCTGCCGCCGATACGGCTCCTGCCACTGTGGAGCCTGTGCCTGCCGCCGTCGGTCAGATGTCCGGCGGTCGTGTCAAGGCATCCCCGCTGGCCCGCAAGATCGCTGCCAAGCTGGGCGTTGACCTGTCGCAGGTAATACCTGGCGGTACCAGCGGACGTATCCGTGCGGATGACGTCCGCGCCTACGCCGCGCAGGTCCCGACAGCGCCCGCCGCCCCCGCTCCCGCCCCCGCCGCTGCTGCACCGGCTCCTACCGCTGCTGCGGCGGAGCAGATGGGCGGCGACACAGTGGAGAAGCTCTCCGGTATGCGGAAGGTCGTAGCCCAGCGTATGCAGCAGTCCCACACGGAGATCCCGCCCGTAACGCAGGTCACCAAGGTGGACGTGACGGCGCTGATGCAGTTCCGCAGAGAACTGCTGGAAAAGACGGGAAAGAAGTACTCTGTCAATGACCTGATCCTCAAGGCAACGGCAAAGTGTCTGGCAGCGCATCCTGAGATGCTGGTCAGCTTTGACGGCAGCCAGATCATTCACCGCGCTCACGTCAATCTGGGCATGGCTGTTGCGCTGGACACGGGACTGATCGTTCCTGTAATCCGTGATGCCGACAAGCTGAGTCTGGATGCATTGGCGGCCTGTGCCAAGGATCTGGCGGCCCGTGCCAAGGACGGCGGCCTTACGCCTGATGATTACAAGGGCTCCACCTTCACGGTATCCAATCTGGGGATGTTCGGCATCGAGATGTTCACGCCCATCGTCAACCAGCCGGATGCCGCTATCCTCGGCGTCACGGCGGTGGAGGATGAGCTGGTCATGGAGGCGGATGGGACCATTTCAAAGCATCAGGTCATGCGTCTTTGCTGCACCTTCGATCATCGTGCCATGGACGGCGCTGTGGAGGCGCGCTTCGGTATGGCGCTGCGCGACCTGCTGCAATCGCCCGTAGAGATCCTGCTTTGATGCGAGGTGCGGTATGAAAAAGATCATTGTTATCGGCGGCGGCCCCGGCGGATATGTGGCGGCCATCCGTGCCGCACAACTGGGCGCGGACGTGACCATTATTGAAAGGCAATATCTGGGCGGCACCTGCCTGAACGTAGGCTGCATCCCCACCAAGTGCCTGCTGCACTCCGCCGAGCTGGTGGAGCAGATCAGGACGCAGGGCAAGGATATCGGCGTAGAGGTCGAGGGTGTGAAGGTCAACTTCCCCCAGGTCATCGCCCACAAGAACGCCATCAGCAAGCAGCTGACCAGCGGCGTAGCCGGTCTGCTGAAGCTGAACAAGGTCAAGAAGGTGGACGGCACCGCCAAGTTCACCGGCGAAAAGCAGCTTGAGGTCACCAAGCCCGACGGCAGCAAGGAGAGCATGACCGCCGATGCCATCATCGTGGCCACCGGCTCCGTCAATGCCCAGCCGCCTATCCCCGGTCTGAAGGAGAACCCCAACTGCATCGACTCCACCGGCGCGCTGTCGCTGGACAAGCTGCCCGCGACCATGGTGGTCATCGGCGGCGGCGTCATCGGCCTGGAGCTGGCCTGCGCCTACGCGGCCTTCGGCACGAAGATCACCGTGGTGGAGGCCATGGACCATATGCTGCCTATGCTGGACGGCGATCTGACGAAGATCGGGGTGGCCCACATGAAGAAAATGGGCATGGAGTTCCATCTGGAGTGCCCCGTGCAGTCCGTGGAGGACAGCCCCGTGGGCGCGAAGGTGGTCTGCAAGGATAAGTCCGGCAACACCGTCAGCTTCGAGGCGGAGAAGGTGCTGGTGGCCATCGGCCGCAAGGCCAACACCGCCGCGCTGGATCTGGCCGCCGGCAAGATCGACAACGATAAGGGTCGTATTCTCGTCAACGATAAGATGGAGACCAGCGTTTCCGGCGTATACGCCATCGGTGACTGCGTGTTTGGCCATGCACAGCTGGCGCATACCGCCTCCGCCATGGGCGAGGTGGCGGCAGAAAATATCTGCGGCCATGAGGCGCACTATTGCGAAAAGACCAACCCCACCTGCGTGTATATGGAGCCGGAAGCCGCCTCTGTGGGCCTGACCGAGGAGCAGTGTAAGGCGCAGGGCATTGCCTACAAGGTGGGCAAATTCCCTATGAGCGCCAACGGCAAGGCACTGATCCTCAATGGCGGCGAGGGCCTTGTCAAGATCATCGCCGGTGCGGAGTATGGCGAGATCCTGGGCATGCATATCATCGGGCCCCGCGCGACCGACCTTATCGCTGAGGGTGCGCTGGCCATCGGTGGTGAGATGACGTTGGATGAGCTCATCGACACCATCCACTCTCACCCCACTGTCACGGAGACCATGCGCGAAGCCGCGCTGAACGCGGAAAAGCGTGCCATCCACACAAAGAACTGACGGCGCGCAGAATGGCGATCCGTGTTACGCTGAGCGCAAATGCAGGCGTTTCCGTGGAGCTGGGCGGCGTCCGCATCTGGATAGACGCGCTCCACGATACGCGTGTGCCGGGGTTTTCCACGCTGGACAGTCATCTGCTCCAGCGGCTGTGGTCCGAAGCCGCCTTTCAGTCGCCGGATGCCATTGTATATACGCACTGTCATCCAGATCACTATGCGGCGCATTTGACGGCGGAGGCCTGCCGCCGCTGGCCGAAGGCACGGTTGTTTCTGCCGCAGAAGGACTTTCCGGAGCAGGAGCTTCTGTCGGGGAGGGAGGCCGCCGCATCCATCGAAGGGGTGGCGCTGCACTTTTACCGACTGACCCACGACGGCATGGCTTTCGCCGGTGTGCCGCATTACGGACTCACCATCACCTGCGGAAGGGACAGCATACTGCTTCCCGGTGACTGCGCCGTGGCCTCTCCGGAGCTGCTTCCCGTGGTGAACGGGCGGCATCTGCGCCTTGCGCTGCTGAACTTCCCTTGGGCCACGCTGCAGCGCGGACGGGATTTTCTGCGGGAGCAGCTGCACGCTGACCAGATCGCGCTGTATCACCTCCCCTTTGAGGAGGATGATACCGAGGGCTTTCGCGCGGCGGCAGATCGTGCCGCACAAAGCCTATCCGGCGTCGGAGCCGTCCATGTGCTCGATAATCGCTTTCAGACCCTGTTTATCCCGGATGAAACGCAGCCCGCCCCGCATAGCTGATAAAAAGCAAAAGACGTCCTGTTTTCGCTGGAAAACAGGACGTCTTTTCTATAAAACGGTGTAGACGTGGAAATCGTCAGCAGTATGCTGGGGTACACTCACCCCTCCAGCAGAGCGCGGCAGCCCTCCGGGAGCAGATAGTCGATCTCTATACGGTTCCCCTCGTAGACGCGGATTTCCCGGATGGCGGCGGCGACTGTGGGGCGATCCAGCTCCGCCAGCTGCCCCGACGCCAGCAATTCCTTTACCCACGGCAGACATAGCGGATCGTCCTGCGCTGTGCCGCGCAGCTTGTCCAGTTGGGCCTGCAGCGCCTGCTCCTGTGCGTCATAATCAGCGCGGCAGCGGAGGAAGTCCTCCTTGGAGATAAGCGCGTCCTGATAGTCCTCGTAGGCGCTCTGGCGGCGGCGCTGAATGCGCTGCAATGCAGCTTCCAGCTTTTGGGGTTGGTCGGTGCCGGAGCGCGGGCGCTGCGCCG
This sequence comes from Vescimonas sanitatis, assembly GCF_049060325.1. NCBI lineage: Bacteria > Bacillati > Bacillota > Clostridia > Eubacteriales > Oscillospiraceae > Vescimonas > Vescimonas sanitatis. The sequence continues at coordinate 237,858 of NZ_JBMGPW010000002.1, read as the reverse complement.
CGCCCTGCTGTGCCAGCTGGTGGAGGTTTTCCACGCCGGCAATGAGTTGGTTCAAATCATCCAGTATTACCTTCGTCAACACATCATGGGCGATATAGTGCTTGCTGCACACGGACGCGCCGTAGCGCTTATACGAGCCGCAGGTGTAGAAGATTTTGCCACCCCAGGTGGTCTTGACCATGGCTCGTCCACAATCGCCACACTTGAGAAAGCCCGCAAAGGGACTGACATTCTGCTGAAAATCCGGTGTGCGGGCGTTGGCATGCAACAGAGCTTGTACCCGTTGCCACTGGCCCTTTTCGATGATGGGCTGATGGGTGCCGGATACTACCGTCCACTGGGAGCGCTCCTTCCGCTTGGCTTTCCCGTGCATCTGAAGGCGGTCGTCCCGTCCCTGCTCCATATTCCCGATGTACATCTCATTTTGCAGGATACGGTGGATGGTAGCGTATGTCCAGTAGGTGGTGGTTTCCAGCCGGTGGTTGTTGCGATATTTTTCGCCGGTGAGCCGTTTGTACTCACTGGGGCAGGGGATGCCCTCCTCGTTCAGCTGCTTGGCAATACGGATCTTTCCCATTCCGTTTTCGAACAGGGTAAAGATGCGCCGCACCACCTCCGCCGCAGGCGGGTCGATGACCAGACGGTTATGATTCTGCGGGTCCTTACAGTACCCGTAGCTGGCGAAGGCCCCGATGAACTCGCCCCGCTGCTGCTTGGCGTGGAGGGAGCTTTTGACCTTTTGGGAGATGTCGCGTGCATACTGGGTGTTAAACAGATTCTTCAGCGGCATCATCATGTCGTAGGCGCCGCGGTCGCTGTCGATATTGTCCGTGACAGCGATGAACCGCACACCGTGCTCCGGCAGCCAACGCTCCAGATAGCGGCCTGTTTCGATGTAATCACGGCCGAAACGGGACAGGTCCTTTACCAGCACACAGCGGATGCGCCCGTTCCCTATGTCCCGCAGCATCCGTTGAAAGGCGGGGCGCTGGAAATTCGTGCCGGTATAGCCGTCGTCGGCATAGCATTCCGCCATCACCAACTCAGGATGATTTTCGATATACGCCTCCAGCAGCTTCCGCTGGTTGCCGATGGAATCACTCTCCATCCGGTCTCCGTCCTCCCGGGACAGGCGACAGTACAGCGCAGTAGGCAGTAATCGCTTCTCCATAAGTCCCCTCCTTTCCGTAGACTGCCCGCAGGCATTAAGCCGCCTGAGTATGGGCGCGGATCAATTCCAACAGCAACGTCTCAGCTGTCTGTTGACCAAGGAAATTGCGAGTGACGGTGATCGTCGGGGCGGGTGCTTGCTGAACGGTTGGCATAAACAGACCTCCTGTTTGAGAATAGTCCATCGTATGCGCGCTACGGAAACCGTATGTTTATCGGTATAGTATAAGAAAATGACAGCTGATTATGAGGCAGAGCAGGAACGGTTAAAGCTCGAAATTGGAGCAACAGAAGTAGGCGGCCAACGTAAAGTTCACAACATGAGCACCGTAAAATCTTAGAGAACGCGTCTGCGCAGTATGTCTCGGTTCGTGCAGTATAGCGCCGTTTCGCTACTGCCATTCTTGCATTTCTTTGGCTGGAAGTTGCTGTTTGCCGCGCATCTTCGTCAAGAGAATATATGCATGATCGTTTTTGGACAGGGCGCATCGCAGAACACGTTGCGGTGGGGCAGAACTTGTGCTATACTTGGAGCATAATTGGCAAGGAGGGGGACTTATGAGGAGAATTATCTGTATCATTTTAGCCTTTACCATAACACTGCTGTGCGGCTGTGGAAGCCGAAGCAACGGAGATGACACACAGGACTACGGCGGAAACACACAGCAGACGGAAGAATTCGTCATTACGCCCATGGCGTCCGGGCTGGAGCTGGAGCCGTATACCTGTGCAGATTTCTCTATGAGCGTTCCGGAGGGCTGGATGGTGGAGGCGGCCACGTCCAACGCGGGTATGTACCACGCTTTGCGAGCGTATGACCCCGCGTGCAGCGTAAATCAGATTTTGTATATCTTAAAGGCAGAGCCGCTGTTTGCGGATGACTTCCTGAAGCAGAATTATACATACTGGAACGCTGCCTACGCAGCGTTCCCCGTAATGGCAGAGGAGTCCGTGAAGGGTTACTTCGACGTGCTGCCGCAGTATCTGTCGGCGGTTGCCGCAGAGCCGTTTTACAGCAGCCTCCACTTCCCGCAGTATGAGGATTTCACGGTGACAGAGACCTTTGACGCGACCGGCTCTTTGGGCGGGACAGCCGGTGTGCTGCGTGCAGAATTTACGCAGGACGGCGTCGAGGCGGAGGGTATGTGCTCCGTGGAGCTTGTGCCCTTCCCCATCCCCGGCCTTGGCGGGTACTACATGGCATACAGCACCACCATCGTCTCCGCTGAAAAGGGGATGTTCCAGAACTGGGAGGACATCCTGACACGGAGCTTGGGCAGCCTGGACTATTCCGGCAGCTATACTTCCTCCGCCATGGCGCAGAGCGACGCGGCGATGCGGCAATCCCAGCAGTTAAGCCAGTCCGCCAATGAGATGCAGGATGCCATCATGTCCTCATGGGAAAGCCGGAATACCAGTCAGGACATCATCAGCCAGAAGCAGAGCGATGCCACCATGGGCTTTGAGCGGGTGATGGACACGGAGACCGGCGAAATTTATCAGACGGACAACGGCTTTACCGATTGGTATGACGGAGAGCGGTATACGGCTATCACGGATGACCAGTACACGGAGGCCGTTGTGGGTCGGTTCTCGTGGAAGTAAGGAGGACATTTACATGAAGAAGATTTTTGTGTTGTTGCTGGCCACAGCAATGATTTTCGCACTGGCCGCCTGCGGCGCAACGCCCAATGGGACAGACAATAATAACACACAGGACGACCATCAGGCCGAGACGCCCGACGCGTCTTATGAAGCACCTCAAATCACCGAACTGTATAACGAGGACTTCGACTATACCGACGGCGTGGGCAACAGCGGCCATTATGCCTACCGCGTGCCCCAAATCGAGGCGGACACACAGGGCGCGGAGGCCATCAACAAGGCCATCTCCGATGCGTACACCCCGATCGTGAATGGCGTGCTTGAAGATGTCTCGGATAAGGTCAGCCTGTCCTGTTTCTATGTGGCATGGGAGTCATATCAGTATGAGAATATCCTGTCGCTGGTCGTCTCCTGCGGTTGGGATGCCGATGTGAACGAATACAATGTCTATCTGTATGACATCGTCAGTGGCCAGCAGCTCACCACAGCGGGCTTGCTGAAGGCACTGGATGTGGATGAGACAGCCTTCTTGGAGGCGGTACGCCGCGCTGCCGCTGCAAAGTTCGACACACAGTATGGAGCAATTGCGGGCGGTGATACGGATGAGTTCCTGACGGAACGCCGCGATTGGACGCTGTCCGATGAGAACATCAACATGAGCGTCCGCACATACGCTGATGGTGACGGAAAGCTCCACGTGGTCTTGCCCATCGGCTCTATCGCCGGTGCAGATTCTTATGAGCAGGTACTGTCGCTGGATGACATCGGCGAGTAAACACAGCTCTCCCGACACCTGAAACAAAAAAGCGCTCCTGCGAGGTCGATCCTCGCAGGAGCGCTTTTCCTATACCGGCAGCCTCAGACCCGAAGTTTTGAGCGGAGAGCTTGGCAGCGTAACATACTCCAGCGAGCCGGTTGCAACCGCACGAGCACCGGCAGATGCAGCCTTACAGCCGGAAGCACTTTTTCAGCGCCGTATACTCGCCCAGCACCAGCAGCGTCAGGCTGCTGTCCAGCACCGTTTCCGGCGAGATGGTCACATTGGTTTTGCCGTCTCGCTTCACGCCGAGGATGTTGACGCCGTACTTTCGGCGGATGTCCAGCTCACCGATGCTGTGCCCCTGCCAGCTGTCCGGGACGGCGACCTCGATAATGGCGTGCTTCTCGTCCAACTCTATGTAATCGAAGATGTGGTCGGCGGTGTACCGGATGGCCGCCCACTTCGCCAGCTGCTTTTCCGGGTATGTCACCGCGTCCGCGCCGTTGCGCAGCAGAAATTTTGCCTGTACATCCCGTTCGGCGCGGGACACCACATATTTCGCCCCCAGCTCCTTGAGCAGCGACGTCGTTTCCAGCGAGTTCTGGAAGTCTCCGCTGATGGTAACATAGCAGACATCATAGTTTCCAACGCCCAGCGAGCGCAGAAAATCCACGCGGGTGCTGTCACCGATCTGCGCGTTGGTGACAAAGGGCATACACTCGTTGACGCGCTCCTCGTCCCGGTCCACCGCCATGACCTGATGCCCCAGCTCGCTCAGCTGCATGGCAAGGTGCCGCCCGAAGCGGCCGAGTCCGATCAATAATACGTTTTTCATCGTGCGCTCCTTTCAGCCTACGGTGATCATTTCCTTCGGATACCGGGCATAGGTCAGATCATGCCCGGAGAAAGCGGCGTAGATCAGGGTAAGTCCCCCGACACGCCCGAAGAACATCAGCAGAATGAGAATGCTCTGCGACAGCGTACCCAACTGCGGCGTCAGCCCCAGTGTCAGCCCTACCGTTCCGGCAGCGGATGCCGTTTCATAGAGGCAGGCACCGAGCGGCAGGTTCTCCGCCGCGCTGATGACCGCCGCACCCGCGAAGGTCAGTCCCAAGTACAGCAGCAGGATGGCGGCGGCGTTCCGTACAGCGGAGGGCTCCAGCCTGCGCTTAAAAAGCTGTGGGTCCTCCCGCCTTCGGAAGGCAGCGACCGCGTTGGCGGCCAGCACAGCCAGCGTCGTCACCTTCATGCCGCCCGCGGTGGAGCCGGGCGCGCCGCCGGTCAGCATCAGCAAAATCGTGACCGCCTGTGAGGTGTCGCTCATTTTCGTCAGGTCTGCGGTGTTGTAGCCCGCTGTTCGCGGCGTGACCGCCTGAAAGAGCGACGCCAGAACGCGCTGTCCTGCGGGAAGCTCTGCAAAGTCTGTCAGGAAGAAGAGCAATGCCGGAAGCGCGATCAGGATGACGGTTGCGCTCAGAATGACCTTGCTCTGCATCCGGTACCGCCGCAGGTGCAGCCGATGGGTGCAGACATCGTCCCACGTCAGAAAGCCGATACCGCCCACGATGATCAGCAGCATAATGACGATGTTGACTAGCGGGTCGGATATGTAGGCCGTCAATGAAGGGTAGAGCGTATCCGCCCGCCCCAGAATGTCAAAGCCCGCGTTGCAGAAGGCGGAAACGGAGTGAAATATTGCCATCCACACGCCCCGCAGTCCATAGTCCCGGCAGAACGCCGGCAGCAGCGCAAGAGCGCCGACCAATTCCACAAAGAACGTTCCCTTGAGAATAAACCGCGTCAGGCGCACGATGCCGCCCACCACCGGAGCGGAAATGGCATCCTGCATGGCACTGCGCTCCTTCAGCGAGATATTCTTGCCGGAGAGCATCAAAAACGTTACAGCCGCCGTGATGACGCCTAAGCCGCCGATCTGGATCAGCAGCAGGATGACGGTCTGACCGAAGCCGGACCAGTAACTGCCGGTGTCCTGCACCACCAGCCCCGTTACGCAGACGGCGGAGGTGGAGGTAAACAACGCCTCGTGAAACGGCGTCCATGTGTGGCTTGCGGTGGCGATAGGCAGCATCAACACAAGCGCGCCCAGCAGGATGACGCCCGCAAAGCCGAGGATCATGATCTGGAAGGACGTCAGATGGCGTTTCAGATGGAAACCGGTCTCTGTCACAGGACTCACCTCCTAAAATCGACTGCGTTCCCAATTTCGCGTACAGTATAGCACGGTTTTCGCGTTTCGGCTATACACATTTTGTTAAGATTTCGGCTCAGAACGACCGAGAACAACTGTGAACCTTTCTTTAATTTTTACAGAAATCATTGCAATTTCTTTACGTTTACAGTATGATATGCTGCGCACTAATATTTTGACAAATTTCGCAGGCTTTTCTCCGAGAAAAAGTCTGCTGCGGGAGATATATATGCTGAAAACAAAATCCAATGAGATAACAGACACCCATCAGGCGCCTTGCGAGGCGCCTGAAACGGCGGAGGGCCTCCGCCGCAGCATGTGGCAGGCGTGGCTCCGCAGCCTGCTGCTGTTCTGCGGCGCCAGCGTCTATGTGGAGCTGTGCCTGCACCTGTGCGTCTACCGATCGCTGGACAGGCGGGCGGTCTATCTGGTGCTGTTCGGACTGCTGGGCGGCACGGTCTGCACGCTGCTGACCACGCACCTGCCCAAGATCGCCCGGCAAATCGCGGGCGTGCTTCTGGTCGCCGTGCAGGTGCTGTTTGCCGAGGTGCAGCTGATGTACCACGCCATTTTCGGCAACTTCATGCCCATCAGTCAGGTGAGCATGGGCGGGAACGTCATCACCAATTTCGACTCGCAGATCCTGTACAGCATCGGCAAGAACATCGTGCCCATCCTTCTGCTGCTGGTGCCGCTGATCGTGACGATCCTCTGCCTTGCTCTGCGCAAGCTCCGGGTGCTGACCGTGCGGCTCAAGTGGAGGCAGGCGCTGGCGACGCTGGGCATCCTGCTGACGCTGTTGCTGGTCACCACGGGCATTATGTACGCCGGGCGGGGCAAGTCGTTCTCCGTCTACAAGACCTTCACCAACGTGAACACCTCTACCGACAGCAGCTATAAGAGCGTGGGCATGCTGGCCACCACGGTGCAGGAGCTTCGCTATATGGTCTTCGGCAGCAGCGGCAGCGTCATCATCACGCCGTCCCCGCTGGGCACAGCCACCAGGCAGCTCTACAGCAGCAATTCCTACAATGTGATCGAGAGCATCGACTTTGCAAAGCTGGCGGAGTCTGCGGATAACATCATGTGCAGGACCACGGATGAGTATCTGGCGCAGGTGGTCCCCACCCGGAAGAACAACTACACTGGGCTTTTGCAGGACTACAACCTGATCACCATCTGTGCCGAGAGCTTCTGCCCCTGGTTCATCAGCGAGGAGCTGACACCCACCCTGTACAAGCTGTCCCACACGGGCATCATCTTTGAAAACTACTACGGCACGTTCCAATCCGTCACCACCAACGGTGAGTACACCATGTGCATGGGACTTTACCCGGATATGTCCCGCACCAAGACCGATTCCAGCTTCAACGTGGCGGGCACCAACTATCTGCCCTTCTGCCTAGGCAACGCCCTGAAGGAAAAGGGCTACCAGACCTGGGGCTATCACGACTATATCGGAGATTTCTACAACCGGAACATCACCCACGCCAACATGGGCTATACCTTCAAGGCGGCGGACTCCGGGCTGGATATAAAGATCGACTGGCCCTCCTCCGATCTGGAGATGATGGAGGCCTCAGTGGACGACTACCTCAACAGTGAGACACCTTTCCATGCCTATTACATGACCTTCAGCGGCCACTATCAGTACAACTGGGACAACGCCATGAGCGCCAAGAACCACGACGCGGTGAAGGATCTGCCCTATTCCGAGCCGGTGAAGGCGTATATCGCCTGCAATCTGGAGCTGGAAAACGCGCTGACCTACCTGCTGCAGCGGCTGGAGCAGGCGGGCGTGGCCGATAAGACCTGCATCGTACTGACCAATGACCACTATCCCTACGGCCTGACGGAGGATGAGTACAACGAGCTGGCGGGGCGGGAGATGGATCTCACCTTCGAGAAGTACCGCAACAGCTTCATCTGCTATGTGCCCGGCCTGTCCGAGAACATCGTGGTGGACGAGTACTGCTCCACGGCGGACATCCTGCCCACGCTGCTAAACCTGTTCGGCGTGGACTACGACTCCCGGCTGCTGGCGGGCACCGACGTGCTGTCCAACGGCATACATATGGCGGTGCTGTCGGACAAGTCCTTCCTGACAAAGACCTTCCGCTATGACGCCGGTACGGAGACGGTGATCCCCGCCGACGAGAGCATCGTTATTTCTGACGAGCAGCTGGAGGCCTACCGGCTGTATGTGGACAATAAGTTCCAGATGTCCAGCAACATCGTCAACAGTGACTACTACGCCCATGTTTTCGGCAAGGCGTCCAGCGGCGGCACGCTGGAGGATACGGTGGTGTTTACGGACATCACAGGCATTTTCAACCAGGCCAGCGTCCTCTATATGTACCGCAACGGATATATAGACCCGGAAACGCCGGACACCTTCGGCGGAAAGGCCACGGCAAAGGTGGGCGAATTCGTGGATGTGCTGTACCGCATCTCCCAAAGGCCGGAGACGGACAACACCGCCCTGCCGCCCGATTATGAAACCGAGGAATTCAACAGCTCCGCCTGCCCCTACTACGACGCCGTGTGCTGGGCGTATCAAACGGGGCTGCTCCGTCAGGGCGATCTGCATACGGCCTATGACGACGACATGGATTACCAGACGGCCTGCCTGCTGATCTATCGCTACGCCGCCATGTCCGGCATTGACACCCGCGTAGATCAGGAGCTGCTGCGGCAGACCATGTGGGAAAATCCCCGGCTCAGCGGCGAGGTCGTCAAGGCCATGCTGTGGTGTGACGATCGGGATATCACCACCCGCGACAGCGGACTGAGTGAGCTGCTGGCGGCCTATGACACCCATATCAGCCGCTATCAGATGACCTCGTTCCTGTTCTATCTGTGTACCTATGAGCTGAACTCGCGAAGCGAAGCATAATGCAGCGTTTTGCTTTCATAGACAATGCAAAACGTTTTTTTGCCCGCGCGTGACGTTGGCACCCTTGCTTTTTGACAGGACGCAGAATATACTGAAAACAAAAAAGCCGAGGTATGCACATGAACCTGTTGATGACATTGGATCGGAACTATGTTCCGCAGCTAAATGTAATGCTGTTCTCCGCGCTGCATAGTGACAGCGCCGCGCATTTTGACGTGTACCTGCTGCACGACGAGGGACTGTCGGAGGCGGACGTGGCGGAAACACGAACGCTGCTGGGGCAGCGGGGCGAACTGCACCTGATACGAGTGGACGAGGACGGTCTGGCGGACGCGCCGACCTCCGACCGCTACCCGAAAGCCATTTACTACCGCATTTTTGCGGCCAAATATCTGCCGGACACGCTGGATCGGGTGCTGTATCTCGACCCGGATATTGTAGTGCGCCAGAGTCTGCGGGAGCTGTATGAGATGCCGATGGGCACGGCGTTTTTTGCGGCGGCCACCCATATCCGCGGCTTTCTGCACCGTTTCAATGAGCTGCGTCTGGACATGGACGAGGACAGTCCCTATATCAATTCCGGCGTCATGCTGATGAATCTGCAGGCACTGCGGGCGGAGCAGGATACGCAGGCGGTATTCGACTACATGGACGCCCACAAGGGGCGGCTCATGCTGCCGGATCAGGACATTATCAGTGCCCTGTACGGCCAGCGCATCCTACCGCTGGATCCCATCCGCTACAACATGACGGAAAAGCTGTTTGCCCTCCACCGGCACAACGGAGACGGCATGACGCTGGAGGACGTGCGGCGAGGGTCGGCGGTCATCCACTACTGTGGGCGGAACAAGCCCTGGAAGCCTGGATATATGGGGGAATTGAACGTGTTTTATAATGAAGCAGTCTCTCAAATGTCAGAGAACGGTCATCATTGAATTATTTTTGTATCATATATGGCAATAAAGTGCGGCAGTTCAGCAACTGAACTGCCGCACTTTTGCATCACCCCACGCGGCGTCGAAGCTGATGGCACAGACCTTCTGGCTGCGCTCCACAGAGTAGATGGGCAGCTGCCGAGTCGTGGCCGCAGCGCTGACAGATGCTGGGTAGTTCACCGCGTAAAAAATGGCCGCAGCGGCCAGCAGCGCCGCACCGCCCACCATGTACCAGCGCCGCAGGAGGAGTATTTTGACCTTGCTCATAAAACGTGCGCCCCTTTCTGTTTTTTGCCCTATCCTATGCCGCTCCCGGTGGAAATATATCCCGCGGCGGTGCCTCGCAGCCTGCCGGCCGCACAGGGAAAAGGACCGTCCGTTTGAAACGGGACGGTCCTTTGTATGGAGGGGGCGGGGCACAAGGAGTAAGCGCCGCCGCGGAGGAAGATAACTTATTTACGCAGGAACAGGTCGATCTTAGACTTGGCGCGGGCCTTGACGCTGGCTTTACCGGCCTTGACCATCTCGTAGTAGTCGCCATTGGCAGAGCCGCTGAGCAACCCTTCCACATAGGCCATGCGGATCTCCGTGGCAACATTGATCTTGCGAATTCCGATCTCAATAGCGGTCTGGATCATATCGTCAGGGATACCGGAACCACCGTGCAGCACAAGGGGCACATCGGTGACGTCACGTACCTCCTGCAGGCGCTGGTACATGGTGGGCGGTGCGGCGCTGCTGCCGGAGCACTATGACGGCGAGATACTCCTGCCGTTTTTCCTGGAGGGCGGCAGATATACCATAGACAACGTACACTATGTCCGTGAAGGTGACACGCTGGTGCCTGCCGGCGAGACGGAATTTGCCCGGGACACCACTTTCGCCTATCGCGCCTCCGACCTGACGGAATGGTGCCAGGAAAAAACCGGCGGCGCCTACCCTGCGGAGCAGGTGGTATCCATCTCGCTTGACGAGCTGCGCCGCCGCGACTATGACGCCGTCTGCGAAAAGCTGATGGGCGTTTCCGGCTTCAACAAAGTGGTGGTCAACGCCGTATGCTATGACGATGTAGCGGTGTTCGTTACCGCCTATCTGCGCGCGGCAGCCCGGGGTAAGGTATTTATGTTCCGCGGCTCGGCAGCCGTGGTCAAAATCCTGGGCGCGGTGAGCGATCAGCCTCTGCTGCAGCGGGAGGATCTTATGTGCGCCGACCAGCGGAACGGCGGCATCATTGTCGTCGGCTCCCATGTCCGCAAAACCACAATGCAGCTGGAGACACTGCAAAAGGGCTGCCCGGAGATCGAATACATCTGTTTTGATGTGAACACCGTATTTGACGATGCCGCGTTGGCGGCAGAGCGCCGGCGTATTCTGGACCGTACCAACACACTGTTGGCAGACGGCACGACCGTGGCGGTATACACCAGCCGTATGGTCCTGCGCTCTGAGGATGACCAGCGGGAAAAAAATCTGGCGATCAGTGTGAAGATCTCGGATGCGCTCACATCACTGGTTGCCGACCTGACAGTGCGGCCTGCCTTTGTGCTGGCCAAGGGCGGCATTACCTCCAGCGATGTGGGCGTAAAGGCGCTGCGGGTACACTGTGCGCGGGTCCGTGGTCAGATCGCCCCCGGCGTTCCCGTTTGGGAGACCGGCGAGGAGAGCACCTTCCCGCACACGCCCTATATCATCTTCCCCGGTAATGTGGGCACAGAGGGTACTCTGTGCCAGGTGGTACAGACATTGCTCAAAAAGTGATGTGCCGCCCACAATATACGAAAACTAAGCAAAGCAAAAGAAAGAACGGATGTCTACAGAAAGGCATCCGTTCTTTTGCTGCGGCAGGCCCGGGACGGATGACCGTCCCGGGCCTGCTGGCATAAACGGAACAGGAAAGCTGCGCCGTTTGTCTTCAGTTCTCCTCAGCAGCCGCAGCCTTGGCGGCCTTGCGCTTCTTGATTGCCGCGCTGATTGCGGGGGACACCAGAGACGCAATGGCCAGCACGATGAAGATAATGGCAATGGGGTGCTGCCAAATCGTCTCGGAGGACCCCAGCAGGTCAATACTGCGGCGGGCATTTTTCTCTGCCAGGGATCCGAGGACCAGGCCCAGAATGATAGGTGGCATAACAAAGTCCAGCTTGATCAGGACAAAGCCGATCACACCCATGATGAGCATCAGGAAAACTTCCTCCAGATAGTGGTTCAATGCGAAGGTGCCTGTAATGCAGAATGTCATGATGACAGGCACCAGATATTTGTTGGGTACATCGATGACCTTGCCGAAAACACGAATCATCGAGAAACCGCAAATACCCATCAGGATATTGGCAACAAACAGAGCAATGAACACGATGTAAGCCTTGCCGGGTTCCTCGGTGAACAGGGACGGCCCGAAGACGATACCCTGCATCGTCAGCGCACCCATCATGACCGCGGTACCGGCATCGCCGGGGATACCCAGAGCCAGCAGGGGCACGAACGCGCCGCCGGCGATAGCGTTGTTGGCGGCCTCGGAACCTGCGATACCCTCGGGGGAGCCGTGGCCGAACTTTTCGGGATGCTTGGAGAAGCGCTTGGCCATGTTATAGCCCACCCAGGAGGCAATATCGCCGCCGGTTCCGGGTACAGCACCGATGAAGGTACCCAGAATGGAGGACCGGACCACCGTGGGAGCGATGGTCTTCAAATCATCTTTGCGGGGAAAGACCCGTTCGATTTTAACGCGCTCATGCAGCGGCTGCTCGTTGTATTTCTCCTCAATGGTCTTGAGCACCTGTGCGAAAGCAAACACGCCGATCAAGATGGGGATCATAGCCAGACCGCCCTTGAGGAAGGAGCCGCCAAAGGTAAAGCGGTACGTGCCGGTAAAGTTATCCACACCCACGGTAGCAAACAGCAGGCCCAGAATACCGCCCATCAGACCCTTGATCACGGATTTTCCGGACACACTAGTGATGATGCTAATGCCGAAAAAGGCCAGCGCGATCAGCATGACCTTGCTGCGGCAGCCCATCAGATATTCGATCGCAGGGATCATAATGAGCAGCGCCAGCAGCATACCGACGATCTTCATCAACACCACAAAGCTCACAACAATTCCCAACATGATGTACACATGGATCATTCCGGGGCTTTTCCAATCGATAGCCTTCTTTTCCTCACCGGGTTCTTTTTTTAGCGCCGTTTCGATGATCAGTGCCACAGACAGCAGCGCCAGCGCACCGGCCAGAATGCAGGACCATACCGCGGGATTTTTCTGCGCCGGGTATGCGGAGGCGATAGGGGGTGACAAGCCGCGCCAAATATGATACACTGATATGGATGACCGCAAGGAGGACACCACCATGCATATCAACTGGTTCAAGGACGAAAATCACCTGGTCTATATCAACGGAGAGACACAGCTGGCAGAGCTGGAACGGACGCTGCACTTCCCCGGTCTGGCGGACGCCGCCAACGAGCTGCGGCGGCACCCCACAGCGGAGGGCTTCACCATCAAGGGGCCAAAGCGCACCAGCGGCCGTCTGTTCGTGCCGGATCTGACCTTCGGTGAGCACATTGAGATGGGCGAAAACATTTTCTTCTATATGGGAGAGATGCAGGAATGCTACGTCATCTACTGGCTGGACGCTCCGGTAGCACAATAAGCGGAAAAGGGCCGCCCCGTTCGGGGCGGCCCTTTCATGTCATGTGCAGCCGTTCAATCGCTGGCGCCGGTATGCACGACCTTGCCCATGTTCCACAGCAGCGCCACGCGGCGCGCGGACTCCAGACGTTCCTCGGGCGTGCGGTACTCGGCGTGCGCCGTCTCGGCCCCGCAGTCCATGCAGGCCACGGAGACGGACCAGCCCTGCTCATCCTGCATGGCACCCACGCCGCGGCAGATGGGGCAGTCCTGCAATTCAATATCAAAAATCGGGTCCATGTACATCCTCCTATGGGTCAGGTTGGGCTCAGTATAGCGCATATAGCGGGGAAAGGCAAGAAAAATATCCCCCCTCCCCTGCCATGCAAAAACGCCCCGGCGCCTTTCGGCGCCGGGGCGTTTCGCTCCTGTTACTGAATGGAGATGGCGCTGTTCTTGGGCAGCTGCTTCTTCACATTCTTGGGCACGGAGATGGTCAGGATGCCATCCTCAAACCTGGCGCTGACGTCCTCCGGCTCCACCGCATCGCCCACATAGAAGCTGCGGCTGCACGCGCCGGCGTAACGCTCCTGACGGATGTACTTGCCCTTCTTATCCGTCTCGTCCTTGTCCAGGCCCTTGACCGCCTGAATGGTCAGCACGCCGTCCTTCAGCTCCAGCGTGACCTCATCCTTCTTGAAGCCCGGCAGATCCACGTCCAGCTCATAGGTATCCTCCGTCTCGCGGACATCGGTACGCATCAGGTTCCTGGCGTGCTTGCCGTACAGCGGGTCACGGCCGCGGGGCATCATGCCGAAGGGATCGCCAAAGAAATCATCAAACAAATTCTCACCAAAAATGCTGGGCAACATATGTCATTCCTCCATTCGAAGCTCTCCACGCGCTACGGCTCACGCCGCCGGCACATGGCTGTCACCACTGATTTGTATACATTTCATCGCCCCTCGGAGGTTCGCTTCCGTTTCCCTCCCTCAAGGTTCGGCTTTATTATAACGCCGATTTTAGCACTGTCAATAGGAGAGTGCTAATGTTCACAGAAGTCACGATATTTGTTCACAAAATATGCGATTTCTCTGGCGCAGTGCCGTCCGCCGTGATACAATAGGCACAACATCCCATGCAGGAGGACAGTTTATGGAACAGTTTTACGATAAGGTCAGCGCCTCCGCCGCATACATCCGGGCGCACATCCCCCAGACACCCACAGTGGGCATCATTCTGGGCAGCGGGCTGGGTGGTCTGGTGGACGCCATGACGGACAAGACCGTCATCCCCTACGGGGATATCCCCCACTTCCCCTGCTCCACCGTGGCGGGCCACGCGGGCAATCTGGTCATCGGGCGGCTGGGCAGTCAGGTGGCGGCGGCGCTTCAGGGGCGGTTTCACTACTACGAGGGCTTCAGCATGAAGGAGGTCACCTATCCGGTGTATGTGCTGGCACTGCTGGGGGTAAAGACCCTGATCGTCACCAACGCCTGCGGCGGCATCAACCGGACGTTTGTCCCCGGGGACCTGATGCTGCTGTCGGACCACATCAATATGCTGGGCGCCAACTCCCTCATCGGTCCCAACGACGAGCGCTTCGGCCCCCGCTTCCCGGATATGACAGAGGCCTATCCCCACCGCCTGCGGGAGAAGGCCCATCAGGCCGCCGGGGCGCTGGGCTTCGCGTGCAAGGAGGGTGTGTACGCTATCTTCCCCGGTCCGTGCTATGAGACGGCAGCGGAGATACGGGCCTATGAGCACCTGGGCGCTGACGCCATCGGTATGTCCACCGTACCGGAGGTCATCGCCGCCAACTATCTGGGCATGGCGGTGCTGGGCATCGCCTGCATCACCAACATGGCCACCGGCATCGCCAGGGAGAAGCACTCCCATCAGGAGGTGCTGCGTATCGCCAACGAGAGCAGCCAGAAGCTCTGCGCGCTGGTAGAGCGCGTCGTGCGAGAGCTGTAACGCAAAAACGCCCTCCCGGCGGGAGGGCGTTTTCTTTTTATTTCTCGTTGACGCGCAGCTCCAGCACGTCGGGACGGGCGTAGTGGCCCACGCAGTCCAGCTCCATACGGCTGGCGGGGACCTTCTGCATATCCAGGTCGGCGTAGATGATGTCCTCCTTGTCCCAGACGGTGACGGAGGCCTCGTGGCCGAAGGGGTCGATGACGCAGCTGCCGCCCCGGCAGGCGATGTCCGGCAGGGCCGCGATCTCGGCGGTGCCGCTGACGGTCTGGGGATAGTCGCTGCGGCGGAAGACCAGATCGGCGTTGATAAAGTAGCAGTGACCCTCGATGGCGATGTGGCGGATGGTGTCCTGCCACTCCGGATTGTCGTTGGTATTGGGGGAGATGTACAGGGATATCCCCTTCTGGTACAGCGCCACCCGGGCCAGGGGCATATAACTCTCCCAGCAGATGAGATTGCCCATGGGGCCCCAGGGCGTGTCCATCACAGGGAAGTAATCCCGGTCTGCATCGCCCCAGACCACGCGCTCGCTGCCGGTTGGCTTGAGCTTGCGGTGGTTCAGGGCCTCGCCCTCCGGGGAGATCATCATGTTAGCGTTATACAGCGTACCGGTGACGGCGTCGCGCTCGGAATAGCCCATACTGATATAGACACCCAGCTCCCTGGCGCGGCGGAGGAGCTTACGCATCTCCGGCCCGTCGGCCAGCAGGGAGTTGTCGTAGTACATCTTCCAGTCCTCGCGGCCCACGGCCTTGCGGCTGCCCACGGTGAAGCCGAAGGTCATGCCGTAGGGGTAGCCGGGGATGAACAGCTCCGGAAAGACAATGAGCTCCGCGCCCTCGCCGGCGGCCTCGTCGATGAGCCGCAGGGCCTTCTCAAGACATTTGTCCTTGCGGAACATCACAGGGGTGGCCTGCACCACCGCCACGCGGCAGGTGTTCTTCAGATCTCGCATGGGTCGACCTCCTTGCAGAATGATACCATGATTATACCAGACGGACACGCCGGAACGCAACAGGTTTCGGCGCAAGATGCAGCAGCTGTCGTACAGCGGGGCGAATTCCGCCTCCATGTGCAGGCGGTGCGTGCCGCCAACAGCACGCACCGCACTGGAAGCCAGGATCGTTTCCGTCTGTGCATCATACGCCCAGTTCTCTCTGTTCGCCATGAAAAGAGACGGGCGGAAGGGGTCGGCAAACCCCTCCCGCCCTATGGAAAGCAGACGGCTGACGCCGCCCCGACTTGACCGCAACAGAAATGCCCATCCCTCTGCAGGGATAGGCGGTGCGTTTTGGTAAGAAAAAACGCCGTTTCTGCATCGCAAAAACAGCGTGGTCCTTCCTGTGGTGCCACACGGAGAAAACGCCCGCTGTGCCTGGTCCTCCGACGTGCAATTCTTCTGCCTCGCGCCGCGGAGCTCTCGCTCCCCGTCTGCCGCCTACCTTCTCAGGCTCACGCCCAATGGCTGACTTTCGTCACACAGCTCTCGCTGTTTCGGTGCATCCTTGCGCTCACAGTGCCGTTCGCGGTGGGTTTTGACCCATTTCCTTTTAGGCTGCCGCCTGACCAGACCTGGCCTTTGCAGCGGGCAGCCGCACGACTTCACCGGACCCTATTCACTTAACAGTGGTAGTATACCACCAGAAAGCGCCACTTGTCAACGACATTCGACGAAAACGCAGCGACGGCCCATTGCCGCTTATATACACCGACCCCCGCGGCTGACGCCGCGGGGGTCGCCCAATTCCTTAATGATGGAAATTTGTCTGCTGCACCGGCTCCTTCTCCGGCAGGCCCAGCTGCGCCTTGCCCAGGGCGATGGACTTCATCAGAAAGGCCATGTTGCGGCCCAGGGTCCGCATGGTCTGCAGGCCCTCCTTGTCCTGGCGGACCTCCTCCGGCGTGTTGCCGTAGACCATGTTCCAGTACTGGCTGCTGGCCACGGGCATACCGCAGATGGTGAAGTACTTGTTCAGCGCGTCGAAGGTGGCTGTGTTGCCGCCCCGGCGGCAGGACACCACCGACGCGCCCACCTTCATGGTCTTGTCGATGTGGGGCGTGCTGAAAAACAGCCGGTCCATAAACGAGATGGCCCCGCCGGCGGGGGAGGCGTAGTACACCGGCGAGCCGATGACCAGCGCGTCCGCCGCGGCGAGCTTGGGCGCTGTCTCGTTGACCAGATCGTCGTACACGCAGCGGTGGGTCTTTTTGCAGCTGGCGCAGGCGTTGCAGGCATGGGGGGTCTTTCCCGCCTGGATGATCTCCGTCTCGATGCCCTCGACCTCCAGCGTGTCGGCCAGCTCACGCAGGGCGGTGTAGGTGCAGCCGTGCTCGTGGGGGCTGCCGTTGATGAGCAATGCCTTCATATCCTCACCTCCCGGCTCAATAGCCGAAGATCATGGAGCGCTTGATGTCGCTGAGCTTATGGGCACCGCACATGGCCATGGTATCGGCCAGCTCGGCCTTCAGCTTGTCCACGTAGACCTGCACGCCCTCGGCGCCGCCGCCGTAGACCATATTCACGAAGGGGCGGCCGATGAGCACCGCGTCCGCGCCCAGGGCCAGAGTCTTGAACACGTCCATGCCGGTGCGGATACCGCCGTCCACCAGAATCGTCATCTTGCCGCCCACCGCGTCGACGATGGCGGGCAGGACCTCCGCCGTGGCGGGGCACTGGTCCAGCACGCGGCCGCCGTGGTTGCTGACCACGATGCCGCTGGCGCCGGCCTCCAGCGCCTTCTTCGCGCCGTTCACGGTCATGATGCCCTTGAGGATGAAGGGCTTGCCGTTCATCAGCTTCACGATCTCCTTCAGCTCGTCCACAGTCTTGCTGCCGGCGGGTGGGGTCAGGTTCTTCAGGAAGGGCAGGCCCGCTGCGTCGATGTCCATGGCCACGGCAATGGGGTCCGCCGCGCCCACCAGCTCCGCTTTCTCGCGGACCAGGTCGATATTCCAGGGCTTGATGGTGGGCACGCCGCAGCCGTGATTCTTCTTCAGCGCCTCGGCCGCCGCCTGAATCACGGCGGGATTGGTGCCGTCGCCGGTAAAGGCGGCGATGCCCGCGCCGGCACAGGCGGACACCAGAATGTCGTTATAGGTCAGATCGTCGTACTTGTCGCCGTAGTGCAGCTGCATGGCGCCCACCGGCGCGGCAAACACGGGCAGGGCCACCTGCTTGCCGAAGAAATTATAGCTGGTGTCCACGGGCACGTTCTCGCAGATGGTGTCCATGTTGACGCACAGCTCCTGCCACTTCTGATAGTTGCGGATGAAGCCGGTGCCGATCCCCTTGGCGCCGGGGCCGGGCACGGTGTTCTTGCAGGCCACGCCGTTGCACACGGGACAGGACTTGCAGTAGGGTCCCATACAGGTCCGCGCGTTGGCTAATATCTCCTGATAGGTCATGGTATGTATCCTCCTTGTGAAAAACTGCCGCAGGATGTCGAACTGCGTCGCATTGCGTCGTTTTTTATCGAATACCGGCGATGAACACGCCGGGGTCCTTCTCACGCTGAGCCTTGGCCCAGGCCAGCATTTCGTACACGTCCACCGCGCCGGTGATGACCGCGCCGTTGTCCCACGTCTCCGCGGTGCGGCCCCGCAGGAACGCATCCGGCGTGCTGGTGCGGACGTAGTAGGGGTGCGCCTCGCCGCTGGTCAGGAGCATGGACACGGCCCTGTCGGTGTAAAAGCCCCGCTTGCCGGACAGCACCGTCAGGCAGTCCTGCACCACGTTCTCCGCCGTGGGGAAGCGCCCCGCGCCCTGGCCGTAGAAGCTCTGGCGGCCCAGCTGCTCGGCCTCATAGGTGATGAGATTGAAGTTGGCGGGCACCGCCGCCTCCAGATCGCCGGCGTCCACCAGCGTGGGCTCCACATAGGCGCACACGCCGTTTTCCGTGCTCTCGGCCCGGGCCAGCAGCTTGCAGGCAAAGCCGTGGCTCTGGAAGGCCGCAATATCCGCCGCCGTCACCGTCCGGATGCCGAAGGTGGGGATGGCTGTCTCCTCCAGCGCCGCGTCGAAGGCGATGTTGGCGGAGATGCACAGCTTGCGGCGGATATCGTCGCCGTCGATGTCGGCGGAGGGATCCGCCTCGGCATAGCCCAGGTCCTGGGCCTCCTTCAGAATAGCGGGGAAGTCCACCGGAGCCTTGTGCATGGCGTCCATGATAAAGTTGGTGGTGCCGTTCATAATACCGCCCACGGCGCACACCGTATCCAGCCGCTTCACGCGCTCCAAATTCGTCAGCCAGGGTATGCCGCCGCCCACGGCGGCGGTGCAGCGCAGGGCCGCGCCCTTCTCCCGGGCCAGTGCCGTCAGCTCCGTGTAATAGGCGGCGATCAGTGCCTTGTTGGCCGTGACCACGTTCTTGCCCCGCGCCAGCGCGGCGGAGACATATTCATAGGCCGGGTGCAGCCCGCCCATGACCTCCACCACCGTGTCGATTTCCGGGTCATTGAGGATGTCATCGGCGTTGAAGGTGACCACCTCCTCCGGCAGGCCCTCTTTGGGACTGCGGAGCAGCACACGCTTCACATTCAGGTCATCGCGCGGCGCGCACAGCGCCCACACGCCGCCGCCTACCACGCCAAAGCCCAGCAGACCGATATGCATCATAGTCGTTACCTCCTTGGGTCGTCCCGCCTGCGCGGGCGTCATTTTGGCCCCATTGTACCCGCCGGAGCGCTGCCTGTCAAGCCGGAAAAAGCCCGCAGGCAACGGCCTGCGGGCCTTTTTCATCCGATAAGCTTTTCGATCTCCGGCTGGGAGACAAAACCGATGGACTTGTTCACCAGTTGGCCGTTCTTGAACACCAGCAGCATGGGGATGCTCTCCACGCCGTAGGCCGCGGCCAGGGACATATTCTCGTCCACATCCACCTTGGCCACGGTGACGTCCGGCCGGTCAGCGGCCAGCTGCTCCAGCACGGGGCCCAGCATACGGCAGGGGCCGCACCAGTTGGCCCAGAAATCCACCAGCACCGTGCCGCTGTTTTCCAGGACCTGCTCCCGGAAGTCGCTCTCGTTTACATGGATCAATGCCATCTCCGGCACCTCCTTGTCCTTTGTTTTATACCTTTTTCTCCAGACACACCAGCTGCACGTTCGGGATGCCGTTAAAGGTCCCAGCCACGATGCCCGCCTCGGTGTAGCCCAGCTTTTTGTACAGCGCCCGGGCGGGCGTGTTGCGGGCGTTGGTGTCGATCCGCAGGTACGGCCGATCCGTTTCCCGGGCCAACTGCTCATAGAAGGCCACAAAAGCCGTACCGTACCCCTTACCCTTCACAGTGGGGTCCACCACCAGTGTGTGCAGCACCAGCACCTGCTCCGGCGGCGCGTCATGCCGCCAGGTACACTGGCTGTATTGCGCCATCTGGTTCTGGTCCAGCTTGGCGGCGGCCGCAACACGTCCCCCGTCCTCCAGCACATACAGTGTGCCGGCAGCCAGCGCGTCCAGAGCCGTCTGCTCCGTGGGGTATACGCCCCGGGTCCAGCCGGTGGACAGCTCGCCGCGCTCCTCACGATCCAGAAGCGCCTCGTAAATGGCGGTCACAGCGGGGATATCCGCCGGAACCGCTTTTCGTACCAGCATAGTATGTCCTCCTTACCTCGTCAGTAACCAGACCGCCAGTGCCAGCTGTGCCAGCAGTATGGCGGGCACGCCCCAGACGAAATACCAGTGCTTCGTCTTGTGGTGAAACACCCGCATACCCAGCAGCGCACCGACACTGCCGCCCAATAGCGGCAGCAGGAACAGCGTCTTTTCCGGCACCCGCCATTTGCCCTGTCTGGCCCGACGCTTGTCCGCACCATAGATGATGAACGTCGTCAGGTTGATAAGCGCCAGATAGATAAGCAGCGCCGTACCGCCGCCGGAGGCAAACACCGTCACAGGCCCGTCCGCGCCGCCGACAAAGCCCAGCGACGGCTGGCTCATTTGGCCAGCTTGGCCAGCTCGCAGGCCGTGGCCGTGGCAAGCTTCGCGTTGTTATACACCAGCTGAATGTTGGCATCCAGGCTGCTGCCGCCGGTGATGTCCTTGATCTTGGCCAGCAGGAAGGGCGTGGTGGCCTTGCCGTGGATGCCCTGCTCCTTGGCCTCCTCCACCGCCTCGTTGATGGCCTTGTTGATCACGTCGGCGTCCATGGAGTACTGCTCGGGGATGGGATTCGTCACCAGCATACCGCCCTCCAGTCCCAGCTCGCGCTTCACATGGAAGGCCTCGGCCAGCTGCTTGGGGGTGTCCAGCCGGTAGTCCACCTTAAAGCCGGACTTGCGGGTATAGAACGCGGGCAGCTCCTCGGTCTGATAGCCGATGACCGGCACACCGTGCGTCTCCAGATACTCCAGGGTCAATCCCAGGTCCAGGATGGACTTGGCGCCGGCGCACACCACCATCACCGGGGTATGGGCCAGCTCTTCCAGATCGGCGGAGATGTCCATGGTGGTCTCGGCTCCGCGGTGCACGCCGCCGATTCCGCCGGTGGCGAACACCTGGATGCCAGCCATGGCGGCGATCATCATGGTGGTGGTCACGGTGGTAGCGCCGTCGCGGCCCTCCGCCACCAGAATGGGCAGGTCGCGGCGGCTGGCCTTGGTGACGCCGGCGCCGGTCTTGCCCAGATAGTCGATCTCCTCGGGGGTCAATCCGGCCTTCAGCCGACCGCCGATGATGGCGATGGTGGCGGGCACCGCACCGCCGTCACGAATGATCTTCTCCACGTTCAGTGCCGTCTCCACATTCTGGGGATAGGGCATACCGTGGGAGATGATGGTGCTCTCCAGCGCCACAACGGGCTTGCCGGCCTTCAAAGCCTCCTGCACCTCAGGGGCCACGTCCAGATAACGGTTCATAACTTGTACCTCCTTATGTCATGCAATTCTATTTACGCTTTTTTGCTCATGCCTGTATTGTCCAAAATATAGTCCACATTCTCCCAGCTCATGCCGGGGTGGATGGTCTCCGCCGCCGTGCAGGCCAGCGCACCGGCCCCGGCGGCCTTCCGCGCGCACTCCGCCAGTGGTTTCCCGTGGGCGATGCACGCGGCCAGCGCCGCCGCCATGGCGTCCCCGCCGCCGGTGGCGTTCACCACCTGCACCTTCGGACAGGGCAGGCGCACGTGCCGCCCCGCCTGGTCCTCGGCGTACAGGCCATCGCTCCCCAGGGAGATATACACCTGCTGAACGCCCTTGTCCAGCAGGGCCTTTGCGGCCTTTTGAACGTCTGCCTCATCGCGGATGGTCACGCCGCTGAGCAGCTCCGCCTCCATACGGTTGGGCTTCAGCGCCGTCAGCTTATCCAGCACCGGCAGCAGCTTCGGCGCCTTGATGGTGCTGACCGGATCGGCCAGGACAGGCGCGGTGCAGTGGCTGCACAGCCACTGGATAGACGCCTCCGGCAGGTTCGTCTCCACCACCACCAGATCGGCATGGTTGATATAATCCAGCCGCTGCCGCAGGAACTCCGGCGTGATGTGCTCATAGATGGCCATGTCGTTCACGGCCAGGGCCATGTCGCCGTCGCAGCCGTCGATAAACAGATAGGTGCCCGTCCGGCCGCCGGGAATGGTGGCGCTGTGGCTCAGGTCAAGGCCGATATCCGCCGCGTTCTCCCGCACAGACTGGGCAAAGCTATCCTGCCCCAGTACCGTGATCATGGACACCTGCTCACCCAGCAGGCAGAGGTTGTGGGCGATGTTCCGTCCCACGCCGCCCAGAGAGGTGGTCACCCGGCCGGGGTTGGAGTCCCGGGCCACCAGCGGCGCGTCAGACACCGCGCCGATATCCATATTCACGCCGCCAACCACGGCGATGTAGGGCGCCTCACGCAGCAGATAGCCGCGGCCGGCAATGTAGCCCTTCCGCATCAGGTTGGAAATGTGGACCGCGGCGCTGGACCGCGTAATACCGGCCTTGTCGGCCAGCTCCTGCTGGGAAATACACGGGTTTTCCCGTATCCACTCCAGCAGCTGCCGTTCTCTTCGGGTCACACAGCCACCTCCTAAGCAAGTGCATTTTTGTAATCACAAGCTTATTATATCAACAGCTGTACGTTTGTCAAGAGGCAAATTTCCGCAAAAAAAGCGGCGCTTCTCCACGAGGGAAACGCCGTCTTCTTTCAGCTGCAAACCGTTGGCATCACAGCGTTTTTGGCGGTATGCCGCGGGTGCCGTTTGTGGGGTCCACAAACAGGGGAAGGGCGGGCGGCGAGGACGTGAAAAAAAGGAAGGCGAGGGCGGCGAGCAGGTGGAGCAGAATGCCCAATATCTGGAAAGGAACGGACGAGAGGCGGGCGCTCTTTTGCAGGGAGACACTGACAAAATATGCCAGCAGCACGGCGGCCTGAAAGATCAGGATGTTGACCACGCCCACGCTTTTTCCCAGGATACCGGTGTAGGTATAGAACAGGGCCGGGATGGCGGCGAGGCCGGTGAGCAGGCCGATGGCCCTGGGCAAAGCGCTTGCGGCACAACGGTTTGCGGCGATCGTGACGACGGTCCACACCAGCCAGGGAACGGCCAAAAGCTTCATGTGCTCCCAGGTGGATTCGTTGACGGCGGAGAGATACGCGGCCCAGCCGGCCTGACCGGTCCAGTCGTAGACAAAGTGCAGCAGGTTGCCGAAAAGCAGAGTAAACAGCATTCCCGCCGTCTCAAGGGTACGGCGTTCCCGTTCTTTTCTCATTGAACATTCCCCTTTCTTTCCCTTTCTCTTTCACATATCTATCGTGTACGTTTTATACACCTCTACGCGGCATTATATACACCTTTGGTATATGTTTATACGCGGTATATGAATGTTCGGGCGGCGGAGCGCACAATTGCGCAGACAGGGGTGGAATTCTGCGGGAAGTGTGCTATACTGTTCCATACCATCGATTGACAAGGGCAGACACGGTTTTGACGGGCAGAAATGCGCCCATACTGCGTCAAACCCCTTGGCAATACGGCAAGTATTACCTGCGGGCCTTTTCTTGTCTGGACACATTTCTGCTCCGACAAAACTGCTATGCACCTGCCAGCGATGTATTTTCGAGTGATTTTTGGCTTTTGAGATGCAGGCGGGCTGACGCCCGCCAAGACGAAAAGGACAAAAAGCACCGGAAAGACACGCTGTCAGGCGTGTTTGCTCTTGTCAATCGATGGTAAGAAAGGGTGAGCACCATGACCGTTACGGAAAAGCTGGCCGCGCTGCGGCAGAATATGGAGGCGCGCGGACTGGCGGGCTGCATCGTCGTCACCGACGACTTTCACGGCTCGGAGTATGTAGGGGCGCATTTCAAGGCCCGGGAGTTCCTGTCCGGCTTCACCGGCTCAGCGGGAACGCTGGCGGTGCTGCGGGAGGGCGCATACCTGTGGACGGACGGGCGATACTTTTTGCAGGCGGAACGGCAGCTGGAGGGCAGCGGCATACAGCTGATGCGCGCCGGCCAGCCGGGCGTGCCGACGCTGTCCCAATTCCTGGCGGAGCAGCTGCCGGAGAGCGGAGCCCTGGGCTTTGACGGCCGGACCGTCAGCACACGGCTGCACCGGACGCTGGAAAAGGCGCTGGCGGACAAGCACATCCGGCTGGACGGCGGCTTCGACCCGGCGGCGGGCGTTTGGACGGACCGGCCCGGTCTGTCCACCGCGCCGGTATGGGCCTTCGACAGCGGGGTGACGCGGCGGGAGAAGCTGACGGCCCTGCGGCAGGACATGGCGGCGCAGAAGGCGGAATGGCTGCTGCTGACCGATCTGATGGACGTGGCCTGGGCACTGGAGTTGCGGGGCGGCGACGTGGCATGCACGCCGGTATTCCTGGGCTTTTTGCTGGTGGGCACGGACAGCGCCGCGCTATATGCCCAGGCAGAGAGCTTCGCGCCGGAGATACGCGCCGCGCTGGCGGCGGACGGCGCAGCGCTGCGGCCCTACGGGGATATCTACGACGCGCTGCGGGCGCTGCCGGAGGGCGCGCGGGTGCTGGCGGACAGCGCCACGGCCAACAGCCGCATCGCGGAATGTCTGGCCCACACGGCGTGGACAGACACACCCAGCCCCGCTGCCCGCCGCAAGGCGGTGAAGGCCGGGAGCGAACAGACGGGCTTCCGGCAGGCGCATTTGCAGGACGGCGCGGCGCTGTGCCGCTTCCTGTATGAGATGAAGACACGGCCGGAGGCGTACACCGAGCTGTCCGCCGCGGCGCTGCTGCGCCGGTATCGGACGGAACAGGCGGATTTTCTGGAGGACAGCTTCGAGACCATCGCCGCCTATGGCCCCCACGCCGCCGTTGTCCACTACGCCCCCGCACCGGAGACGGACGTGCCGCTGAAGGCGCAGGGCCTGCTGCTGGTGGACAGCGGCGGACACTACGCCCGGGGCACGACGGACGTGACCCGTACCATAGCGCTGGGCCCCATCACGGACGAGGAACGCCGGAGGTCCACACAGGTGCTGCAGGGCCACATACAGCTGGCCATGGCACAATTCCCCCAGGGGGTCATGGGGGAAAATCTGGACGCACTGGCCCGGGGCCCGCTGTGGCGGGAGGGCCTGGA
Organism: Vescimonas sanitatis; assembly: GCF_049060325.1. Classification (NCBI taxonomy): domain Bacteria; kingdom Bacillati; phylum Bacillota; class Clostridia; order Eubacteriales; family Oscillospiraceae; genus Vescimonas; species Vescimonas sanitatis. Next base: position 212,144 of record NZ_JBMGPW010000002.1, on the reverse strand, counting down.
CTATGACCACGGCACCGGGCACGGCGTGGGGTGCGTGCTCAGCGTACACGAGGCGCCGCCCTCCTTCCGCTGGCGCATTGCGGAGGGGCTGGCACACCCGGCACTGGAGACGGGCATGGTCATCTCCGATGAGCCGGGATACTACGCCGCCGGACGCTTCGGCATACGGCACGAGAACCTGCTGCTGGTGCAGCCGGCGGAGGCGGCGGGCTTTCTGCGCTTTGAGACGCTGACACTGGCGCCCTTCGACCGGGACGCCCTGGACCCGGCGCTGCTGACGGCATCGGAACGGGACTGGCTGAACGGCTATCACAGGCGGGTGTATGCACAGATCGCCCCGCTGGTGCCGACGGAGGTCCGGCAATGGCTGCGGGAGGTCACCGCGGCGCTGTGACAATGGCAAAAAGGAAGCACCCTGACGGGTGCTTCCTTTTTTTCAGTTTTCGTCGGTCTTTTCTTTTTTCAGCTGCTCCAGCTCGGCACGGAGCATACGGTTCTCCGCCTGGAGCTGGTCCAGCTTGCGGTGCAGCGGCGCCAGCTGGCGCTTCAGCTCCGCCGCCACCGCGCCGCGGTAGATACCGTAGCGGCCGGCCACGGAGACCACGGTCAGCACCGCCGCCGTACCGCCGGCGATGAGGCCCACCTTTTTTACATCCAGCTTACGCAGGGTATTTACCGCCGCCGGCAGCTTTTTGCCCGGCAGGGGCGCCACCTCGATCTCGATATGGGGCAATTTTTTCAGTTCCATGCTTCTATCACACCCTCCTGTATCCGGGCGGACCGGGCCGCCGCGTATTTCTGCTTCTATTATACCCGACGGGCCGCCGCTTGGCAAGTACGGACCGCCGGGGACCGCGGCGCATACACTGGACTGCGGGCACGACCCGCGAAATTAAACACAGGAGGTCCTATCATGGCAACTTTCACCAACCAGGCAACGCTGACCTACAACGGCCAGACCACCACCTCCAACGTGACGGTGGGCGAGCTGACGGAGACGCTGACCGCCGCCAAGACCGCCGTGGTGCCCACCTACGGCACCGACGGCCGCGTGACGTATATCCTCTCTCTGGTCAACAGCGGCACCGCACCGCTGACGGGGCTGACCATTACCGACGATCTGGGCGGCTACACCTTCAACGCCGGGACGGTGTATCCCCTGTCCTACACCGCCGGGTCTGTGCGGTACTATCAGAACGGCGTTCTGCAGGCGGCACCCGCCGTCACCGCCGGGCCGCCGCTGACGTTCACCGGCATCACCGTGCCGGCGGGCGGCAATGCCGTTATCGCCTATGAGGCCGCGCCCACGGCCTTCGCGCCGCCGACGGCGGAGGGCACCGTCACCAACAGCGCGTCCATCACCGGCGCGGGGCTGGCAAACCCCGTTACCGCCACGGAGACGGTGGCGCCGGAGGCGGCGCCGGCACTGACCATCAACAAGTCCCTCTCCCCCACCACGGTGACGGAGAACAGCCGCCTGACGTACACCTTCACCATCCAGAACACCGGCAACACGGCGGCGGACGCCGCGGCGGCCATCGTTATCACCGACACCTTCGACCCGCGGCTGACGGACCTGACGGTGACGCTGAACGGCACGGCGCTGACCGCCCCCACCCAGTACACCTATGACGCGGCTACCGGCGTATTCGCCACGGTGGCCGGCGTGGTCACGGTGCCCGCGGCCACCTTCACGCAGGACGCCGCCACCGGCGCGTACAGCACCACCCCCGGCACGGCGGTGCTGACCGTCACCGGCACGGTGTAAGCAAGAAAATATCCCCCGGCCTTCGGCCGGGGGATATGTATTATTCAAGTGCGTCGTGGCTCTCGAACACGTCGTGGATGCTGCCGTAACGGTCGGCGGGCTTGTCCGCCTCCGCCGGAGATGCGCCCTTGGCCATTTGCAGCTCCTGCCACTTCTCGCGGGTGATGAGCAGCTGGCGGGGCTTACTTCCCTCGAAGGGGCCCACATAGCCGCGCTCCTCCATCTGGTCCACCAGGCGGGCGGCGCGGGAGTAGCCCAGCTTCAGACGGCGCTGGAGCATGGACACGGAGGCCTGACCCGTCTCCAGCACCACCTCTACGGCGGCGGAGAGCAGCTCGTCGGCATCGTCGCCGTCGTCGGACACGTCGCCGGAGGGGACCTTGCCGCCCTTGTCGGCCTTGGCGTCCACCGCCTGCTGGATCTTCTCGATCACGTCCTGGTCGTAATGGGCCTCGCCGGCCTCGTCCTTGACGAACTTCACCACACGGTCGATCTCCTCCGGGGTGATGAAGCAGCCCTGAACACGGGTGGGCTTGGTGTCGCCCAGAGGGAAGTAGAGCATATCGCCCTTGCCCACCAGCTTCTCCGCGCCGGTGGTGTCCAGAATGATGCGGGACTCCATGGAGCTGGCCACGGCGAAGGCGATGCGGCTGGGGATATTGGCCTTCATCAGACCGGTGATCACGTCCGCCGAGGGACGCTGGGTGGCGATGACCAGGTGCATACCGGCGGCACGGCCCATCTGGGCCACACGGCAGATGGACTCCTCCACCTCCTTGGCCGCCACCAGCATCAGGTCGGCCAGCTCGTCAATGACCACCACCACGGTGGGCAGCTTTTTCACGTCCTCGTCCGTCTCGGACAGGGCGTTATAGCCCGCCAGGTCCTTGACGCCCTTTTCAGAGAACATCTTGTAGCGCTTCATCATCTCGAACACCGCCCATTGCAGGGCGCCGGCGGCCTTTTTGGGGTCGGTGACCACGGGGATGAGCAGGTGCGGGATACCGTTGTAGGGCGCCAGCTCCACCATCTTGGGGTCCACCATGATAAAACGGACCTCGTCCGGCGTGGACTTGTAGAGCAGGCTGACGATGAGGGAGTTGGTGCAGACGGATTTACCGGAGCCGGTGGTGCCGGCGATGAGTACATGGGGCAGACGGGCGATGTTGCCCACGATGTTGCTGCCGCCGATATCCCTGCCCACGGCAAAGGCCACCGGGGAGGGATGGTCGATGAACTCACGGGATTCAATGACATCGCGGATCCGCACGGCGGTGACGGTGCGGTTGGGGACCTCGATGCCCACGGCGGATATCTTGTTGGGCACCGGGGCGATGCGGACGCCGCTGGCACCCAGCGCCAGGGCGATATCGTCCTGGAGGTTCGTGATCTTACTGAGCTTGACGCCCTGGTCCAGGGTGAACTCGTAGCGGGTGACGGATGGGCCATGGATGACCTCGCCGGCGCGGGCGTCCACGCCGAAGGAGCGCAGGGTGTCCGCCAGGCGCTTGGAGTTGTTCCGCAGCTCGGCGCCCACCTCGGTGTAGTTGCCGCCGCGGTTCTGCTCCAGCAGGGTGATGGGCGGGTAGCGGTAGGTCTCCTCCCCCTGGGCCAGCTCCTGCTCGATGGCGTCGCTGACCTCCTGGGCGGCGCTCTCCACCTCCTGCTGCAGCTGGGCTTTTTTCTGCTTGTCGCTGAGGGGCTTTTTCGGGGCGGGGGGCTCCGCCGGAGTGGCGGGCGGTGCAGGTTCGTCGCTGAGGGGCTGGGGCGCAGGGGCGGGGCCGCCCCGCAGCACCTGATCCGGCGTGCGGATATCGTCACTGCGGCGGGGGAAGAAGGAGCTGGCGGGCGGAAGGACCGTGTCGTCACGCTCGCTGTCCAGCGGGATGTCGATATTGGGGCGCCTGCGGCCCTTGGCAGGCTTTTTTGCCGGGGCGGGAGCAGCGGTGGGGGTGAAACCCTCCGGGAGGGCTTCGTCATCCGCGTCCTCGTCGTCACGGCGCAGGCTCTCGCCATAGCTGCGGACGCGCGCCGCGGCCTCCTGGGGCGTCAGGTGCAGGGCACCCAACAGGGCGGCCAGCAGCACCACCACGAACACGATGATGGATACCACCTTGCTGACCAGGGCCTCGCAGCCCACGGCCAGACCGCCGGAGAGCACACCGCCGCACTTGAGGGCCTGTCCGTCGGCCCAGAGGGTCTTGACGCTGTCCAGGCCGAGGGTGTAGGCCGTGCGGCACAGGGCCAGGTGGCACAGCACGCCCACCAGCAGGGGCAGCAGCGCCACGCAGGTGGTACGCAGGACGACGGGCCGGCCCCGATGGCCCAGCTGGATGACGGCAATAGCCGCCAGCACCGGGGCCGTCAGGTAATAGCCGTAGCCCAGCGCACCCTTGAGCACCCTGGCGATCCACACCAGGAGGAGGGCGTCCACGTTGAAATAGCTCACCAGCACGCACAGCGCCAGCAGGGCGCAGACGATGCCGCCGGCCATACGCGCCGCGGCGTTATACGCCGGCGGGGGCGGCGGGGCAGGCGTTTTTTTGCGGCTGTTTCCTTTCTTTTGTGTCGATGCCATAGTCTATCTACCTCACTTGATGCCCTGCAGAACAAGGGTCAGCACGCCCGCCGCCCAGCAGTAGTAGGCGAAGGCGCCGAAACGGCCCTTGTCCGCGATATACTTCAGAAGCCGGATGCACAGATAGCCCGTCACGGCGGCCACGGCCACACCCACCAGATACATGGGCACCTCCGCGCCGACGATGCCGGCCTGCACCGCGTCCTTGATGGAGAGGATATTGGCCCCCAGCACGGCGGGGATGCTCAGCAGGAAGGAAAAGCGCACGGCGAACCGCCGCTCATAGCCCACAAAGCAGCCGGCGGTGATGGTCATGCCGGAGCGGGAGACGCCGGGCAGCGTGGCCACCGCCTGCCCCACGCCCACCAGCAGGGCGTCCAACCAGGTGGCGCTGCGCTCGGTCTTGCGGCCCCGGCGCACCCGGTCGCACAGGAACAGCAGGAAGCCGGTGAAGATCAGCGCCGCGCCCACGAAATACATATTGTCGCCCAGGCCCTGCACTGTCTTGCGGATGGGCAGCACCGCAAACAGCGGCAGCGTACCGACGATGATCAGCAGGATGAGCCGGCGGGCGGGCGGCACCGGTGTGGGGGTGCTGCGGTGCGCCAGGTCGCCGATGCCCCGGAAGAGCTCCACCACCATGTCGCGGATGTCGCTCCAATAGGCGGCGAACACAGCAATGAGCGTGCCCAGGTGGAGCAGCACGTCGAAGAACTCCGGGATGCTCCCCGCTCCCTCCATATTCAGCAGGTTGCGGGCGATGGCCAGATGGCCGGAGCTGGAGATGGGCAGGAATTCCGCTATGCCCTGCACCAGTCCCAACAGAATTGCTTTCAGATAGGTCATGACACACCTCACGTCATTATACACTCCCGCAAAACGGGAATACTGTTCCAATATAGGAAGAGTATACCACATCGGGCAAAAAAATGCCACCACTTATTTCTTACCTGTCTGTCATCTTATTGTCACCCTGCACAAAGGAAACCGGTTATTTTTGCCATTCTGCCTGTTGTTGTCCCCCGTGCTTTTGTGGTATGATAAAATACGTATGATCAGAGGCAGGCGAAGGGAGTTTCCTCCGCGAAAAATATACTTCAAAGGGGGACGGCTTCCGGAAACGGGGTCTTCCCCTGTCTGTTTCGTATCAAGAGAAAGGCGGTGAGTAAACTGTACCGTGAAAAAATAGACCAGCTGCAGGCTGCGGAGCAGCGGCTTCTGGAGCAGAAGGCCGAGGCCCAGCGCGCCGCCCGGGCACTGGCCGAGCAGGCCCGCCGGGACGGCGACGGTTTGGTGCGCGAGGCGCAGAACGCCGTGAAGGTGCTGGAGAACGAAGCCATGCAGCGGGCCGGTGAAGCCGGACAGGCGGCGGATGCCGCCCTGCGAAGCGACGCCGAGCGCACCTGCACAGCCATACGGCAGCAGGCGGAGCAGCGCATGGACACGGCTGTCCGCGCCATCGTGGAAAAGGTGGTGAAGCGGTAAATGCCCATTGTAAAAATGAAGCGCCTGCAGGTGCTGGCGCTGGCGCGGGACCACGACGCGCTGCTGCGGCAGCTGGAGCGTATGGGCTGCGTGGAGATCAGTGAGCCGGACGCGCCGGATGCGCCGGAGAGCCTGCGGCGCTGCGACAGCGAGACGGCGGACTGCCTGGCCCGCCAGCGGCAGGTACAGACGGCGATCGATGCCCTGCGGCGGGCTGCGCCGCCCAAGAAAGCGCCGCTGCTGGCGCCCCGCCCCGCCATCGGCGAGGCGGAATACCTGAGCGAGACGGGGCTGGCCGACGGGCTGGCGCTGGCCCGCCAGGTCAACGAGGCAACGGGACAATTACAGCAGCTGACGGCGCTGGCCGCCCAGCTGGAGACCGACCGGATCACCCTGGGGCCCTGGCTGAGTCTGGACCTGCCCCTGGAGCTGACGGAGACACGCTGCTGCGACGTGACCCTGGGCGTACTGCCGCCCTTCGTCCCCTGGGACGAACTGTGTGGGCAGGTACAAAACGAATATCCGGAGAGCGAGCTGTATCTGCTCTCCGCCGACCGGCAGCAGCAGTGCGTACTGCTCATCACCCACAAGGCGGCGACGGCACAGGTGCTGGAGCTGCTGCGGGGCCGGGGCTTCGCGGCCTCACCCCTGAAGGGCCGCACCGGCACGCCGGAGGAAAACCGGCGGCGGGACACAGACCGGCTGGCAGAGGTCAAGCGGCAGCAGGAGACCCTGCGAAAGCAGCTGGATGAGCTGGCGGAACGGCTGCCGGAGCTGTATCTGTGCGCCGACCGGCTGGCCTCCCGCCTGCAGCGGGAGGAAAACCGCCGCAGACTGCTGACCGACGGGTGCATCGTGGCGTTCGACGGCTGGGTGCCGGAGAAAAAGACGGCAAGGCTGACGGCGTATCTGGACACGGCGGACTGCGACTACACCCTGTCCGATCCCACGACGGAGCAGATACCGGAGGTGCCGGTGCTGCTGGAGGACAACGCGGTGGCGCGGTCCATGAACTGCATCACCGAGCAGTACTCCCTGCCGGCCTACGACGGCGTGGACCCCAACCCGGTGATGGCACCGTTCTTCATCCTGTTTTTCGGCATGATGATGGCGGACATCGGCTACGGGCTGCTGATGCTCCTCGGCTCATGGCTGTTCCTGAAGAAAAAACGGCCGGACGACCGCAGCTTTATGGAGATGATCTTCTGGTGCGGCGTGACCACCGTGGCCTTCGGCGCCATGACCGGCAGCTTCTTCGGCGACTTCCTGCCGCAGCTCTTCAAGTTCTTTGACCCGGAGAGCACCTTTGCCCTGCCGGCGCTGTTCTCACCCCTGGACGACACCATGGCCATCATGGTGGGCTCGCTGATCCTGGGCGCCTTGCAGGTGTTCACCGGCATGACCGTCAGCGTGGTGGAAAAATGCAAAAAGGGCTGCTTTATGGATGCCCTGTTTGACGAGATCACCTGGTGGATCATTCTGGCGGGCACGGGTCTTGCGGTGCTTGGCATCGGCAGTGTATCCGGCGTGCCGGTGGTGCTGATCGCGGGCGTTCTTATGCTGGTATACGGCGCGGGCCGGGGCAAAAAGGGCTTCGGCAAGGTGACGGGCTTCGTGGCGGCGGTGTACAACGGCGTGACGGGTTTCTTCAGTGATATCCTGTCCTACGTCCGGCTGATGGCGCTGATGCTGTCCGGCGCAGTGCTGGCCCAGGTGTTCAATATGCTGGGCGCCACCACCGGCAACGTGGTCACCTTCATCATCATCGCATTCGTCGGCAATATGCTGAACCTGGCGCTGAACCTGCTGGGCTGCTACGTCCACGATATGCGCCTGCAATTTCTGGAATTTTTCGGACGCTTCTACAAGGACGGCGGCAAGGCCTACCGTCCCCTGCGCGTCCGGGCCAAACACGTAGAGATCATTAAGGAGGATACTAAATCATGTTAGCTTTTCTTGAATCTGTGGGCGGACTGGGTTTCGCCATCCTGGGCGCGGCGCTGACCGCCGGCCTGTGCTGCATCGGCTCCGCCAAGGGCACCGGTATGGTGGGTGAGGCCGCCGCCGGATTGACCAGCGAGGATCCCGATAAGTCCACCAAGTGCCTGATCCTGCAGGTACTGCCCGGCACCCAGGGCCTGTACGGCTTTGTGGCGCTGTTCCTGGTGCTGGGCCAGACCGGCCTGCTCAGCGGCAGCGTGCTGGATCTCTCCCTGACCCAGGGGCTGTCCTTCTTCGCCGCCTGCCTGCCCATCATGCTGGGCGGCTGGCTGAGCGCCATCTTCCAGGGCCGCGTGGCCGCCGCGTCCATCAACATCGTGGCCAAGCACCCGGAGGCCGCTACCAAGGGCATCATCTACTGCGGCATCGTGGAGTTCTACGCCATCCTGTCTCTGGTGGCGACCATTATGATCTCCCTGAACATCATGAAGTAAGGCGGGTGCGCCTATGAACGGTATCGACAAGATCATCGCACGCATGGAGGCCGACACACAGGCCGAGTGCGCCGACATCGCCGCCCAGGCGGCGGCGGAGGCCGAGGCCATTCTGGCCCAGTACCGCGCCGATGCGGACAAGCTGCTCCGCGAGGGCGAGGCCCGCTGCAAGGTGCTGGAGCACGAGCAGGTGGAGCGCCTGGAGGGCGGCAGCCGTCTGGCCTGCCGCCAGCGGGTGCTGGCGGAGAAGCAGCGGATGCTGGACGAGGCCTTCGCCCGCGCCGCCGACGCGCTGCTGAAGCTGCCGCGCCCGGAGTATATCGACCTGCTGGCATCGCTGGCCGCGGAAAACGGGCAGGGCGGCGAAGCGCTGGTGTTCTCCGCCGCCGACCGGGACACGGTGGGTCAGGCGGTGGTGGACGCCGCCAACGGCAAAAAGCCCGGCGCGGGCTTCACCCTGGCTGCCGACACCCGGGAGACGGGCGGCGGCGTGGTACTGCAGCGGGGCCGCATGGAGATCAACTGCGGCTTTGCCGAGCTGCTGCGCCGGGCACGGCAGGAGGACTCCTCCGCCGTGGCCGCCGTGCTGTTTGACTGAAAGGGGGCGTCCCTTTGACAAAACGGAGAAAGGACACGGACTATCTGTTCCTGTCCGCCCGCATACGCGCCATGGAGCGCCGGCTGCTGACGGCACAGCGGCTGGAGCAGCTGCTGACGGCACCCTCCGTCGAGGCGTGCGCCCAGCTGCTGAGCGAGTGGGGCTACGCGCCCGTACACGATGAGCCGTCCCTGCAGGCGGCGCTGAGCGCGCAGCGCGAGGCGGTGTTCGCCGACGTTTCCCGCTTTATGCCGGAGGCGGAGGTGCTGGACGTGTTCCGGCTGAAATACGACTACCACAACATCAAAACGCTGCTGAAAGCACCGCAGGATGCGGAGCGTCTGCTGATCGACGCCGGGACCGTACCGGCAGAGACGATGCGGAAAAAGCACGCTGAAAACGGCGGCTGGGACTTTCTGCCCGCCGACATGGCTGCCGCGGCCGATGAGGCCCAGCGGGTGCTGGCCGAGACGGGCAGCGCCCGCAGCAGTGACTGCATCCTGGATCGGGCCTACTTCGCGCGGCTGGAAAAGCTGGCGGCGGACAGCCACATACCCTATTTGCAGGACTATGTCCGCGCCATGATCGACGCGGCGAACCTGCGCTCACTCATCCGCACCCAGCGGCTGGGGCTGGACGCCGGCTTCCTGCGGGAGGTGCTGTTCCCCGGCGGCAGCGTGACGCCGGAGGCGATCCGCGCCGGAAGCGGCAGCGGCGCTGCCGCGCTGTGGCGGGGCACGGCTTTCGCCCGGGAGGCGGAGCTGGGAGACGAGGCCGCCAAGGGCGGCAGCCTGACCGCCTTTGAAAAGGCCTGCGACGACGCGGTGCTCCGCGCCGCCGGCGCGGCACGCCGGGTACCCTTCGGCGTAGAGGTGGCGCTGGGCTATCTGGCAGCAAAGGAAGCGGAGTGGACGGCGGTGCGTACCGTGCTGTCCGGCCGGATGGCCGGTGTGCCGGCGGAGGCGCTCCGGGAAAGGCTGCGTGAGCAATATGTATAAGATCGCCGTTATTGGGGACCGGGACAGCGTGCTGGGCTTCCGTGCGCTGGGGCTGGACGTGTTCCCCACCGAGGATACCGACACGGGGCGCAGAACGCTGCACCGCCTGGCGCAGGAGGACTACGCCGTCATCTATATCACCGAGCAGCTGGCGCAGCAGCTGACCGCCGAGATCGCCCGGTATAAAGACGCACCCCTGCCCGCCGTTATACTCATCCCCGGCAAGACCGGTTCGCTGGGCATCGCCGGGGCCGCCCTGCACGACGCGGTGGAACGCGCCGTGGGCGCGGACATTTCCTGAAAGGAGCAAGAGAATGGGTAAGATCATCAAAGTCTCCGGCCCGCTGGTGGTGGCGGACGGCATGGCGGACGCCAACATGGCGGACGTGGTGCGCGTAGGTCCCCAGCAGCTGATCGGAGAGATCCTGAATATGACCGGCGACCGGGCCTCCATACAGGTGTATGAGGAGACGTCCGGTCTGGGCCCCGGCGCCGATGTGGTCACCACCGGCGCACCTCTGAGCGTAGAGCTGGGCCCCGGCCTGATCGAGAATATCTATGACGGCATCCAGCGTCCGCTGGAGGAGATCGTCCGCCGGGTGGGCAGCAACATCACCCGCGGCATTCAGGTGCCGCCGCTGGACCGCGACAGGCTGTGGAACTTTACCCCCACCGCCGCTGTGGGCGACACCGTGGCTGTGGGCGACATTCTGGGCACCGTGCCGGAGACGGAGTCCGTGCTGCACAAGATCATGGTTCCCAAGGGCGCCGAGGGCACGGTGGCGTGGCTGGCCGAGGCCGGACAGTATAACATCACCCAGCCCATCGCCCGGGTGAAGCTGGCCAACGGTGAGGTGCGTGAGCTGACCATGGTGCAGAAGTGGCCCGTCCGCGTGGGCCGCCCCTATAAAAAGAAATTCCCGCCGGTAAAGCCTTTGCAGTCCGGCCAGCGTGTCATCGACACCATGTTCCCCATCGCCAAGGGCGGCACCGCCGCCGTGCCCGGGCCCTTCGGCTCCGGCAAGACCGTGGTGCAGCACCAGCTGGCCAAGTGGGCCGACGTGGACATCGTGGTCTATATCGGCTGCGGCGAGCGCGGCAACGAGATGACCGACGTACTGCGGGAGTTTCCGGAGCTGACCGACCCCCGCACCGGCGAGAGCCTGATGAAGCGTACGGTGCTGATCGCCAACACCTCGGATATGCCTGTGGCCGCCCGTGAGGCATCGGTCTACACCGGCATCACCATCGCGGAGTATTTCCGCGACATGGGCTACGATGTGGCCGTCATCGCCGACTCTACCTCCCGCTGGGCCGAGGCCCTGCGCGAGATGTCCGGCCGGTTGGAGGAGATGCCCGGCGAGGAGGGATATCCCGCCTATCTGGCCTCCCGTCTGGCGCAGTTCTATGAGCGCGCCGGCGTGGTGCAGTGCCTGGCCAGCGACGAGCGCACCGGCTCCCTGACCGCCGTGGGCGCGGTGTCGCCTCCCGGCGGCGACCTGAGTGAGCCGGTGGCACAGGCCACCATGCGTATCGTCAAGGTCTTCTGGTCGCTGGACGCCTCGCTGGCCTATCGCCGCCACTTCCCGGCCATCAACTGGCTGAACTCCTACTCCCTGTATCTGGACGCGGTGACGCCCTGGTTCAACGAGAACATGGGCGAGGACTTCATCCGGAACCGCAACCGCGCCATGCACCTTTTGCAGGAGGAGAATGAGCTGAACGAGATCGTCCAGCTGGTGGGCAAGGATTCCCTGTCCGCCAACGACCAGCTGACGTTGGAGATCGCCCGGATGCTGCGGGAGGACTTCCTGCAGCAGAATGCCTTTATGGACGTGGACTCCTACTCCAGCTTTGACCGGCAGATGCAGCTGCTGAGGCTGATCCTGCACTACGAGTCCCTGTGCCGCGGCGCTGTGGACAAGGCCGTGGCCCCATCCGCGCTGTACGCCATCCCCGCCCGGGAGAAGCTGGGCTGGGCCAAGTACGCCGCCGCAGAGGAATACGCCGCCAACTACGCCGCCGTCCGCGCTGATATGGAGCGCGAGATCGCCGAGCTGATCCGAAAGGCTGGTGAAGAGGAATGATGAAGGAATACCGTACCATCCACGAGGTGTCCGGTCCCCTGATGGTGGTGGACCATGTGGAGGGCGTCACCTATGACGAGCTGGCGGAGATCCAGCTGCACAGCGGCGAGGTCCGCCGCTGCAAGGTGCTGGAGGTCAACGGCGACCGCGCCGTGGTCCAGCTGTTCGACTCCTCCGCCGGCATCAACCTGCGGGATGCCACCATCCGCTTCCTGGGCCACCCCTTGCAGCTGGGCGTATCCGCCGATATGCTGGGGCGCGTGTTCAACGGCATGGGCGAGCCCATCGACGGCGGCCCCGCCCTGCTGGCGGAGGAATACCGGGACATCAACGGCCTGCCCATGAACCCGGCGGCCCGTGACTATCCCAACGAGTTCATTCAGACCGGCATCAGCACCATCGACGGACTGAACACGCTGGTCCGCGGCCAGAAGCTGCCCATCTTCTCCTGCTCCGGTCTGCCCCACGCCAATCTGGCGGCGCAGATCGCCCGACAGGCCAGGGTGCTGGACGACAGCTCCAACTTCGCCGTGGTGTTCGCCGCTATCGGCATCACCTTTGAGGAATCGGAGTTCTTTGTGCGGGAGTTCCAGCGCACCGGCGCCATCGAGCGCACGGTGCTGTTCACCAACCTGGCCAACGACCCCGCCGTGGAGCGTATCGCCACACCCCGTATGGCGCTGACCGCCGCGGAGTATCTGGCCTTTGAGAAGGATATGCACGTGCTGGTGATCCTGACGGATATCACCAACTACGCCGAGGCGCTGCGTGAGGTCTCCGCCGCCAAGAAGGAGGTCCCCGGACGCCGCGGCTATCCCGGCTATCTGTACACCGACCTGGCCAGTATGTACGAGCGCGCCGGCCGCAAGCTGGGGTGCAAGGGCTCCATCACCATGATCCCCATCCTGACCATGCCGGAGGACGACAAGACCCACCCCATCCCCGACCTGACCGGCTACATCACCGAGGGGCAGATCATTCTGAGCCGCGACCTGTACCGCAAGAACATCCTGCCGCCGGTGGACGTGCTGCCCTCTCTGTCCCGTCTGAAGGACAAGGGCGTGGGCGCCGGCAAGACCCGGGAGGATCACGCGCCCACCATGAACCAGCTGTTCGCCGCCTACGCCAGCGGTAAGGAGGCCAAGGAGCTGATGACCATTCTGGGCGAGGCTGCCCTGAGTCCCACGGACCTGCTGTACGCCAAGTTCGCCGACGAGTTCGAGAAGCGCTACGTCTCGCAGGGGTTCGACGAGAACCGCACTATAGAGCAGACACTGGACCTGGGCTGGGAGCTGCTGCGTATGCTGCCCCGCAGTGAGCTGAAGCGCATCAAGCCGGAGATGCTGAACAAGTATCTGCCGGTGAAGGAGTGAGCGCCATGGCGGGAAAGACTGTCAATCCCACCCGGATGGAGCTGACCCGGCTGAAGGGCCGGCTGAAGACCGCACGCCGGGGCCACAAGCTGCTGAAGGACAAGCGGGACGAGCTGATGAAGCAGTTTATGGACGTGGTGCGGCGCAACCGCGCGCTCCGCGCCAAGGTGGAGCAGGGGCTGAAGGAGGCCAACGCCGCCTTCACCGTGGCCGCCGCCCTGATGGGACCGGAGGTGCTGGAGGAGGCCCTGTCCTGCCCGCGGCGCAGCGTGTCGCTGGAGGTATCCACTCGGAATGTTATGAGCGTCAACGTGCCGGTGTTCACCTTCCAGACCGACAGCGGCGACGACGCGCTGCTGCCCTACGGCTTCGCCCAGACCAGCGGCGAGCTGGACGCGGCGCTGGAGAAGATGCAGGCGGTATTCGCCGATATGCTGGAGCTGGCGCAGGTGGAAAAGACCATGCAGCTGCTGGCCCAGGATATCGAAAAGACCCGCCGGCGGGTCAACGCGCTGGAGTATGTGATGATCCCGGAGACGGAGCAGAACATCCGCTATATCACCATGAAGCTGGACGAGAACGAGCGCGGCAACACCACACGGCTGATGAAGGTCAAGGAGATGGTATTGCAGGACGCGCACCACTACCAGCCGTAATGAATCAAAACCTCCGGCTAAGCCGGAGGTTTTGATTTTTGCTTATTGCTCGTTCCACTGTGCCAGGGCGCTGCGGGCGGCGGACTGCTCCGCCTCCTTCTTACTGCGGCCGGTGCCCTGGCCAAGCTCTCTGCCGTTCAGCGTCACCCGGAAGGTGAACTGCTTAGCATGGTCGGGGCCGGAGGTCCCCGTCAGCTCATAGTGCAGCACCTGGCCGCTTCTGCGCTGGACCAGCTCCTGCAGCTCCGTCTTATAGTCCCGGCGGCGCTCCTCCACCACCTCCTCACGCTCCTTGTCCAGCAGGACGCGGTGGATGAGGTCACTGGCGGCGTCCATCCCGCCGTCCAGATACACGGCGGCAAATACCGACTCGGTGGCGTCGGCCAGTATGGAGGGCCGGCAGCGGCCGCCGCCCTGCTCCTCGCCCTTGCCCAGCAGCAGGTGACTGCCCAGGTCCAGGGACTGGGCCACCTCGTGCAGGCTCTCCTCACACACCAGGGCGGCGCGGATGCGGGTCAGGTCGCCCTCCGGCAGCTCCGGGTGCTTCTTGAACAGGTGCTCGGCGGACACAAAGCCCAACACGGCGTCGCCCAGGAATTCCAAGCGCTCGTTGCTGCGTATGCCCTCGCTGCGGTGCTCGTTGGCGTAGGAACTGTGGTACAGGGCGGCACGGAGCAGCTCCGGGTCGCGGAAGGTGTAGCCCAGCTTTCTTTCCAGTTCTTCCATAGGAACCTCCTGAAAAAATACGGCCCTGCCGGGCCGTATTTTCTGTCGTTATAGTCGGATCAGCCCAGCTTGCTGTTGAGATAGCGGACGCAGTCGCCGACGGTCTTGAGGCCGGCCAGGTCTTCTTCGTCGATCTCGCCGATGTCAAACTCCTCTTCCATCGCCATGACCAATTCCACCAGATCCACAGAATCGGCACCCAGGTCGTCCACGAAAGAGCTGTCCATGCTGATCTCGTCGGCATCGATAGCGAACTGCTCGGCGATCAGATCCTGCATCGTCTTGAAGATCTCTTCCATAGTCAAGGGTATTCCTCCTTCTTTGCTTGTTATCTCCGAAAATAATACGGCAATCGTGTGACAGTGTCAATACCTTTTTGGTAAATTTATACGGTGGGAAGCTGCATTTTGTCTATGTGCGCCGCGATGGCCCCGGTAATACCGCTTTCGGCCACCTGAATGGCCTGCCCCACCGCGTTCTCGATGGCCTCGGCGTTGGAGCCGCCGTGGGCCTTGATGACCGGCCTGGAGATGCCGATAAAGGCCGTGCCGCCCACCTTGTTGGGGTCCAGCCGCGCTTTAAAGGCGTTCAGCCCCGGCATGACCAGCAGGGCGGCAAGCTTCGTCAGCAGGTTCTTTTTGAACATCCCCTTCAGGGCGCTGCCTGCGAAGGAGCCCACGCCCTCAATGGACTTGAGCATCACGTTGCCGGAAAAGCCGTCGGTAACGATCACGTCACAGCCGCCCTTGATGGCGTCCTTGGCCTCGATATTGCCGATGAAGTGCAGATCGCCCCGGGCGTCCGCCGCGCGCAGCAGCGCCAGGGCCTGCTTTTGCAGGTCGGTGCCCTTGCTGTCCTCCGCGCCGATATTCAGCAGGCCCACGCGGGGCGTCGCCACCCCCAGCACCCGCTGGGCATAGAAATTGCCCAGATAGGCGAACTGGAGCAGATACTCCGGGGTACACTCGGCGTTGGCGCCGCAGTCGATAAGCACGGCGCTGCCGGTGGTGGTGGGGATGACCGGCGCCATAGCCGCACGGCGGATGCCATGGATACGCTTGGTGATCAGCGTCGCACCGGTCAGCAGCGCACCGGTGGAGCCGGCGGACACCACGGCGTCGCCCTCTCCATCGCGCAGCATGGTCAACGCCGCGCCCATGGAGGTATCCTTCTTCCGGCGGAACACCGTGGCAGGGTCGTCGCACATATCCACCGTCTCCGTGGTGGGGCGGAGGGTCACACCCTGCGGCAGCGTTGCCGCGCCGCACCGGGCCGCCGCGGCCCGGATGGCCGCCTCGTCTCCGGCGAGGACGATGTCACAGCCAAAGCGGCTGTGGGCGCTGAGCGCACCCCTGACGATCTCCAGCGGGGCGTTGTCGCCGCCCATGGCGTCGATGATGATCTTCACAGAGAGAGCACCTCCTCTTTGATGGTATCCAGAATGGCCAGCGACCGCTGGCTCAGCTCGGCATTTTTGTTGCGCTTACCCTTGACCCGGTGGTCCAGCGGCGGGATAATGCCGAAGTTCACGTTCATGGGCTGAAAGTCCGCCACGCTCTCGTTACTGACATACAGGCCCAGGGCGCCGATGGCCGTCTCTCGGGGAAGGTCGAGGGGCGCCTGTCCCTTCAGCCGCCGGGCCAACTCTATACCCGCCAGAAAACCGCTGGCGCAGGACTCCACATAGCCCTCCACGCCGGTCATCTGACCGGCGAAGGCGATACGGGGATCGCTTTTCAGCCGGTAGTAGCGGTCCAGCAGCCGGGGCGAGTCCAGATAGGTGTTGCGGTGCATGACGCCGTAGCGCAGGTACTGGGCGTCGTGCAGGGCGGGGATCATGGAGAACACCCGCTTCTGCTCGCCCCATTTCAGGTGGGTCTGAAAGCCCACCAGATTGTAGATGGTGCCGTCAGCGTTGTCACGCCGCAGCTGCACCACGGCGTAGGGCTCACGGCCGGTCTTAGGGTCCACCAGGCCCCGGGGCTTCAGAGGGCCGAAGCGCAGGGTGTCCTCGCCCCGGCGGGCCATGACCTCCACCGGCATACAGCCCTCGAACACGCCGCTGTCCTCAAAGCCGTGGACCTCGGCCTCCTCCGCCTTCACCAACTCCACCCAGAAGGCCTGATATTCCTCTTTGGTCATGGGGCAGTTGATGTAGTCCGGGGTGCCCTTATCGTAGCGGGAGGCGAAATACGCGCTGTCCATGTCCACGCTGTCGAAGGTCACCAGCGGGGCCGCCGCGTCAAAGAAGTTCAGCGTATGGCCGCCGCCCAGCTTTTCCGCAATGGCATCCGCCAGCGCGTCAGAGGTCAGCGGGCCGCTGGCGATGACCACATTCCCCTCCGGTATAGCGGTCACCTCGCCGGGGACCATGGTGATATTGGGGTGGCCCAGCACGGACTCGGTGACCATGCGGGCAAAGCCCTCGCGGTCCACCGCCAGCGCGCCGCCGGCGGGCACCGCCGTGGCGTCCGCGCAGCGGAGGATCAGACTGTCCAGCCGCCGCAGTTCCTCCTTCAGCAGGCCCACGGCGTTCTCCAGCCCCGCGCCCCGCAGGGAATTGGAGCAGCACAGCTCCGCAAAATAGCCGGTCACATGGGCGGGGGTCTTCTTCTCCGGCTTCATCTCCCGCAGCACCACGGGGATGCCCCGCTGGGCCAGCTGCCAGGCACATTCGGACCCGGCCAGGCCCGCGCCGATCACAGTTACGCTTTCCATTTATTCTTCCGCTTTCTTGGTCGTAGTCTTTTTTGTGGTCGTCTTCTTGGCCGCGGCAGGCTTCTTGGCCGCTGTGGTCTTCTTGGCAGCAGCCTGCTTCTTGGCCGCCGTGGTCTTTTTCGCAGCGGACTTTTTCGTCTCGGGCTGCGCCGCAGGCTTTTCCTCCGCGGCCGGCGCACTGTCCTCGGCAGACGCCGCGGCGTCATCGGTCTTGCGGCGGCGATAGCCGCGCTTGTCCTCCGGCAGGAAGTTCGGGCACTCGGGATTGGCGCAGAAGGGCTTGTTGAAGCCCTTGCCGGCCTTCTTGAACATGGTCTTGCCGCACACAGGGCAGTCGTCCTTTACCGGCACGTCCCAGGTCATAAAATCGCAGGTAGGGAACTTATCGCAGCCGTAGTAGGTGTAGCCGTTGCGGCTGGTCTTTTTCAGGATGCGTCCGCCGCACTTGGGGCAGCGGCCGGGCATTTCCACCACCAGAGGCTTGGTGAACTTACACTCCGGGTAGCCGGGGCAGGCCAGGAACCGGCCGAACCGACCGGACTTGACCACCATGTTGCGGCCGCACAGGTCGCACTTCTCCTCGGTCACCTCATCAGGGACCTTCAGGTACACGCCCTCCATGTCCTTCTCGACCTTTTCCAGGTTCTCATGGAACGGCACGTAGAACTGGCGGATCAGGTCCTTCCACTTGACCTGGCCGGCCTCCACATCGTCCAGCTTCTGCTCCATACGGGCGGTGAACTTTACATCCACGATGTCCGGGAACCGCTGGCACATCAGGTCGTTGACCACGCCGCCCAACGGTGTCAGGCGCAGGTACTTGCCCTCCTTGATGACGTACTCGCGGTCCAGAATAGTGGACACGGTGGGCGCATAGGTGGAGGGGCGGCCGATGCCGTTCTCCTCCATGGTGCGGATAAGGGTGGCATCGGTATAGCGGGCCGGGGGCTGGGTGAAATGCTGCAGGGGCGCAAAGCCCACCGCCGTCACCTGCTCGCCCTCCTCCAGCGGCGGCAGGGGAGAGTCCTTCTCCTCCTTGTCGTCGTCCCGGCTCTCCTCATATACAGCGGTATAGCCGGCGAATTTCAGGTTGCTGGCGGAGCACCGCAGGGCATGGGCACCGGCGGCGATCTCCACGGAGATGCTGTCATACACGGCGTTGGCCATCTGGCTGGCCAGGAAGCGGCTCCAGATCAGTCGGTAGAGGCGGTACTGCTCCGGCGTCAGGTCGCCCTTCACCTGCTCCGGCGTCAGCGCCGGGTCGGAGGGACGGATGGCCTCGTGGGCGTCCTGGGCCCCGGCCTTGGTCTTGTACTTCCGGGGTACGGCAGGGCAATACGCCGCGCCGTAGCGGGACTGTATCAGCTCGCGGGCCTGGGCCTGAGCCTCGTCGGAGATACGCAGCGAGTCGGTACGCATATAGGTGATCAGACCCACGGTGCCCTCGCCGGTGATGTCCACGCCCTCATACAGCTGCTGGGCAATGGCCATGGTCCGACGGGGCGTCATATTCAGCTTGCGGGAGGCCTCCTGCTGTAAGCTGGAGGTGGTAAAGGGCGGCGTGGGGCTGCGCTGCTTGTCGGTACGCTTCACGGTCTTGACCGCGAAGGCCTCTTTTTTCAGCTCCTCCACGATGCGCTGGGTATCCGCCTCGTCCTTAGGCTCGTATTTCTTGCCGTCCACACCGTAGTAGTGGGCGGTAAAGGACGCGGCGGCGTGGTTTTGCAGGTGTACGTCCAACGTCCAGTACTCCTGGGGCACGAAGGCCGCGATCTCCTGCTCACGCTGGGCCACCAGCCGGATCGCCACCGACTGCACACGGCCGGCGGACAGGCCGCGGCGGATCTTCTTCCACAGCAGAGGGGAGAGCTGATAGCCCACGATGCGGTCCAGCACACGGCGGGCCTGCTGGGCGTCCACCAGGTCCTGGTCGATGGCGCGGGGGTGCTGGATGGACTCCTGCACCACCTTCTTGGTGATCTCGTTGAACGTCACGCGCCGGGCCTTGTCATCCGGCAGGTCCAGCAGGTGCTGCAGATGCCAGCTGATGGCCTCGCCCTCGCGGTCCGGGTCGGTGGCCAGGTACACGGTCTTGCTCTTGTCCGCCGTGGTCTTCAGGTCCTTGATGATATCCTCTTTGCCCTTGATGGGCCGGTAGTTGGGGGTAAAGTCACCCTCCACGTCCACGCCCAGGGTGCTCTTGGGCAGGTCACGCAGGTGACCCATGCTGGCCTTGACCACATAGTCCGGCCCCAGATATTTGCCGATGGTCTTGGCCTTGGCCGGGGACTCCACGATGACCAGGTTCTTCTTTGCTGCCATATTGTTACTTACTCCTTTTTGAGTTCCACCGTCCGCAGGAAGCTCCGCGCTCCCTGACGGCAGACGTAGCCGTCGATCTCCAGCACCGTCAGCGCCGACAGCACACGGCGCACCGGCAGTTCGGCCAGCAGTGCCGCGTCATCGGTAAGGGTGGGTATATCCGCTTGCAGAACGGACAGCACCGCGATCTGATCGTCGGTGAGTCCGGCGGTGTCCTGTGAAATATCCAGCACCGGCAGTACCGGCGTGGTGGGCGCGGGCGTCTCCTGCACCGGAACGGCAGGCGCGCCGCTCTCCGGCTCCGCGCCCTTGGGCAGAGGCGGGATCGTGGCCCGCAGAGGCCGCAGCTTATGGGGGAAGCGGCTCTCATAAAAGCTCAGCACGTCCCAGGCCTCGCACACCAGGCCCGCGCCCTCGCGTATCAGCGCGTTGCAGCCCCGGCTCTTGGGCGCGTCGAAGGGGCCCGGCACGGCAAAGACCTCGCGGCCCTGCTCCAGTGCCGTGGCGGCGGTGATGAGCGCGCCGCTTTTCTCAGGGGCCTCCACCACCACGGTGGCAAGACTCAGCGCACTGAGCAATCGGTTCCGCACCGGGAAGTGGTCGCCCCTGGGCTCCGTCCCGGGCGGGTACTCCGACAGGATGACGCCGGTGGCGGCGATGTCCTCATACAGCCGGCGGTTGGCCGCCGGATACACCACGTCCGCGCCGCCGCCCAGCACCGCGGCGGTAAAGCCGCCGGCGCGCAGGGCGCCCTTCAGCGCCTCGCCGTCGATGCCCTTGGCCATGCCGGACACCAGCAGCGCCCCCTGTCTGGCCAGCTCATAGCCCAGCTGTGATGCCGCACGCACACCGTAGGGCGTGCAGTCCCGGGTGCCCACCACCGTGACGGCCACCTCATCATCGAACAGGGGAAGGCTGCCCTTGCCATACAGCAGCAGGGGCGGGTCGTAGATGTTCCGCAGCCGCGCGGGGTATCCCGCGTCGTCCATGGTCAGCAGGAACTGGCCGTCTCTGGCGCAGTCCTCCAGCACCTTCTCCGCCCGGTCCAGCGATTTGTCCGCCAACAGGGCGGCCTGTAGTTTCGTAATGCCCTCTGCCAGCAGCAGCTCGCCCTCCGGGGCAAAATAGATCTCCTCCGGCGAGCCGAAATGCGCCAGCAGCTGCAATTTCGCCCGTTCCCCCAGACCCGGCAGTGTGGTCAGCCACACCCAATACTTCAAAGCCGCCATCTCAGTTCCCCTCCTCCGCGCGATAGGCCTCCCACAGCAGCACCGCCGCCGCGGCCGCGGCGTTCAGCGACTCACAGTGGGGCGACATGG
The DNA here is from genome assembly GCF_049060325.1 of Vescimonas sanitatis. Lineage (NCBI taxonomy): Bacteria > Bacillati > Bacillota > Clostridia > Eubacteriales > Oscillospiraceae > Vescimonas > Vescimonas sanitatis. The sequence continues at coordinate 191,081 of NZ_JBMGPW010000002.1, read as the reverse complement.
GGATACGCAGCGTCTCGCGGCACAGCGCCAGCACCTCCGCGCTGACGCCCCGGCCTTCGCTGCCAATGACCAGCGCGCAGCGGCGCAGATCCCGCTGCCGCACGTCCACCGTGTCGTGGCGCAGGGCCGTGCCGTACAGCGGCAGCCCTGCGTCTGCCAACAAGCCCGGCAGGGCCTCCAGCCCCACCGCGTACAGCGGCAGGCGGAACACCGCGCCCATGGCGGCGCGCAGCGTCTTTGGCCCATAGGGATCGGCGCAGCCCGGCAGCAGCAGCGCACCAGTGCAGCCGAAGGCGTCCGCCGTCCGCAGCACCGCCCCCACGTTGCCCGGGTCCTGCACACCGTCCAGCACCACATAGCGGCCCGGCGACAGGCGCGCAGGCGCCGCCATATCCGGCAGGGCACACAGGGCCAGCATTCCCTGGGGCGTGGGCATGGGCGAAATAGACGCCATCACGTCCGCCGGCACCGTCACCCGCCGCACATTCTCCGGCAGTCCCTCCGGGAAGGCCACACCATCCGCGGCGATGACACACTGCACGGACACGCCGTGCTGCACCGCCTCGCCCACCAGCTTGGGGCTGTCGCACAAAAACACCCCGGCCTTCCGCCGGAGCGCCGCCGTATCCAGCCTGCGGACCTGTTCCAGCAGCGGATTGCGCCGGCTGGTAATGCGCTCTGTCATAACGGTGCCCCTCCCCTCTCAGAATATTCCTTATAATATAGGTATCCTCTGCGAATGTCAACAAAAAATAAGGGAACGCGGTACGGCGTTCCCTTATTGCGTACTCAAACCGCGTGTCCCTGCGCCCGGATGATCTCCGCCACCTGTGCCACACACTCCCGGCAGATAGCATCCTCCGGCGCCTCCACCATTACGCGGAGCACCGGCTCCGTACCGGATTCACGCACCAGAATACGGCCCGTATCGCCCAGACGGCGGGCCACGTCGTCCACAGCCTTCTGCACGGCCGGGTCCTGACGGGCGGCAGCCTTGTCGTGCACCCGCACATTCTCCAGCACCTGGGGATAGATGGTCAGTCCCTCGGTGAGCTTGCTCATGGGCTGCTTGCGCTCCAGCATGACTTCCATCAGCTTCAGGCTGGTCAAAATGCCGTCGCCGGTGGAGGCGTACTTGGAGAAGATGATATGCCCCGACTGCTCGCCGCCCAGGGCGCAGCCGTTTTTGCTCATATACTCGTATACGTACTTGTCGCCCACAGCGGTTTTGGCATAGCGGATCCCCAGCCGGTCAAAGGCCCGGTACAGTCCGAAGTTGGACATGACCGTGGTCACCACTGTGTTGTGGGGCAGCTCGCCCAGCTCCTTCATATGGCGGCCGCAGATATACAGGATATGGTCACCGGTGATGATCTGGCCCTTTTCGTCCACCGCCAGGCACCGATCCGCGTCGCCGTCGTAGGCAAAGCCCACGTCCAGGCCTTTCTCCACCACGAAGCGCTGCAGGGCCTCGATATGAGTGGAGCCCACGCCGTTGTTGATATTGAAGCCGTCTGGCTCATCGCCCATGACGTAGGTCGTGGCACCCAGTGCGTCAAAAACGCTTCTGGCGATCATCCAGGCGCTGCCATTGGCACAGTCCAGCCCCACCTTTTTCCCCTTGAAGGAGAACATCCCCAGGGAGATGAGGTAGCCCACGTAGCGGTTACGCCCCGCGGACCAGTCCACCGTGCGGCCGATATGGTCCCGCTGCGCCAGGGGAAGCGTCTCCCAGGTCTGGCCGAACACGCTGAGCTTCCCGTCCAGGTAGTCCTCGATCAGGGCGATGGTGTCCTCGTCCATTTTCTCGCCGGACCGCCCGATCAGCTTGATGCCGTTGTCATAGAACGGATTGTGGCTGGCGGAGATCATAATGCCGCAGTCGAAGCCCTCCGTCCGCGCCACATAGGACACAGAGGGCGTGGTGGTCACGTGCAGCAGATAGGCGTCCGCGCCGGAGGCCACCAGTCCGGAGGCCAGGGCATACTCAAACATATAGCTGCTGCGGCGGGTATCCTTACCGATGACCACCTTTGCCGGCTCGCTGTCGCCGCCGCGGCGCTTGCATTCACCGCAGTACCAGCCCAAAAAGCGGCCCACCTGATAGGCGTGGTCCGCCGTCAGGGTCACATTGGCCTCGCCCCGGAAGCCGTCCGTGCCGAAATATTTACCCATTTTTCTTCCTCCCTGTCAGCGCTGGGCGGCAATGTCGCCGCTGCGCTTGTAGATGCTCGCCGCCGGCACGGTGCCCCGCACCGAGGACAGCGGATATACCCGGCTGCCCCGTCCGATGACGCTGCCGGGGTTCAGCACACTGTTGCAGCCCACCTCCACGCCGTCGCCCAACATGGCGCCCACCTTCTTGCGTCCGGTGTCGATGCGCTCCGCGCCGTCCGTGACCACCACATGGGTCTTATCGGACTTCACATTGGAGGTGATGGAACCGGCGCCCATGTGGGATTTGTAGCCCAGAATGCTGTCGCCCACATAGTTGTAGTGGGGCGTCTGCACGTTGTCGAACAGGATGACATTCTTCAGCTCCACGGAGTTGCCCACCACGCAATGGGCGCCCACCAGCGCGCTGCCCCGGATAAAGGCGCAGTGGCGCACCTCCGCCTCCGGGCCGATGATGCACGGCCCGGTGATGGACGCCGTGGGCGCGACGTGCGCCGTCCGGTGCACCCACACCTCCGGGCCAAAGGGCAGATATTCGCTATCCAGCTGTGCACCCAGCGCACGGATGCAGTCCGCCAGGTCGGAGAGCGCCTCCCAGGGATAGGTAAAGCGGGCCAGGTAGTCCCCCGCCAGTGTATGTGTCAGATCATAAAGGTCGTTGATGGTGTACATAGTCTCCTCCTTCGCGCCTGTGCTACTGTACGCACCGCGACGGGATGTTATGTGCTAAGTATACTATCCGGTGCGGCATTTGGCAAGTGGGGGACAGAAAAAACACCCCCACGCCGCTTTTGGCGCAGGGGCGTTTTCAGCCATTTCAGTTGTCCAGCGGCTTCATTGTGGGGAACAGGATCACGTCGCGGATGGAGTCGGTGCCGCAGAGCATCATGGCGCAGCGGTCGATGCCGAAGCCCAGGCCGCCGGTGGGCGGCATACCGTACTCCAGCGCCATGACGAAGTCCTCGTCCATCATGTCGGCCTCCTCGTCGCCGTTGGCGCGCTTAGCGGCCTGCGCCTTGAAGCGCTCGTACTGGTCGATGGGGTCGTTCAGCTCGGAGAAGGCGTTGCCCATCTCGCAGCCGCAGATGAACATCTCGTACCGCTCGGTGAGGGCGGGCTGCTCGGGGCTGCGCTTGGCCAGCGGGCTGACCTCCACGGGGTACATGGTGATAAAGGTAGGCTGGATCAGCGTCTCCTCCACCTTCTGGTCAAAGGTCTCATACAGGGCGTTGCCCCAGGTATGGGCCACGCCGTCCATGTCCACGCCCACGCTCTTGGCCAGCTCCACGCCCTTGTCGGCATCGCCGATGCAGGCCATGAAGTCCGCGCCGGTGACGTTCTTCACCGCGTCGGCCATGGTGACGCGCTGCCAGGAGGGGGTCAGGTCGATGTCGTGACCCAGCCACTGCACATGGTAGGTACCCAGGATCTCCTTGGCGGCACCGGTGAGGATGCCCTCCAGGATATCCATCATGCCGTCCAGGTTCGTGTACGCCTGGTACAGCTCACAGGTAGTGAACTCGGGGTTGTGCTTGGTGTCCATGCCCTCGTTGCGGAAGATACGGCCCACCTCGTACACACGCTCCAGGCCGCCCACGATCAGCCGCTTCAGGTGCAGCTCGGTGGCGATACGCATATACATATCGATATCCTGCGCGTTGTGGTGGGTGATAAAGGGCCGGGCGTTGGCGCCGCCGGCGATGGGGCTGAGGACGGGCGTCTCCACCTCCATAAAGCCCAGACCGTCCAGATAGCGGCGCAGGAACGCCACGAACTGGCTGCGGATCTCGAAATTCCGCTTGCTCTCCGGGTTCATGATCAGATCCACATACCGCTGGCGGTAGCGGATCTCCTTGTCGGTCAGGCCGTGGAACTTTTCCGGCAGGGGCCGCAGGGACTTGCTCAGCAGCGTGATGTCGTGTGCACGGACGGACATCTCGCCCCGCTGGGTGCGGAACACCTCGCCCTTGACGCCCACGATGTCGCCGATATCGTACTTCTTAAAGTGGTTATAGTTGTCCTCGTCCATCTCGTCCTTACGGGCGTAGATCTGGATACGGCCGGTCTTGTCCTGCAGGTCGCAGAAAGACACCTTGCCCATACCGCGCTTGCTCATCAGGCGGCCTGCCACGGACACAGCCTGCCCCTCCATGGCGTCAAAGTTATCCTTGATATCCTGTGTGTGGTGGGTCACATCAAACCTGGTGATGGTAAAGGGATCGCGTCCCTCGTCCTGCAGCACCTTCAGCTTGTCGCGGCGGATGCGCAGCAGCTCGCCCATGTCCTGGGCCTGGGGCTGTTCGTTCACGTTGCGGTTGGTCTCGTCTGCCATAATGCAGCCTCCTTCGTCTATCCGTACCGCCGTTGCCGGCGGTATTTATCTTTCAATACTGTCGATACGGTAGTGGATCACGCCCTTGGGCGCCTCCACGGTCACTTCATCGCCCGCCTTGCGGCCCATCAGCGCCTTGCCAAAGGGTGAGTCCTCGCTGATGGCGCGGCTCATCACGTCGGCCTCCTGAGAGCCGACGATCTTATAGGCGGGCAGCTGCTTTCGCATATCCAGATTGGTAACGGTGACGGTACAGCCGATGGATATCTTGTCGGAGTCCATCTCGGACTCATCCACGATCACGGCATGGAGCAGAATGTCCTCCAGCTCGGCAATGCGGGAGTAGAGCTTGCCCTGCTCGTTTTTCGCCTCGTCATATTCGCTGTTCTCGCTGAGGTCGCCAAAGCCGCGGGCCTCCTTGATCAGCTCCGCCACCTCGTCGGCACGGGTGGTCTTGCTGTAATCCAGTTCCTGTTTCAGCTCGTCATACCGAGCCTGGCTCATTTTGAATTCCTTTGCCATGCTGCACACTTCCCTTTCTATCCATAAGGATACCCTTTTAGGGCTATAAACAATATGTCACGTTGCATTATAGTGACTTTCCGTGCGTATGTCAAGCAAGTCTGTGATATGAATGTCGGATATCTGCCATTTTCCGGCCGCCGTCAGCACCGCGGCCAGAGGCTCCGTCACCGGCACCGCCAGCGCCGCCGCCCGGGGCGATGTCCATACCGGCGTCTGCCGCGCCCCGCAGTCCTCCGTCAGATATATCGCCGGGCCCTCCGTATCTTCCCGTACATCGCCGCACACCACCGTCAGCGCCGCCCGCCGGCCCCCGTCTCCGGCGGCGATCCCCCAGCGGTACAGCAGCTCCGCCGCCAGCGCCGCAGGGTCCTCCATGTCCAGCTGCACATACCGCGCCCGCCGGGCCAGCACCGTCAGCGCCGCCCGGGCCGTCTCCTCTCCGCCGGGGCCGCAGCGCAGCACCGCGGCGGCGTTTTGCAGACCGCCGGGGCAGAGAATATCCAGCAGACTGCCCAGCAGGGCGAGGCGCAGCGGCAGAACGGGGTATGATGTTATGTCTGCCTGCTTCGCCAGCGAAAGGAGGTAAACATCGGCGCAGATACAGCGGCGGACACCGGAGTCATACATCTGACGCAGGCAGCGCAGCGCGCGGCGGCGGGCGAAATAGTCCCTCCCCACAGAAAGATAATGGAGTGGCAGACCCTCCACCGTTATGCGGGAAAGCACTGTCTTTTGGCCCTGCGTCATGTAAACGATCATGCGGTTTCCCTTCTCCCCCGGCGGTATGCAAAAAAAATGCTGTTCCATTCTATGGAACAGCATTTTCAATATGTCATTATTTACCAGGCTTTGATGTAGCCCGCCAGATAGTTCAGCGGGTTCTGGTACACGATCTTGCTCACACCGTTGACCACGGTGGTGGTGCGGACCTCATAATGCAGATGCGGGCCGGTGGAGGCGCCGGTGTTGCCGGTGACGCCGATCACGGTACCCTGCGAGACAGTCTGGCCCTGTGACACCTTCACCACGCTCAAATGGGCGTACAGGGTGGTCAGGCCGCCGCCGTGGTCAATGACCACATAGTTGCCGTAACCGCCGCCCCAACCGCTGGTATTGGTGAGGATCACCTTACCGCTCTTGACGGCATATACGCTGCTGGTATAGGACACGTTGCAGATATCCACACCCTTGTGGTTGGTGCTGCCGAAACCGCCGGGGGCCACGCGGGAGCCGACGGGCGAGCTGATCTTTTTACTGGTGCTGACGGGCCAGATAAAGCCCTCGTTGCTGGGCACCACGTCGGAGTCGGCGATCAGCTGCTCGAGCTGCGCGTCGATCTCATCAGCCGCCTTTGCCTCCGCGTCATGCAGCTGCTCCAACGCTTTCTGGTCGGCGGCATACTCGTTCATCAGCTTGGTGGTCTCGTCCAGCTTGCCCTGCAGCTCGTCCTGCTGCTCACTCAGCTGGGTCTCCTTGGCCTCCATCTCCACCTTCTCGGCCTTGATGTTCTCCCGCGTCTCCTGCAGGGCGGAGATAATTCTCTTGTTGTACTCCGCCACCTCGTTGACGAACTCCATGCGGTTCAGCAGGTCGGCCATGCTGGTGGCCTTGAACAGCACCGACAGATAGCTCAGGCTGCCTCGCTCCTCCTCCTCACGGACCTGCTGGCAGAACAGTGTGTACTGCTCCTCCTCCAGCAGCTCATACCGGGCGATCTGCGCCGCGGCGTCGTCGATCTGGTTCTGGGTATCGTCGATCTGCTCCAGCAGCAGCTGGTTCCGCTGGTCCAGCAAATTCTTGGTGGCCATCACGTCGTTCTTCTTGGCCTTGGCCTCAGCGATCTGCTTCTCCAGTTCCTTCAGCTTTTCCTGCTGCTCCTTCTTTTTCTGTTCCAATGCGGCCACCTGTGCCGCCTTGCGCTGCTCCTCCTCCAGCTCAGCCTCGGTCTTGGTCGCATAAGCCGGTCGGACGGACACGGCGGCGGCCGCACCCAGCAGCATCAGCAGTGCCAGCACGGCGCACAGAATACGTTTCGGTTTCTTCATGCAAGCGCTCCTTTCTTTACACCCGGAGGAACCGGCGTATGGCGGTCAGGCTGCCGCCCACACCCACCAGAATACCCGTGCCCAGGAACACCAGGGCCACGAACTGCCATATTCTCGTAAACGGCACCACGTTCAGTATCTGCAGGCTGTCGGAGTTAGCGATGCCCTGCGCCACGGCGGCATACAGCCCCCATTGCAGGCCAAAGGCGATCACCGCGCTGAACAGGCCCAGCAGCAGTCCCTCATACACAAAGGGCCAGCGGATGAACCCGTTGGTGGCACCCACCATCTTCATGATGGCGATCTCGTCCCGCCGGTCGAATGTCGTCAGCTTGATGGTGTTGCTGATGATGAACACCGACACCAGCAGCAGTATGGCGATCAGCGCGACAGAGATGACGCCGGCCACGTTGCGGACTGTGGTAAAGCCGTTGGCCACAGCCTCGTCAGCGCGGGCCTTGTCAATGCCGGGGATATTGTCCACTGCGGTCTTTGTCTCCATGATTCGGTTCGGATCCGTGACGTGTATCACAAACCGATGGCGGAACACCGTGGCGTCCAGGTCGCCGTACACACCGCCGTCATCGTACTTCTCCACGTAGGCGTCCCGGGCCTCCGTCCGTGAGACGAAGGTACAATCAGCCACGTTCTCCGTGCTCTCGATCTGTGTTTGCAGGGCCCGGGCCTCGCTCTCCTCCAGCGTCTCGTCCACGAAGGCCACGATGGCGTTCTCCTGCTGTAGGTCCGCCAGGTTTTCGTTGGCATTGTAGGCCACCAGCGTGAATGTGCCCATAATGAGCAGGCACGCCACGGTAACGCCGATGGCGGCGAAGGACATGAACCCGTGGGAGAACATATTGCCCGCGCCTTCTTTGACGAAAAATTTAAAATCGTGCTTCATATCACACCTCGTAGCTGCCCAGGCCGTCGCCGATGACCTGCCCGTCGTTCAGCAGGATGATCCGCTTGTTGAAGTGGTTGACCAGGCCCCTCTCGTGGGTCACCACGATCACCGTGGTTCCCAGGGCGTTGATGCGCTCCAGCAGCGTCATGATCTCCAGCGACCGGCCCGGATCCAGGTTGCCGGTGGGCTCGTCCGCCACGATGGTGCTGGGGTTATTCACCAGCGCCCGGGCAATGGCCACACGCTGCTGCTCACCGCCGGAGAGCTGGTCGGGATAGCTGTTCTCCTTGTCCGCCAGCCCCACCAGCTCCAGCACATAGGGAATGCGGTTCTTCAGCTCTCGCGGAGACGCCCCCACCGCCCGCATGGCCAGCGCCAGGTTGTCCCGCACGGTCTTATTGCCGATCAGGCGGAAGTCCTGGAAGATCACGCCGATCGTCCGGCGCATATAGGGGATCTGTTTTTCAGCGATGCGGCTCATGGAAAAGCCGTTGACCATCACGCGGCCGGCGGTGGGCACCACCTCACCGGTCATCAGCTTGATGATGGTGGACTTACCGGAGCCGGAGGGCCCCACCAGAAAGACGAATTCTCCGTCGTCCACGGTAAAGGAAACGCCCTTTAACGCGCGCGTCCCGTTGTCGTATACCTTCTCAGCGTCTATTAAACGAATCATAGCAACGCTCCTGTCCGTCAAAATGCAACATATTGTGGCCAAATACGACCACAAATACCATTATATATAAATAGTTACAAAATGGCAACAGGAAAGATATGAAAATATTTTGAATTTGCCCCGCCGCGCATTGCTTGTTCTTTAGACGGTCCTCCCACCCCAAAAGTTCCTAAAAAAGGAAGTTTCTGCGGCATCGCGCAAAAAGAGCGCCCCACAGGGCGCTCTTTTTTCTGTATATGTACTTATGCGTCGATGCCGCGGCTGGTCAGATACTTCTTGACCATCAGGGCGACCTTGAAGGTGATGGCGTCATCGAACTCCCGCAGATCCAGGCCGGTCAGCTTCTTGATCTTCTCCAGACGATAGACCAGCGTGTTCCGGTGGACAAACAGCTTACGCGCCGTCTCGGATACGTTCAGGTTGTTCTCAAAGAACTTGTAGATGGTGAACAGCGTCTCTTGGTCCAGTGCATCGATGGGGTTCTTCTTGAACACCTCCTGCAGGAACATCTCGCACAGGGTGGTGGGCAGCTGATAGATCAGCCGGCCAATACCCAGATTTTCGTAGTTGATGACGTAGCGCTCCGTATCGAACACCTTGCCGACCTCGATGGCGATCTGGGCCTCTTTGTAGCTCTTGGCCAGGTCACGCAGATGCAGGGCCAGGGTGCCGATGCCCACGAACACGCGGCTCTCTCCATCGGCGCGCAGGGCCTCCTCGATGCGGAGAGCCACCTCCTCCATATCCTTGGCGGTGGCATCCTCCCCCATCTGGTGGATCAGCGCCACGTCGTGCTCACCTACGCTCAGTACAAAGTCGTTCTGCCGGTCAGGGAACAAGCCCTGCACCACATCCACGGGCACGGTGTCCAGCCGATCGTCCACCGGGCGCACCACGAACACGCCGCGGGCCACCTCGGCATCCACGTGCAGCTCCTTGGCCCGCATATAGATGTCACTGATGAGGATGTTATCGGAAATGATGTTCTTGATGAAGGAGCCCTTGTCGTGCTTCTCCTCATAGTAGTTTTTGGCGGCGTTCAGCGCCACGGCGGCCATAGAGCACACCGTGCGGCTCATGCTGTCATCGCCGGTGGCGAACACGGCATAGTCAAAGGTGTTGCCCCAGCTGGGCAACGCCTTGAAGCACTTGCCCTCCAGCGCCACGCAGGTGCCGTCCGCCGAAACGATAGGTTCCACATATTTGCTCCATCGCTTGCCAATGGCCGTCAGCTCACTGCAAGCGATAACGGTGCCCTCGGCATCGATCACGCCGATGGTACGGTCGGTGGTCTCTTTGAATTGGAGTACAGAGTTCTGAAAAATTCTGCCGGACATAACGTGATCCTCCCGCAAATCCCGCGACGGTACTTTGTGCAATCTGCTCAGTCGTTGCTCCTATTATATCGTCATAATCACGATTTTGCAAGCGTTTTTTTCTCTTTTCCACAAAAAACTTGTTGCGTTTTTTGCGGTTATGTCAAAAAAATCACAGACCACATGCACGGTATAACGCTAATATCTCCTCCGCGCGCAGCAAACGGTACGCTCCGGCAGCCAAGGAGTCATCCAATGTCAGAGGCCCCATGGACAGCCGCTTCAGATACAGCACCGGCGCGCCGCGGGCTGCCAGCATCCGCTTGACTTGGTGGAATTTCCCCTCCCGCAGCGTCACGATACACACGCGGTCAGGCAGAACCTCCAGCCCGGCGGGCAGGCATTCCAGCCCGTCCCCCAGCGTCATCCCGCGGGCAAATGCCTCCGTATCTGCCGCTGACAGTTCACCGTCCACCCGGGCGAGGTAGCGTTTGTCCACGTGGTATTTAGGGCTCAGCAGCCGGTGGGCCAGCTCGCCGTCGTTGGTCAGCAGCAGCAAGCCCTCCGTGTCCTTGTCCAGCCGGCCCACCGGGGCAAGACCAATGCGGCGCAGCTCCGGCGGCAGAAGGTCCAGGACCGTGGGCTGCTTTCTGTCCTCGGTGGCGGTGAGGACGCCGGCGGGCTTATGCAGCATAACATAGGTAAAGCGGCAGAGGGAGATGGTCTCGCCGGCCACGGTGATGATGGCCGCGGCCGGGTCCAGCTTGTCCTCGGCGGAGGCGGCCAGCCGGCCGTCAACACGCACCAGGCCCTGCCGTACCAACGCTTTCACCTCCCGGCGGGACCACTTCCCAGTGCCCGCCAGCAGCTTGTCGAGACGCTCCATAGGCCGCCTCCTTTCGGATTTTTACCCTATGATAGCATATTCTCATCAGATTGAAAATAGGTAATTATGAGGTGATGAATATGATGATATTACATATATCCAAACGGCGCATTGCCGTTATGGCGGTGTCATTTATGGTGATCGCTGCCGTAACCGTGGTGTTAGCCGGGTGCTTCTCTGACAAGGAAAATACCATTACACTTGCCGACACCGCAGAAATGGCGGACTATTTACAGCAGTTGGGCTGGCAGGTGGAGCCTGATCCGATCGAGACGCTGGACCTGCAGCTTCCCCAGAGCCTGGGCGACACCTGGGGCGACTACGCCGCCATGCAGACCGAACAGGGCCTCCCCTTTGCAGACTTTGCGGGACAGCCGATACGGCGCTACACATTCCGCATCACCAACTATCCCGGAATGGACGGGGGCGTGCAGGCTAACCTGTACCTGTGCGGTGATACGCTTATCGGCGGGGACGTTGTGGCCACCGGGAAGGGCGGCTTCCAGCACGGACTGACATATCCCGCGGTATAGATCGCAAATCAGAATATATTTTGACATATCTCGTCAGAATTATACAAATTGTTTTCGAACATTGGCAAAAAAGAGGAAGCCTTACGGCTTCCTCTTTTTAATTGGCTTTGTCCCTGTGGGGTCAGATTACTCGTCGATCTCGATGACGACGCCGGAACCCACGGTACGGCCACCCTCACGGATAGCGAAACGCAGACCGTTCTCGATAGCGATGGGGGTGATCAGCTCGACCTTCATGTCGACGTTATCGCCGGGCATGCACATCTCGGTGCCCTCGGGCAGGGTGATGACGCCGGTCACGTCGGTGGTACGGAAGTAGAACTGGGGACGATAGTTGTTGAAGAAGGGGGTGTGACGGCCGCCCTCGTCCTTGGTCAGAACGTAGACCTGGCCAACGAACTTGGTGTGGGGATGAATGGAACCGGGCTTGGACAGGACCTGGCCGCGCTCGATCTCGGTCTTGGCAACACCACGCAGCAGGGCGCCGATGTTATCGCCGGCCTCAGCGTAATCCAGCAGCTTGTGGAACATCTCGATACCGGTAACGGTGGTCTCGCGCTTCTCATCGGACAGACCGACGATCTCGACCTTCTCGTTCAGGTTCAGCTTACCACGCTCCACACGGCCGGTAGCCACGGTACCACGGCCGGAGATGGTGAACACGTCCTCGACGGGCATCAGGAAGGGCATATCCTCCTTGCGGTCGGGGGTGGGGATCCACTCGTCAACAGCGTCCATCAGCTCCTTGATGCAGGCATACTCGGGAGCGTTGGGATCGGTGGACTCGGAAACCAGAGCGTTCAGAGCGCTGCCGCGGATGATGGGGGTCTCGTCGCCAGGGAAGCCGTAGAAGTCCAGCAGCTCGCGGACTTCCATCTCCACCAGCTCCAGCAGCTCCTCATCGTCGACCTGGTCGCACTTGTTCAGGAAGACCAGCACGGAGGGCACGTTCACCTGACGGGCCAGCAGCAGGTGCTCACGAGTCTGAGCCATGGGGCCGTCGGAGGCGGCGATGACCAGGATAGCGCCGTCCATCTGGGCAGCACCGGTGATCATGTTCTTGATATAGTCGGCGTGGCCCGGGCAGTCAACGTGCGCATAGTGACGCTTGGCGGTCTCATACTCCACGTGAGCGGTGTTGATGGTAATACCACGCTCGCGCTCTTCGGGAGCCTTATCGATGGAAGCGTAATCGGTGTACTCAGCACCGCCCTGCAGAGCCAGATACTTGGTGATGGCCGCGGTCAGGGTGGTCTTACCATGGTCGATGTGACCGATGGTGCCGATGTTAACGTGGGGCTTAGTTCTCTCAAATTTCTGCTTAGCCATTTGAAATGATCCTCCTTAACATTTTTGTATCGTGTGTGGGGCAGCGTTACAATCTAACACTGCCATTTTACAGTATTTTGGTGGGAAAATCAATCGTAAAATACGGTTTTAGAAATTTTCCCGGCCGGTGCGCTTGGCGATCAGCTTCTCCTGCAGGCCCTTGGGCAGCTCGATATAGTGGCTGGGCTCCATGGTGTACTGACCACGGCCCTGGGTGCGGGAACGCAGGTCGGTGGCATAGCCGAACATCTCGGCCAGCGGCACGAACGCGTCGATCTGCTGTGCGCCGGAACGCATCTCATAGCCCTGGATCTGTCCGCGCCGGGCATTCAGGTCGCCGATCACATCGCCCATGTACTCGTCGGGGACGATGACACAGACCTTCATAATGGGCTCCAGCAGCGTGGGATCCGCCTTACGCATAGCCTCTTTGAAGGCCATGGAACCGGCGATCTTGAACGCCATCTCGGAGGAGTCCACCTCGTGATAGGAACCGTCGAACAGGGTGACCTTGACATCCACCACGGGATAGCCGGCCACGGTACCGGAGAGCATGGCGCCCTGGATACCGGCATCGATAGCGGGGATATACTCCTTGGGGATGGCGCCGCCCACCACGGCGTTGACAAACTCGTAGCCCTTACCGGACTCGTTGGGCTCCACGTGGATCTTCACATGACCGTACTGGCCCTTACCGCCGGACTGGCGGGCATACTTGGTATCCTGATCCACAGCCTTGCGGATGGTCTCCTTGTACGCCACCTGGGGCGCGCCCACATTGGCCTCCACCTTGAACTCGCGCAGCAGGCGGTCCACGATGATCTCCAGATGCAGCTCGCCCATACCGGCGATGATGGTCTGGCCCGTCTCCTCGTCGGTGTAGGTGCGGAAGGTGGGGTCCTCCTCGGCCAGCTTGGCCAGAGCGACGCTCATCTTCTCCTGACCGGCCTTGGTCTTCGGCTCGATGGCCACGCGGATCACAGGCTCCGGGAACTCCATGGACTCCAGGATGATGGGATGCTTCTCATCACACAGGGTATCGCCGGTGGTGGTATTCTTCAGACCCACCACGGCGGCAATATCACCGGAGTAGACGGACTCGATATCCTCGCGGTGGTTGGCGTGCATCTGCAGGATGCGGCCCATACGCTCTCGCTTGCCCTTGGTGGCATTGAGGACCGAGGAACCGGTGGTCAGCGTGCCGGAGTAGACACGGAAGAAGCTCAGGCGGCCCACATAGGGGTCGGTCATGATCTTGAACGCCAGGGCTGCAAACGGCTCGTCATCGGAGGACTTGCGCTCCTCTTCCTCGTCGGTCTTGGGGTTGACACCCTTGATGGCGGGGACATCGGTGGGAGCGGGCATATAATCCACGATGGCGTCCAGCAGCTTCTGTACGCCCTTGTTGCGATAGCTGGAGCCGCAAACCACGGGCACCATCTCCACGGCACAGGTGGCCTGGCGGATGGCGGCACGGATCTTGGCGGTGGGGATCTCCTTCCCCTCCAGATACAGCTCCATGATCTCATCATCGAACATGGAGACCGCATCCAGCAGCTTCTCGCGGTACTCGTTGGCAAGGTCGACCATATCCTCGGGGATAGGCTCCACGCGCATATCCTTGCCCAACTGATCGTAATAGATATCGGCATCCATCTCCACCAGGTCGATGATACCCTTGAAGGTATCCTCCTTCCCGATGGGCAGCTGGATGGGGACGGCGTTGGCCTTCAGCCGGTCGTGCACCATGTCCAGCACGTGATAGAAATCCGCGCCGGTGATGTCCATCTTGTTGACGTAGATCATCCGGGGGACATGGTAGTGATCGGCCTGACGCCACACAGTCTCGGACTGGGGTTCCACACCGCCCTTGGCACACATGACGGTGACAGACCCGTCCAGCACACGCAGAGAACGTTCCACCTCAACAGTGAAGTCCACGTGGCCCGGGGTGTCAATGATGTTGATACGCGTCTGGGGGAACTGATCCTTGGAGCCCTTCCAGTAGCAGGTGGTCGCGGCGGAGGTGATGGTGATACCACGCTCCTGCTCCTGCTCCATCCAGTCCATGGTAGCGGTACCCTCGTGCGTCTCACCCAGCTTGTAGTTCACGCCCGTGTAGTACAGAATACGCTCTGTGGTCGTGGTCTTGCCTGCATCGATGTGTGCCATGATGCCGATATTTCTTGTGTTTTCCAGTGTAACCTTTCTCGGCATACCGTTCTCCTTTTTGTGTCGTTGGTATGATTACCAGCGGAAGTGGGCGAAAGCCTTGTTGGACTCCGCCATCTTGTGGGTGTCCTCGCGCTTCTTCACGGCAGAGCCGGTGTTGTTGGCGGCGTCCATGATCTCGCCGGCCAGGCGCTCGGCCATGGTACGCTCACCGCGGGCGCGGGAGTAGTTGGTCAGCCAGCGCAGACCCAGGGTCTGACGACGGGCGGGACGAACCTCCATGGGGACCTGATAGGTGGCACCGCCCACACGGCGGGCCTTGACTTCCAGGCTGGGCATGATGTTTTCCATCGCCTGGGTGAACACTTCCAGAGGATCCTTCTCGGTCTTGTCCTTGATGATGTCAAAGGCACCGTAAACGACCTTCTGGGCGACGCCCTTTTTACCGTCCAACATGATGCTGTTGACCAGCTTGGTCACCAGCACGGAGTTGTACATAGGATCGGGCAAGATCTCTCTCTTGGGAACATTACCTCTTCTGGGCACTATGCTTCCCTCCTTCATAAAAATATGATTTCACAGGTACTCAACAGCTTGCGAAGGCTGTTGTACGGCCTGCCAAAGAGGTATTTTTATATATAGTATATAAGAAACCTTTTCGGCAAAGCTCATGCTGCAAGTTTTACTTGCTCTTGGGGCGCTTTGCGCCGTACTTGGAACGGGCCTGCATACGGCCGGACACACCCTGGGTATCCAGCGTACCACGGATGATGTGGTAACGGACGCCGGGCAGGTCCTTGACACGGCCGCCGCGGATCATCACGACGGAGTGCTCCTGCAGGGAGTGACCCACGCCGGGGATGTAGGCGGTGACTTCGTAGCCGTTGGTCAGACGCACACGGGCG
This sequence comes from Vescimonas sanitatis, assembly GCF_049060325.1. Taxonomy (NCBI): domain Bacteria; kingdom Bacillati; phylum Bacillota; class Clostridia; order Eubacteriales; family Oscillospiraceae; genus Vescimonas; species Vescimonas sanitatis. The sequence continues at coordinate 175,283 of NZ_JBMGPW010000002.1, read as the reverse complement.
ATCTTACGGAGCGCGGAGTTGGGCTTCTTGGGGGTCGCAGTTCTGACGGCGGTGCAGACGCCACGCTTCTGGGGAGAGCTCAGGTCGGTCTCCTTGTTCTTCAGCGTATTCAGGCCCTTCTGCATAGCGGGAGAATTGGACTTGTAGGTGCTCTTCTTCCGGCCCTGCTTGACCAGCTGGTTAAAAGTAGGCATTTGGTTTCTCCTTTCGTAAGATTTGTGGGACGTATGTCCCTTTATTTTTCCACGGAACAGAGGGTATCTATTCCGGATGGAACGTTATTCAGCCGTTCAGGACGGCCACAGCGGCGGCAGGCACGGCGATACCGCAGGCAGTACCCAGCTGCCGCAGCGTCATGCTGCTGTCACAGGGGATGGCCTTTTCCGCGCACAGGGCGCGCAGGGGATCGGTGAGCCGGGGATCGGCGTCACAGGCCAGATAGACGTGGGCGGCAGCACCCTGGACAAGGGCACGACGGGTCTGCTTCAAGCCCACGACTTTTCCCTTGGCGGTCAGTTCTCCGGGCACAGGCGCTCTCCTCCTGTCGTCGCATAACAAATCCCGCGGGCAATTCCCGCGCAATTTGAAATTATAGCATAGCTGCGCGGAAGCGTCAAGTGTGTTTCGCGGGAAAGTTTGTGAATTCCACTGAAATTCCACGGATAATTTCGGAAGATATCACGAAAAGCTACCCCGGATGCGCTTCCGGCGTCCGGTGAAAAGAGGAGGCCGGAGGGCCTCCTCTTTCAGATGTTCGGTTTCGGCTTACAGCGCGTCGCCGGTGTCCGTCTCGGGACCGTCGCTCTCAGGGAGCTCCGTCTCGTCCATGTCCGCCGGCGCCTCCACAGGTGCGGGGACCTCCGTGTGCATGGCCTCGGCCTCGTCCTTCTTCTCGGCCTCGGTCTCGGGGACCATCTCCTCCGCCAGCTGGCGGTAAGCGGTCAGGCCGGCGCCGGCGGGGATAAGCTTGCCGATGATGACGTTCTCCTTCAGGCCGACCAGGTGGTCCACCTTGCCCTTGATGGCGGCCTCGGTCAGGACCTTGGTGGTCTCCTGGAACGAGGCGGCGGACAGGAAGGAGTCTGTTGCCAGAGAGGCCTTGGTGATACCCATCAGCAGCTGGGTGTAGGTGGCCTCCTGCAGCTCCTCGCCGTCCTCACGCTTCTCGCCGGCGGCGATACGGGCGCGGACCGCTGCGTTGGCGTCCTCCACCTCCATCACGTCGGCCATAGCGCCGGAGAGCAGCCCCTCGGCGTCGTTGGCATCCTCCACGCGGACCTTACGCATCATCTGGCGCACGATGACCTCGATGTGCTTATCGTTGATATCCACGCCCTGCTGACGGTAGACCTTCAGGACCTCCTGGATCAGGTAGTTGTGGACCGCGGAGGCGCCGCGGATACGCAGCACGTCGTGGGGGTTCAGTGCGCCGTCCTGCAGCTGACGGCCCTTCTCGATGACCTCGCCGTCCTGCACCAGCAGGCCGGTGTGGGGCACCGCGTAGGTGCGGGTATCGCCGTCATCGGCGGTGATGATGATATTCAGCAGGCTGCCCTTGGTAGCCTCCTCGAAGCGGACCTTGCCGCCGATCTCGGCGATGGTGGCCATCTTCTTGGGCTTGCGGGCCTCGAACAGCTCCTCCACTCGGGGAAGACCCTGGGTGATGTCGCCGCCGGCCACGCCGCCGGTGTGGAAGGTACGCATGGTCAGCTGGGTACCGGGCTCGCCGATGGACTGGGCGGCAATGATGCCGACCGCCTCGCCGGGGCCGACGGGCTTGCTGGTGGCCAGGTTCATACCGTAGCACTTGGCGCAGATACCGCTGTGGGCACGGCAGGTGAGCACGGTGCGGATCTCGGCGGAGTGGATATCGAAGGACTCCATCAGCGCGGCGTCGTCCTCGGTCATCATGTGATCCTTGGAGATGAGTACCTCGTCGGTGCCGGGCTTGAGGATATCGCGGACCGGGAAGCGGCCCTTGATGCGCTCGGAGAACTTCTCGATGACCTGACCGCCCTCGCTGATCTCAGACACCACGATGCCCTTTTCCACACCGCAGTCGGCCTCGCGGATGATGACATCCTGGCAGACATCCACCATGCGGCGGGTCAGATAGCCGGAGTCGGCGGTACGGAGGGCCGTATCGGCCAGGCCCTTACGGGCGCCTCGGCTGGAGGTGAAGTACTCCAGCACGGACAGGCCCTCACGGAAGTTGGCCTTGATGGGGATCTCGATAGTCTTACCGGCGGTGTTGGCCATCAGGCCGCGCATACCGGTCAGCTGACGGATCTGCTTCATGGAACCACGGGCGCCGGAGTCCGCCATCATGAAGATGGGGTTGTACTTGTTCATGTTGGCGGTCAGGGCGTCAGTAACGTCGGCGGTGGTCTTTTCCCACTCGCGGACCACCAGCTTGTAGCGCTCCTCGTCGGTGATGAAGCCCATGTTGTACTGATCCTCGATCTCCACCACGCGCTTTTCGGTCTCGTCGATCAGCTCGTACTTGGCCTTGGGCACCGTCATATCCGCGATGGAGATGGTGATGGAGCCGCGGGTAGAGTACTTGTAGCCGGTGGCCTTGATGTTGTCCAGCACCTCGGCAGCGATGGTGAAGCCATACTGCTTGATGGTCTTGTCGACGATCTTGCCCAGCAGCTTCTTGCCGCAGGTCTCGGTGATCTCGTAGTCAAAGAACTTGTCGGAGGGTGTACCGTCCTCGTTGAAGCGCTTGACAAAGCCCAGGTCCTGGGGGATGTTGCGGTTGAAGATGATGCGGCCGGCGGTGGCGCGGACCACATGACTGACCTTCACACCGTTCAGCTCCTTGGTCACGCGGACCCAGATGGGCTGGTGGATACCGATGATGTGCTCGTTGTAGGCCATCAGCGCCTCGTCCTCATCGCGGTAGATGTTCATGTGGACGGAGGCTTTCTCCTCTTCGGTAAGCTCATCGTAGGTCTTGCCGGCCAGGGCGAAGTCCACGCCCTCGGGCCAGTACTCGTCATTGGTCATCTGGCAGCAGCCGTTTTCGAAGCGCTCGAAGGTCAGGTAGTAGGAGCCCAGCACCATATCCTGCGTAGGCACGGTGACGGGGCCGCCGTCCTGGGGACGCAGCAGGTTGTTGGCGGACAGCATCAGCAGACGCGCCTCGGCCTGTGCTTCGGCGGACAGGGGAACGTGGATAGCCATCTGGTCGCCGTCGAAGTCGGCGTTGAAGGCCGTGCAGTTCAGGGGATGCAGCTTCAGGGCGCGGCCCTCCACCAGCACCGGCTCAAAGGCCTGAATGCCCAGGCGGTGCAGCGTAGGCGCACGGTTCAGCATGACGGGGTGGTCCTTGATGATCTCGTCCAGCGCGTCCCACACCTCGGTGCGGCCCTTGTCCACCATCTTCTTGGCGGACTTGATGTTGTTGGCGCTGCCATCCTCCACCAGCTTCTTCATAATGAAGGGGCGGAACAGCTCCACAGCCATCTCCTTGGGCACGCCGCACTGGTAGATCTTCAGCTCGGGACCGACCACGATAACGCTTCGGCCGGAGTAGTCCACGCGCTTGCCCAGCAGGTTCTGGCGGAAACGGCCCTGCTTGCCCTTGAGCATATCGCTCAGGGACTTGAGGGCGCGGTTGTTGGCGCCGGTGACAGGGCGGCCGCGGCGGCCGTTGTCGATCAGGGCGTCCACTGCCTCCTGAAGCATACGCTTCTCGTTGCGGACGATGATATCGGGGGCCTTCAGCTCCATCAGGCGCTTCAGGCGGTTGTTGCGGTTGATGACCCGGCGGTACAGGTCGTTCAGGTCGCTGGTGGCGAAGCGGCCGCCGTCCAGCTGCACCATGGGACGGATCTCCGGGGGGATGACGGGCAGCACATCGATGACCATCCACTCCGGCTTGTTGCCGGACAGGCGGAAGGCGTCCACCACCTCAAGGCGCTTGACGATGCGGGCCTTTTTCTGGCCGGAGGTGGTCTTCAGCTCGGTGTGCAGCTGCTCGCTCAGCTGCTCCAGGTCGATCTGCTGCAGCAGCTCCTTCACGGCCTCGGCGCCCATGCCGGCGCGGAAGTCGTCCTCGTACTTCTCGCGCATATCGCGGTATTCCTTCTCGGAGAGGATCTGGTTCTGGGCCAGAGGCGTCTCGCCGGGATCGGTGACGATATAGGCGGCGAAGTACAGCACCTTCTCCAGGATACGGGGGCTGATGTCCAGCAGCAGGCCCATGCGGGAGGGGATACCCTTGAAGTACCAGATGTGACTGACGGGGGTAGCCAGCTCAATGTGGCCCATACGCTCGCGGCGGACCTTGGCACGGGTGACTTCCACGCCGCAGCGGTCGCAGATCTTGCCCTTATAGCGGATCTTCTTATACTTACCGCAGTGGCACTCCCAGTCCTTCGTCGGCCCGAAAATGCGCTCACAGAACAGGCCGTCGCGCTCGGGCTTCAGAGTACGGTAGTTGATGGTCTCGGGCTTCTTTACCTCGCCGTAGGACCACTCGCGGATCATTTCCGGAGAAGCAATGCCGATCTTGATGGCATCAAAGGTTGCGTAACTCATAATTCAGCTCCTCCCTTTCCTTAAAACTCGTCGCCTTCGTCGTCATAGGAAGCGTCCACTTCCTCGTCGGCGACGTAGTCGAAGCCCGCATCCGCCAGCTCATCCTCGTCGGCGTAGCGGTTCTGTCTTTCGTTGTCGGCATCCATACGGGCCAGGTTGAAGGTATCCAGGGCGTCCTCGTCCTCCTTCAGCTCGATCTGGTTGCCGTCGGCATCCAGCACCTGGATATCCAGGCACAGGGACTGCAGCTCCTTGACCAGCACCTTGAAGGACTCCGGCACACCGGGCGTGGGCACGTTGTGGCCCTTGACGATGGACTCGTAGGTGCGGACACGTCCGGTCACATCGTCGGACTTGACGGTCAGGATCTCCTGCAGGGTGTAGCTGGCGCCGTAGGCCTCCAGCGCCCAGACTTCCATCTCGCCGAAGCGCTGGCCGCCGAACTGCGCCTTGCCGCCCAGAGGCTGCTGGGTGACCAGGGAGTAGGGGCCGGTGGAACGGGCGTGGATCTTATCATCCACCAGGTGGTGCAGCTTCAGGAAGTAGACATAGCCCACGGTGACCTTGTTGTCAAAGCGCTCGCCGGTACGGCCGTCGTACAGCCAGCTCTTGCCCTCGGGATCCAGGCCGGCCAGCTCCAGAGCCTCCGCAATGTCCTTGTCGGTGGCGCCGTCGAAGATGGGCGTAGCCACCTTCCAGCCCAGAGTCTTGGCCGCGTAGCCCAGATGGACCTCCAGCACCTGACCGATATTCATACGGCTGGGCACGCCCAGGGGGTTCAGCACGATATCCAGCGGGGTACCATCGGGCAGGAAGGGCATATCCTCCTGGGGCAGCACACGGGAAACGACGCCCTTGTTGCCGTGACGGCCGGCCATCTTGTCGCCCACCTGGATCTTGCGGCGCTGGGCGATGTAGACACGGACGACCTCGTTGACGCCCGGGCTCAGCTCGTCGCCGTTCTCGCGGGTGAACACCTTGGCGTCCACCACGATGCCGCTTTCGCCGTGGGGCACCTTCAGGGAGGTATCGCGGACCTCGCGGGCCTTCTCGCCGAAAATGGCGCGCAGCAGGCGCTCCTCGGCGGTCAGATCCGTCTCGCCCTTGGGCGTGACCTTACCCACCAGGATGTCGCCGGCGTGGACCTCGGCGCCGATGCGGATGATACCGCGCTCATCCAGGTCCTTCAGCGCGTCCTCGCCCACGTTGGAGATATCGCGGGTGATCTCCTCCGGCCCCAGCTTGGTATCGCGGGCATCGATCTCGTATTCCTCGATATGAATGGAGGTGTAGACGTCCTCCTTGACAAGGCGCTCGTTCAGCAGGACGGCGTCCTCGTAGTTGTAGCCCTCCCAGGTCATAAAGCCCACCAGGATGTTGCGGCCCAGGGCGATCTCGCCCTGATCGGTGGCGGGACCGTCGGCCAGGACGGTGGGATCGTCGCCGCCGTGGACACGCTCGCCCACAGAGACGATAGGCTTCTGATTGATACAGGTACCGTGGTTGGAGCGCAGGAACTTGATGAGCTTATAGTCCTTCGTCTCGCCGCTGTCATACTTGACGGAGACGTTGGTGGCATCCACCTTGGTGACGACACCGTCGCCCTCGGCCAGCACGGCCACCTCGGAGTCCAGGCAGATCTTGTGCTCCATGCCGGTACCCACGATGGGGGCCTCCGGCTTCAGCAGCGGCACGGCCTGACGCTGCATGTTGGCGCCCATCAGCGCGCGGTTGGCGTCGTCGTTGGGCAGGAAGGGGATCATCGCCGTGGCGATGGACACCATCATGCGGGGAGAGACATCGATATAGTCCACGCCGCTGCGGGGGACCTCCACGATCTCGTCGCGGTGGCGGCAGGTGATACGCTCGTTGGTCAGGCAGCCGTTCTTGTCCACCGGCTCGGCGGCCTGGCCCACCACAAACTGATCCTCCACGTCGGCGGTCATGTAGGTGATGTCGTCGGAGACGTGACCTGTCTCGTGATCCACGGCGCGGAAGGGTGCCTCGATAAAGCCGTATTCGTTGATACGGGCATACGTGGCCAGATAGGAAATCAGGCCGATGTTGGGACCTTCAGGGGTCTCGATGGGGCACATACGGCCGTAGTGGGAATAGTGGACGTCGCGGACCTCCATGTTGGCGCGCTCACGGCTCAGACCGCCGGGGCCCAGGGCGGACAGACGCCGCTTGTGGGTCAGCTCGGCCAGGGGGTTGGTCTGGTCCATGAACTGGCTCAGGGGGCTGGAGCCGAAGAACTCCTTGATGGCCGCGGTGACAGGCCGGATGTTGATCAGGCTCTGGGGCGTGACGATATCCAGATCCTGGATGGTCATGCGCTCACGGATGACGCGCTCCATGCGGCTGAAGCCGATGCGGAACTGGTTTTGCAGCAGTTCACCCACGCAGCGCAGGCGGCGGTTGCCCAGGTGGTCGATATCGTCCTTGGTCACCAGACCGTGGGCCAGGGCGTTCATGTAGTTGATGGACGCGAAGATGTCGTCCACGATGATGTGCTTGGGCACCAGATCGTCGGCGTGGAGGCGGCACTGCTTCACCAGCTCGTCGCCGCTGTACTTGCCCAGCAGCTCCTGCAGCACATCAAAGCGCACGCGCTCCTTGATGCCGCAGAGCTCACGGGGATCAAAGTCCACATAGTGGCGCATATCGCACATCTTGTTGGTAAAGATGCGGATGGTGTCGCCGCTGTCCAGCGTGACGCTGACCTCAGGCACGCCCACGGTGTCCAGCAGGGTGCAGTCGTCGGCGGTGAGCACATGGCCGTCCTCGAACAGGATCTCGCCGGTGGCGGGATCGGCCACGGGCATGGCCAGCTTCTGACCCTTGGCGCGGGTCCAGAAGGTCAGCTTCTTGTTGAATTTGTACCGGCCCACGGTGCTCAGGTCATAGCGGCGCGGGTCGAAGAACAGGTTTTGCAGCAGCGTCTCGGCAGAGTCCAGCGTGGGGGGCTCACCGGGGCGGAGCTTGCGGTAGATCTCCAGCATGGCCTCTTCATAGGTCTTGCAGGTATCCTTTTCCAGGGTAGCCACGATGCGGCGGTCATCGCCGAAGCGCTCCAGGATCTCCGCGTCGGTCTTCAGGCCCAGGGCGCGGATCAGGCAGGTGATGGGCAGCTTGCGGTTCTTGTCGATACGGACCCAGAACACCTCGCTGGTGTCGGTCTCGTACTCCAGCCACGCGCCGCGGTAAGGGATGACGGTGCTGGTCAGCAGCGGCAGATCGGTCTTCAGATCGATCTCCTTGCCGTAATAGATGCCGGGGGAACGGACGATCTGGCTGACCACCACGCGCTCGGCGCCGTTGATGACGAAGGTGCCGCCGTGGGTCATCAGGGGGAAGTCACCCATGAAGATCTCGTTCTCCTTGATCTCGCCGGTCTCCTTGTTGTGCAGGCGCACCAGCACCTTCATGGGGGCGGCATACGTGGCGTCGCGCGCCTTGCACTCCTCCACGTCGTACTTGGGCTTTTCGTCCATGCTGTAATCAATGAAGCTCAGTTCCAGATTACCGGCATAGTCCACGATAGAGGCCACATCGGCAAACACCTCGCGCAGGCCGGTATCCAGGAACCACTGATAGGACTTCTTCTGGATCTCCAGCAGGTTGGGCATTGCCATGACTTCCTCGTGGCGGGCAAAGTTCTTTCGCAGGGTCTTGCCGTAGTACTTGTCTTTCGCCATCTCTACGATCACGCCTTTCTGTTCTTATTTCCCTCCCGCAGCCGCTGACCTGTGAGGCCGCGGGGGCGCTCCGTCGCGATACGCACGGGTCTGTTGGTTCATTTTGACCACAACCCCTTGTGCTTTGCCGGCGGAGATGGTATACTGCACATAGATGAAAGTGGGGCTATGCCGCCACTTTCCCAATATAAAGCAAGTCATTATACCAATTTTTTTCCATATTGTCAATGGGTTTTCCACCGGTTTTTCCGGTGGATCTTTGTATTATAACGAAAAACTCGCCCGCGGGAAGACCCCACGGGCGGGTTTTCTTTTGTTATACACAGCGTTCCAGCCGCGCGACCGTCTCGATATGTGCATCATTGCTCAAACTCAAACTCATATCCTCCGCGATATTCGTGAGCAGCATCATCCCGACTCCATGACTGCGGATGAAATCTCCTTTGCAGAAAATATGCAGAACCTGTTGCAGGATGCGATGAACTTTGATGGAAGCTCCGAGGAAAAGAAAGCAAAAGCATTGCTTGCTACATTGGGGATTGATTACGATGCCATCACAATGGAACAGTTTGTCAACTTGATCGAGGTTCTAAAGCTGTCCAAGCACCTGAAAACTCCCATCAGCCGGCGCGGGAAAACGACCATGACCCATGGCAAGAGAAAACGGAAGAAACGCTGAAACGGGGAGCGTCGCTGCGGCGGGACGGGGGCTTTTGAAAAGAATATTGCTTTTTCCTTCCCAAAGTGCTATAATCGGTATATACCGAAAACGAAGGAGGGTGTGCCCATGCCAAGACCGCCACGGTGCCGTCGGATTTGTGGCGCACCACAAGTCGATACCTTCCGCCCCAACGGGTACAAGGATACCGAGCCGATCCTGCTGACGCTGGACGAATACGAGGTCATTCGACTGGTTGACCTGGAGCAGCAAACCCACGAGCAGTGTGCCGCACAGATGGACATTTCCCGCTCTACCGTGCAGGAGATTTACGAAGTCGCACGGCGCAAGATCGCAGCGTGTCTTGTCCACGGGAAACCGCTGCACATCACCGGAGGAAACTACCGCATCTGCGGAGGACAGGAGGCAGTCCACTGCGGCCGCTGCTGCCGGATGCAGAGAGCCAACACAGAAAAATCCAACAAAAAATGCGAAGGAGATTCCATTATGAAAATTGCAGTTACCTATGAAAACGGTCAAATCTTTCAGCATTTCGGTCACACGGAACAGTTCAAGCTTTATGAAGCTGCGGACGGCAAAATCACGCATGCGGAAGTTGTTGATACCAACGGCAGCGGTCACGGCGCACTGGCAGGCTTCCTGATGCAGAACGGCGTGGACACTTTGATCTGCGGAGGCATTGGCGGCGGTGCGCAGGCAGCTCTGGCCGAAGCGGGTATCAAGCTCTACGGCGGTGTCAGCGGGGACGCTGATGCGGCGGTGAGCGCATTGCTCAGCGGAAGTTTGGGCTACGATCCCAATGTTCACTGTGACCACCATGACCACGAGCACGGAGAGGCTGGTCACACCTGCGGTGACCACGGCTGCGGCAAGCATAGCTGCCATTGATATGGAACGCACACTGACACAGCTCCCGTTCTGGTCATCGTTGACCGAGCAGGAGCAAGAAACGCTGCACCGAAGTGCCTTTGTCCGTCATTATGAAAAGGGCGCGTTCATACACAGCAGCGACAACGAATGTCTCGGAATGCTGTTCGTCCTTTCCGGCGAGATCCGCACCTATCTTCTCTCCGAGGAGGGGCGGGAGGTAACGCTGTTCCGCCTGTATCCGGGCGAACTATGCGTGCTTTCTGCCTCCTGTGTGATCAGTCAGATCACCTTTGATACGCAAATGACCGCAGGAATGGATACGGAGGTTCTGATTATCCCTGCAAATGTCATCGCTGCGCTCAAAGAGAAAAATCTTCATGTCCGCTGCTTCCTCTATGAACTGGCAACGAAACGGTTTTCTGATGTGATGTGGGCGATGCAGCAGATCATGTTCAAGGGGCTGGATCGGCGACTGGCAGAATTTCTCCTTGTCGAAGCGGAGCGTACCGGCTCCGACACGATACGCATGACCCATGAGCAGATCGCCCAGCACATCAGCTCGGCGCGGGAGGCGGTGGCGCGGATGCTCAAGAGCTTCTCGGAGGACGGGCTTGTGGAACTAAGACGAGGCGCAATCACGCTGCGGGATAAGAACAGACTAAATCGCCTAAAATAAAAAAAATGTAACCTTGTCACAGAAAGAAATCATAAATTTGGTACAATAAAAGCAGAAAAGCTGAAAGGAGCGTCGACCATGAAAGAAACGAAATACGCAGGTACTCAAACCGAAAAAAATCTGATGGCTGCCTTTGCCGGTGAGTCCGAGGCGCGCAACAAGTACACCTATTTTGCATCCAAGGCCAAGAAGGAAGGCTACGAGCAGATCGCGGCGTTGTTCCTCAAAACCGCTGATAATGAGAAGGAACACGCCAAGCTGTGGTTCAAAGAGCTGAACGGCATTGGCGACACTGCCGAAAATCTTCTCGCCGCCGCTGAGGGCGAGAACTACGAGTGGACGGATATGTACGACGGCTTTGCCAAAACCGCCGACGAGGAAGGTTTCCATGAGCTGGCCCAGCGTTTCCGCCTGGTAGCCGCCATTGAAAAGCACCATGAGGAGCGCTACCGTGCCCTGCTGCACAATGTGGAGACGGCGCAGGTCTTTGCCAAGAGTGAGGTCAAGGTATGGGAGTGCCGCAACTGCGGTCACATCGTCGTCGGCGAGAAGGCACCCGAGGTCTGCCCCACCTGCAACCATCCCCAGAGCTACTTTGAAATTCACGCGGAAAACTATTAAAGAGAAAAGGAGAACGAATCATGGAGCAGAAGTTTTACATTTGCAAGCATTGCGGCAACATCATTGCCAAGGTCAAGGACACGGGCGTTCCCGTCATCTGCTGCGGTGAGCCGATGAGCGAGATCATCCCCGGCACCACCGACGCCGCCGTGGAGAAGCACGTCCCTGTCTGGACTGTGGAAAACGGCATCGTCCATGTCAAGGTCGGCTCCGTGGAGCATCCCATGCTGCCGGAACACTACATCGAGTGGGTCTCTCTCCACACCAAACAGGGCAACCAGCGCAAGGAACTGCGTCCCGGCGAGAATCCGGAGGTCTGCTTCGCTCTCTGCGAGGGCGATGAAGTCGAAGCGGTCTACGCCTACTGCAACCTCCACAGTCTGTGGAAAGCATAATTCATCCTCTTAAAAATCCGGTGCTCAAAAAGCACCGGATTTTTTTATCAATGTGACCTCGTCACAGAAAAAGGCTTTGTCCTGCGGTATGATAAAGCCACGATCAAGAAACAAGAAAGAGGTGGCGAACATGAAAATCAAGCTCAATCCCGATCAGGAGATCGTCAATACCATCAGAGAAGGGCTCAAGCGCACTGGCGGATACTGTCCCTGCCGCAGGGAGCGCACAGAGGCGACCAACTGTATGTGCCAGGAGTTTAAGAATCAAATTGCAGATCCGGGCTTCGAGGGATTCTGCCACTGTATGCTCTATTACAAATCCTTGCAGGATTAAGGGAGGAACGCTATGCTGTCGAAGAAACTGGCCGCCGTAGATAAAACGCGGTGCGTCGCCTGCGGTGTGTGTGAAAATACCTGTCCATTGGAGGCCGTCAAGGTGCGCCGCGGCTGCTACGCCGCCGTGGAGGCGGAGCGCTGCGTAGGCTGCGGCAAATGCGCAAAGCTCTGTCCCGTCGGCTGCATTGAAGTGAAAGTGAGGGCTGACGCATGAAAGCAAAGCATTGGTACGATTACCTGTGGGTATATGCCATCATCTACTTTGCACTGGGCTTTTTCAATATCCTGTTTGCATGGCTGGGCATGATCGATTTTCTTCTACCGCTGTTCTTAGCCATCTTTGGCGGAAACAAATTCTTTTGCAACCACCTCTGCGGACGGGGTCAACTGTTCAGCAAGCTGGGGACAGACCTTAAATGCTCCCGCTGCAAGCCCACGCCCCGCTGGATGTCCTCCAAATGGTTCCGTTATGGCTTTTTGATCTTTTTCCTGACGATGTTCGGCAACATGGTGTTCCAGACCTATCTGGTCGCTGCTGGTGCTGCGTCCCTGCGGGAGGCCATTAAGCTGTTCTGGACCTTCCGTGTGCCGTGGGACTGGACTTACACAACTTACACAGCCGGGACGGTCACTGACTGGGTGGCGCAGTTCAGCTTTGGCTTTTACAGCCTCATGCTGACCTCTCTGCTGCTAGGTCTGATCGTTATGGTGCTCTACAAGCCCCGCACATGGTGTGCGTTTTGCCCCATGGGAACCATGACGCAGGGTATTTGCAAGCTGAAAAACAAAGAATCACAAAAGATCAACGAAAGGAGTCATTCTCATGACTGAACTGAAAATTACTGCTGCGAATTTTGAAAATGAGGTACTGCATTCCGATAAGCCCGTTTTGCTGGATTTCTATGCGGACTGGTGCGGACCGTGCAAAATGCTCTCTCCCGTACTGCATGAGCTTGCCGAAGAAACAAGCGGTACGCTCAAGGTGGGAAAGGTCAATGTGGATGAGCAGATGGAGCTGGCGATGCGTTTTCAGGTATCCAGCATCCCGATGCTGGTCGTATTCAAGGATGGGAAAGCCGTTGCCAAATCGGTTGGCTATCGGCCTAAGTCGGAGATCGCCGCAATGGTGGAAGACGCAAGATGAAAGTTGTGATTGTAGGCGGTGTGGCGGGCGGTGCTTCTGCCGCCGCCCGCATCCGCCGTCTGGATGAACACGCGCAGATCGTGATGGTCGAGCGCAGCGGCTATGTGTCCTATGCCAACTGCGGCCTGCCGTATTATGTGGGAGGTGTGATCAAAGATCAGGAAGAACTGACACTCCAAACTCCGGAGAGCTTTTGGGATCGCTTTCGCATTGATGTGCGGGTACAGCAGGAAGTAACTGCGATCAATCCCGCAGAAAAAACCGTCACCGTCCGCGCACTGAACAGCGGAAAGAGCTATACGGAAACCTATGACAAGCTGCTCCTCGCCCCCGGCGCAAAGCCGACGGTTCCTGCGCTTTCCGGCGTGGACAGCGAGCGGGTATTTACCCTGCGCACCGTGGAGGACACCCTCCGCATTAGGCGCTTTGTAGAGGATCAGAAACCGAAAACCGCTGTTTTGGCTGGCGGCGGCTTTATCGGTCTGGAAATGGCGGAAAACCTTGCAGAAATGGGCGTTTCCGTCACCATCGTCCAACGTCCAAAGCAGCTATTAGCGCCGCTGGATAGGGATATGGCCAGCTTTGTCCATGCGGAAATGCGCAGACACGGCGTGGCTCTGCGGTTGGGTGAAACCGTCACCGGATTCCGGCAGGACGGAGATTCCGTGCTGACGCTGCTGGAGGAAAGTGAGCCGCTGCGCTCCGACATGGTGCTGCTGGCCATCGGCGTCACGCCGGACACCCATCTGGCAAAAGAGGCCGGACTTGAGCTGGGCATCCGGGGCAGCATCGCTGTCAACGAGCGGATGGAAACCTCCGTGCCGGACATCTACGCTGTGGGCGATGCCGTAGAGGTCACCCATTTCGTGACCGGGCAGAAAACGTTGATCTCGCTGGCGGGGCCTGCCAACAAGCAGGGACGCATTGCCGCTGACAATATCTACGGCGGAAACAGCCGCTTTCACGGCTCTCAGGGCTCGTCTGTTCTGAAGCTGTTTGGCTTGACAGCAGCCTCCACGGGGATCAATGAAAAGGCAGCGCAGGCAGCAGGGATCACTTACGACAAAGTCGTATTGTTCCCAGCATCCCACGCCACCTATTACCCCGGCGCACAGTCTATGGCAATGAAGGTACTGTATGAAAAAGAAAGCCTGCGGCTGCTGGGTGCACAGATCGTTGGCGGCGACGGTGTGGACAAGTGCATTGATGTACTGGCAACGGCCATTCGCGCAAAAATGACCGCTCTGGAACTGACGGAGCTTGATCTTTCCTATGCGCCGCCCTATTCCTCCGCCAAGGATCCGGTAAACATGGCCGGTTTTATGATCGAGGATTTGGAGAGCGAGAAAGTGCGGCAGTTCCATTGGAATGAGGTTGAAGACTTGCCTTGCGATGGCAGTGCGACGCTGCTGGACGTCCGCACGGCGTGGGAGTATCAGCGGGGCCATCTGGATGGCTTTCGGAATATTCCCTTGGACGATCTGCGGGAGCACTTGGACGAGTTAGCCCGTGGTAAGCCTGTTTATGTGAATTGCCAGACAGGGCTTCGCAGTTATCTGGCCTGCCGGCTTTTGACGCAGTATGGTTTTACCTGTGCCCATCTCTCCGGCGGATACAGCTTTTATCGGGTCGTAACTAAAGAGCAGCAGACAGCGCGGAGCGCCTATCCCTGCGGAATGGAGAAGCTATGAGTGAAAATCTATTCGGTTTGACGGTTGCGGCAGATAAAGGCTTGGATGATCTGCAATGCCAGCGCCTTTTAAGTGAAAATCGCAGGTATCAGGAAGTCATGCTGCAATAACATAATACATCGGATATAAAAGGACAAGCATCCATTTTAGATGCTTGTCCTTTTGTATCATCAGCTAAATCATTTCAAAATGCTTCAGTGCTTCCGTAATGGCTCTTTCCTTCTCCGGCGGGCATTGGGGCTGCTTGGCGTTTTCGGATTTCGGCTTATTGTAGTTTTCACGCTCAATGATGCCGTATTTCTGCTTCACCTGTGCGATATAGAGGTAGCTGACTTTCAGTCCGGTATGCTCGAAAATGTATTCCCGGATTTCCTCGTAGGTTGCCTTACTCTCCGCCGAAGTCAAATCCAGCTCGTCCATCTTCACTTCGATCTCGATATGTTCCTTGCTTTGAAGTTTGGACAATAAACATACCGTCTCCACATTCGCCGTACCGGGGAACATATCCACCGCCGCGGCGCGGACGGCGGCATAGCCCTCCTGTGCAAACAGCTTCACATCACGCGCCAGCGTCGCCGGATCACAGGAGACGTAGACGATACGCTGCGGCGCCATCGATGCCGCTGCGGCGACCACCTCCGGGCTGAGCCCCTTGCGGGGCGGGTCCACGCATATCACGTCCGGGCGCAGGCCCCGGGCGGCGAAGTCCGCCGCCGCGTCCGCCGCGTCGCCGCAGAGGAACTCCACATTTCCGATGCCGTTGCGTTTTGCGTTTTCTTTGGCATCGGCAATGGCCTCCGGCACGATCTCCGCGCCGATGACCCTCGCCGCCCGCCGGGCCATCACCTGGGTGATGGTGCCCGCGCCGCAGTACAGGTCCAGCACCGTCTCGTGCCCGGTCAGTCCCGCGAAGTCCACAGCGGTATCGTACAGCACCTCCGCCATGTCATGGTTCACCTGATAAAAGGACGGCACGCTCAGCCGGAAGGACAGGCCGCACAGGGTATCCTCCAGCACGTCCGCGCCCCACAGGGTGCGGTATTCACTGCCCAGTACAGCCCCGGTGGGCTGGGTGTTCACGCCCAGCACCACGCCCACGGCATTCGGCAGCGCCTGCCGCATAAACGACACCAGCGCGTCCTCGCGGGGCAGCTTCTTCCCGTTGACCAGCACGCAGACCAATGACTGCCCCGCGCTGTTCGTGCGGACATACAGGTGCCGCACCAGACCCCGCCGGGTCCTTTCATCGTAACAGGGCACGCCGCACTCCCGGATGTACCGCCGCAGGGCCTCCGCCGCCGCGTCGGCCTGGGGCTTCTGTATCCGGCAGCAGTCCACCGGGATCACCTGATGGCTGCGGGCCTTGTAAAAGCCCACCTGTCCACCGGCGTCCACAGGATACTGGCTCTTGTTGCGGTAGTGCAGCGGCGCACCGGAGAGGATACCCTCCACTGTCACATCGCTGCCGCCGATGCGGCGCAGGGCGTCCTGCACCCGCTGGAGCTTGGCCTCCAGCTCCTCTTCCCTATCCATGTGGCGGAAGTCGCAGCCGCCGCACCGCCCATAGTACGGGCAGTCCGGCTCCACCCGGTGGGGCGAGGGCGCGTATACCCGCACCGCCTTGCCGAAGGCGGCGTTTTTCAGCGCCTTCAGGATGAGCACATCACAGTCCTCGCCCCGCAGCGCCCGGTGGACGAACACCGCCTGCCCGTCGATGCGGGCCACGCCCAAGCCCTCGGAGGTATACCCCTCGATGCGGGCGCGGTAAGTCTTGTTCTTCTCCGGCACGGCTCAGAACTCGAACTTGCTGATGACCTTGCCGATGGCATCGGCAAAGGCGGCCAGCGTCTTGTTGTCCCGGCCCTTGCTGCGGCGGATGAGACCGATGAGCATATCGCCCAGCTGGACCAGCTTCTGGTACGCCGCCGTGGCCTTGGGCGCGCCCTCATAGGCGCGGGTCTTGCGCTCCGGCAGGTAGCCGGGGGCAAGCTGCTTGTCGGCGATCAGGTCATACTCCTCGGTATACTGGGGCGCGTGGGCTGCAAAGCCCAGCCCCTTTACCGTCTCGGCGTAGACGGGCGCCACCTCGCGGTCACCGTGGACCACGAACACATGGGTAGTCTTCGCCGGATCAAAGTGCTTGATCCAGTCCACCAGATGGTCATGGTCGGCGTGAGAGCTGAGGCCGGGGAAGTTGACGATCTTGGCCCGGACGGCCACATCCTCGCCGAAGAGCTTGACGCTGTCGGCCCCGTCCAGCAGGTTGCGGCCCAGGGTGCCCGGGGACTGAAATCCCACGAACACCACGGCGCTGTCGGCGCGCCAGAGGTTATACTTCAGATGGTGGCGGATACGGCCCGCGTCGCACATACCGGAAGCGGAGATAATGACCTTGGGGGTCTTGTCCACGTTCAGCAGCTTGGACTCGTCTACCGTCTCGGTCAGGTGCAGGCCGGGGAAGCTGAACATATGGGTGCCGTCCTGCACCAACGCCAGAGCGTCCTCGTCCAGATAGCCCCGCAGATCGCCGCAGAAGATGGTGGTGGCCTTCTTGGCCAGCGGGCTGTCCACGTACACCGGGAAGTCCTTGACGGACGTGACCAGATTTTTATCCTTGATCTCGCGGATGAAATACAGCAGCTCCTGGGTGCGGCCCACGGCGAAGGAGGGGATGACCACGTTGCCGCCCTTGCCCAGCGTCTCGTCGATGATCTCCGCCAGCTGGCCGGTGTAGCTCCACACCTCGGTGTGATTGCGGTCGCCGTAGGTAGACTCGGTGAGCACATAGTCCGCGCTGTCGAAGAACTGGGGATCGCGGATGATGGGCTGATCCACATTGCCGATATCGCCGGAGAACACCACGGTGCGCGTTTCATCACCCTCATGGCAGGTGAGCTTGATGCTGGCGCTGCCCAGCAGGTGGCCAGCATCGATGAACTGCGCCGTCACGCCCTCCACCACGGGAATGTCCTGGCCGTATTCGCAGGTCTGGATAAACTCCCGCACCCGCAGGGCATCGGCCACGGTGTAGATCGGCTCTACCTCCGGACGTCCGGCGCGCTTGTTCTTGCGGTTCTGATACTCCGCGTCCTGCTCCTGGATATGGGCGGAGTCCTGGAGCATAATGTCCAGCAGATCGGCGGTCAGGCGGGTGGTAATGATCTTACCCTGAAAGCCGTTTTTGATGAGCATGGGGATGCGGCCGGAGTGGTCGATATGGGCGTGGGTCACCAGCACCACATCAATGCTGCCGGGGTGAAAGGGCAGCGCGGTGTTGTCGATCTCGTCCCGGCCCTGCTGCAGGCCGCAGTCCACCAGGATATGCTTGCCGTTGACCTCCAGACAATGGCAGCTGCCGGTAACGCACCGGTCAGCGCCGTAAAAACGCAGCTTCATGGCGAAAACTCCTTCTCTTTGATAGTATCGTCAGTATACCACACTTTTCCGCGCTGCACAACCGCAAAGCGGCACGACTGACCGATAACTGTTCACAGAAAATCTTTTTGCATTAGACAAAAGAGTGTGGTATACTCTACTGGTATAATTATGTACGATTATCTTTTTACTTAGAAAGGATACAGAATATATGGGACTGTTTACCAAGGTCTTCGGCACCTACAGCCAGCGGGAGCTGAAGAGCATCTACCCCATCGTGGACAAGATCACCGCACTGGAGGACGAGTACAAGCAGCTGACCGACGCCGAGCTTCAGGCCAAGACCCCGGAGTTCAAGGAGCGTCTGGCCAACGGTGAGACGCTGGACGACATCCTGCCGGAGGCCTTTGCCGCCGTGCGGGAGGCCGCGGACCGCGTGCTGGGTATGCGCCCCTATCCCGTCCAGCTGGTGGGCGGCATCGTGCTGCACCAGGGCCGCATCGCCGAGATGAAGACCGGCGAAGGCAAAACGCTGGTGGCCACCCTGCCTGCCTATCTGAACGCGCTGACCGGTGAGGGCGTTCACATCGTCACCGTCAACGACTACCTGGCCAAGCGTGACTCCGAGTGGATGGGCAAGGTCCACCGCTTCATGGGCCTTACCGTGGGTCTGATCATCCACGACATGAAGAAGGAGGAACGCCAGAAGGCCTATCAGGCGGACATCACCTACGGTACCAATAACGAGATGGGCTTCGACTACCTGCGTGACAATATGGCCCTGTACGCCAACGAGCAGGTCCAGCGGGGCCACGCTTTCGCCATCGTGGACGAGGTGGACTCCATTCTGATCGATGAGGCCCGTACCCCCCTGATCATCTCCGGTATGGGCGAGAAGTCCACCCAGCTGTACGATATGGCCGAGATGTTCGCCGCCCGGCTGAAGAAATTTGTGGTGGTGGAGACAGACGACAAGGAGGAGGAAGCCACCGACATCGACGCCGACTATGTGGTGGACGAGAAGGGCAAGAGCTGCACCCTCACCGCCCGCGGCATCAAAAAGGCGGAGGAGTTCTTCCATCTGGACAACCTGTCCGACCCGGAAAACAGCACCATCGCCCACCACATCAACCAGGCTATCAAGGCCCACGGCATCATGAAGCGCGACGTGGACTATGTGGTCAAGGACGGCGAGGTGGTCATCGTAGACGAGTTCACCGGCCGCCTGATGTTCGGCCGCCGGTACTCCGAGGGCCTGCACCAGGCCATCGAGGCCAAGGAGCACCTGTCCGTCCAGCGTGAGAGTAAGACGCTGGCCACCATCACGTTCCAAAATTACTTCCGCCTCTACCGCAAGCTGTCCGGCATGACCGGTACGGCGCTGACGGAGGAGGAGGAATTCGCCACCATTTACGCGCTGGACATTATCGAGATCCCCACCAACCGCCCCATCGCCCGTATCGACAACGAGGACAGCGTGTACAAGACCGAGAACGGCAAGTACCGCGCCGTCATCCAGCAGGTAAAGGCGTGCCACGCCAAGGGCCAGCCGGTGCTGGTGGGCACCGTATCCATCGAGAAGAACGAGCTGCTGGGCAAGATGCTGACCCGCGAGGGCATCAAGCATAACCTGCTGAACGCCAAAAACCATGAGCGCGAGGCTGAGATCGTGGCCCAGGCGGGCCAGTTCGGCGCCGTCACCGTGGCCACCAACATGGCCGGACGCGGTACCGATATCATGCTGGGCGGCAACGCCGAGTATATGGCCAAGAACGACCTCCGCAAGGCCGGCCTCACCGACGAGCTCATTGCCGAGGCCACCGGCTACGCCGAAACGGATAACCAGGAGATCCTGGATGCCCGGAAGCTGTTCGCCGAGAAGCTGGCCCAGCACAAGGCGGAGATCGCCGGCGAGGCCGACAAGGTCCGCGCCGCCGGCGGCCTGTTCATCATCGGCACCGAGCGCCATGACTCCCGCCGTATCGACAACCAGCTCCGCGGCCGTGCCGGCCGTCAGGGCGATCCCGGCGAGACCCGGTTCTACATCTCCCTGGAGGACGACCTCATGCGCCTGTTCGGCGGCGACCGCGTCACCGGCATGATGGAGCGCATGAACATCGACGAGGACACCCCCATCGAGAACAAGATGCTCTCCCGCGCCATCGAGCAGGCCCAGACCACGGTGGAAAGCCGCAACTTCCAGGCCCGTAAGTCCGTGCTGGAGTACGACGACGTGATGAACAAGCAGCGCGAGATCATCTATGGCCAGCGCAAGCAGGTGCTGGACGGCATGGACGTCAAGGGCATCATCATGGGCATGATGGAGAGCGCCATCGGCCACCAGGTCCGCAGCGCCTTCATGGGCCAGGAGCACCTGGACATGGTCCAGTGCAAGGAGCTTCTCCGCGGCGTGGAGGGCGTGTACTTCACCAAGTACACCGTAAAGATCGACGAGAGCCAGCTCCCCACCCTTACCGAGGACGATTTCATCGATATGTTCACCAAGGCCGCCGCCGACTTCTATGAGAAAAAGGAGCAGGAGATCACACCGCCCGTCATGCGTGAGCTGGAGCGCGTGGTGCTGCTGCGGGTGGTGGACGAATACTGGATGGACCATATCGACGCCATGCAGGACCTGCGCCAGGGTATCCGTCTGCGGGCCTACGCCCAGACCAACCCGGTGGACGCCTACAAGAAGGAGTCCCTGGAGATGTTCGAGGAGATGATCGACGCCATGAAGGAGGAGACGGTGCGCCGTCTGTACTCCGTTCGCCTGCGCCAGAACGAGGAAGTCAAGCGCGAGCGCGTGGCCAGCGGCATGACCGAGAACGTGGGCGGCGACGGCACCGTGAAGAAGCGCCCCACCAAGGTGGTCAAGGTCGGCCGCAACGACCTGTGCCCCTGCGGCAGCGGGCTGAAATGGAAGAAGTGCACCTGCAAGGAGTACCACTCCTGATTTCGGCCTATGCTTCTCCCCTGTACGCTGCCTACGGTCGCATGGCGCCAGCCAAATCAAAGATTTGGGCCGCCAAAGTGCCTGCGGCAGCGGGCTGAAATGGAAGAAGTGCACCTGCAAGGAGTACCACTCCTGAGTAACTTCAAACGACACCCGCTTCGCTGGGCTGTCGTTTGAGCGGGCTGCGGCCTGCTGCAGCGCACGACGTGCGCGTCAAAGTCGCGCACGCGCACGTTTGCAGGCCGAAAATGAATTCGACTTGATTTGCGTCTGCGGACGCAAACTCTGCGAGGCATTGCAAAATGGCGGGCGGTGGCTGAAGCCGCCGCCCGTCCCATCTTAATGTAGGGGGCGGCGTCCCCGACGCCCCGTCCCCCTCCGGAAGGAGACACTATGTTCCACATCCACACAAAAAACGACCTGGTCTATCTGGCCTCTGATGTGTTGGACAACGGTGCCATCGTCCACGGCTTTTCCACCCGTAAGGGCGGTGTCTCCCCCACCCCCTGGGACAGTCTGAACCTGGATGACCGCCGGGGCGATGACCTGGCCAATGTACAGGAGAACTTCCGCCGCCTGTGCACCGCGCTGGACACGGATGTGCAGCGGGCGGTGCTCAGCCGTCAGGTGCACCGCAGCGATGTGCGCCGCGTCACGGCGGCGGACTGCGGCAAGGGCCTGTGGCAGCCGCAGGACTACGACAGCGCCGACGCCCTGGTGACGGACGTGCCGGGCATCCCCCTGATCGTGTTCTCCGCCGACTGCAACGTACTGCTGCTCCACGACCCGGTGCGCCGGGTCATCGGCGCCGCTCACGCCGGCTGGCGGGGCACCGCCGCCGGCATCGCCGCGGAGACGGTACGCGTCATGGCCGAGGATTACGGCTGCGACCCGGCGGACCTCCGCGCCGCCATCGGGCCGGCCATCGGGCCGTGCTGCTTCGAGACGGACGGCGACGTACCGGAGGCCCTGCGGGCCGCACTGGGTGCGGCGGCGGAGCCGTTCATGGCATGGAACGGCAGCAAGTGGCACATCGACCTGAAGGCCGTCAACGCCCTGTGGCTGCGCCGCGAGGGCGTTACGCGCATCGACATCTGCGATCACTGCACCGCCTGCCGCCCGGACCTGTACTGGAGCCACCGGAAGATGGGCCTGCGCCGGGGCGAGCAGGCCGCGCTGATCGCTCTGCGGGAGGATACGCTATGAAACGTGCACTGCTGTGCCTGCTGCTGGCGCTGACCATGCTGCTGGCCGCCGGCTGCGCCGACTGGGAGGTCACCGAGGATCCCCTGGGGGAGCTGTCCGACTTCTATCAGAATGAAAACGAGGAACCGGAGCCGGAGCCGCTGACCGCCTTTACCCTGCCCTATATCGCCGGCGGCACCCTGGACCCCGTCCGCACCACGGACACCATGCAGCAGACCGTTGAGTCCCTCATGTACCAGGGGCTGTTCGCCCTGGACGAGCAGTTCCGGCCCCAGGCCGTCCTGGCGGACAGTTGGACATATGATGCCGCCCAGCGCACCTGGACCATCCGCATCAAGGCCGATGCGGCTTTCTCTGACGGCTCCGCCGTCACGGCGGCGGACGTGGCCGCCACGTTGGAGCGCGCCCGCACCTCTGACCGCTATGCCGCCCGGCTGCGGGACGTGACCTCTGTGTACGTCCGGGAGGACGCGGTGGTCGTCGCCCTGTCCGCCCCTCTGGCCACACTGCCCAGCCGCCTGGACATCCCCATCATCAAAGCAGGCACCGAGAACCGCACCGCCCCCACGGGCAGCGGCCCCTATCTGTTTGCCAAGGATGACACGGGCGCCTACCTGACGGCCAACAACCGCTGGTGGCAGGACAGCAGCGTTCTGCCGCTGTCCACCATCCGCCTGCAGCACTGCAAGGACAAGGACTCCGCCCTGTACGCCTTCACTTCCCGTGAGGTGCAGCTGCTGACGCTGGATCTCACCGGCAGCAACAGCACCGGTGTCTCCGGTGCCGGCGACTACGCTGAAGCAGCCACCCCCGTCATGCAGTTTCTGGGCATGAACACCCGGCGGGAGGCTCTGTCCGCCCCGGCCCTGCGCCGGGCCCTCAGCGCCGGCATCGACCGCGAAACGCTGGTGTCCTCCTGCCTGCTGGGACAGGGCACGGCGGCCCAGCTGCCTGCCTCCCCCGCCTACGCAGGCTACGATACCGCGCTGGAAACGCCTTACGACACCGCGGCCTATAACCGCCTGCTGAACGCCGCCCTTGGCGAACAGGCGGAGGATGAAACACCCCTGACGCTGACGCTTCTGGTCAACGAGGAGAGCAGCTTCAAGGTCTCCGCCGCCCAGGAGATCGCCATGTACCTCAATACCGCACGCCTGACCGTCACCGTAGAGGCTGTTCCCTGGGACACGTTCCTCACCCGGCTGGAAAGCGGCGACTTTGATCTCTATTACGGTGAATGCCGCCTGACCGCCGACTGGGACCTGACGGCCCTGTTGTCCACCGAGGGCAGCCTCAACTACGGCGGCTGGTCCGATGAGACTACCGACCGGCTGCTGCAGGCCTATCGGGCCAGCGGCGCTGACGCGAACCTGGTGGCCCTGTGGCAGCAGCTGCTGGACACCGCCCCCTTCGCCCCCATCTGCTTTAAGTCCGTATCCGTTGTCACCACCGAGGGCGTGGTGCAGGGTCTGTCCCCCACGGAGACGGCCCCCCTCTCCCCCCTGGGCGGCTGGTCCGTCCGGCTGGACGCATAAAAGGAGCGTATGCCATGTCACAAGTCACCAAGCGGGCGCTGGAGGCGTCGCTGAAAAAGCTGCTGCTGGAAAAGCCCCTGCATAAGATCACTGTCAGTGACATCACCGATGACTGCGGCATCAACCGCATGACGTTTTACTATCACTTCAAGGACATCTATGATCTGGTGGAGTGGAGCTGTCAGGAGGACGCCAGCCGCGCTCTGGCGGGCAAAAAGACCTACGAGACGTGGCAGCAGGGCCTTTTGCAGATCTTCGAGGCCGTGCAGGAGAATAAGCCCTTCATTCTGAACGTCTATCGCTCCGTCAGCCGGGAGCAGGTGGAGAACTATCTCTACAAGCTGACCTACGACCTGCTGGAGGGCGTGGTGGAGGAGCAGGCCCGGGGAATGTCCGTCCGGCCGGAGGATAAGGCCTTCATCGCCACGCTGTACAAGTATATGTTCGTAGGCCTGATGCTGGACTGGATCAGATCCGACATGAAGGGCGATCCCCACCTGATCGTGGAACAGCTGGACCAGGTCATCCACGGCAGCGTCGACGCCGCGCTGGCGCGTCTGCGTACCGACAAGCCCTTATCAAACGAGGCCAAATGATAAAAAACTGAACACCTGCCGCCCCGGTGATAAAAAACTTATCACCGGGGTTTTTCTGCTTATTGAACAAATATTCATTCGGATGTATGCTTTCATCATCAAAGGAAAACATACAGTGGATACTTGAAAGGAGTTTATTTATGTATTATTCCAGCGGTAACTATGAAGCCTTTGCCCGTCCCAAAAAGCCCGAGGGCGTGGACAACAAATCCGCCTATATCGTGGGCAGCGGTCTGGCGGCCCTGACCGCCGCCTGCTATCTGGTCCGCGACGGCCAGATGAAGGGCGAGCACATCCACATTCTGGAAAAGGGCAATCTCCCCGGCGGCGCCTGCGACGGCTATAAGTTCGAGAATCTGGGCTACGTCATGCGCGGCGGCCGCGAGATGGACAACCATTTCGAGGTCATGTGGGACCTGTTCCGTTCCATCCCCTCCATCGAAACGGAGGGTGTCAGCGTGCTGGACGAGTACTACTGGCTCAACAAGGAGGACCCCAACTACTCCCTGTGCCGCGCCACCGTTGACCGCGGCCAGGACGCTCATACCGACGGCAAGTTCGACATCTCCGACAAGGGCGCCATGGAGATCATGAAGCTGTTCTTCACCCCCAACGAGGACCTGCAGGACAAGAAGATCACCGACTTCTTCGATGACGAGGTGCTGAACTCCAACTTCTGGCTGTACTGGCGCACCATGTTCGCCTTTGAGAACTGGCACAGCGCGCTGGAGATGAAGCTGTATATCCAGCGCTATATCCACCACATCGGCGGCCTGCCCGACTTCACCGCCCTGCGCTTCACCAAGTACAACCAGTACGAGTCCATGATCCTGCCCATGGTGAAGTATCTGGAGAGCCACAACGTCCGGTTCCATTACGGCGTGCAGGTCACCAACGTGGAGTTCGACTGCTCCGATCCCGCCCACAAGCTGGCCAAGCGCATCGATGTCATCGAGAACAACGAGCCCGGCGCCATCGACCTGACGGAGAACGATCTGGTGTTCATCACCAACGGCGGCTGCGTGGAGAACTCCTCCATGGGCAGTCAGGATAAGCCCGCCGCCTACAACACCGAGCTGAAGCCCGGCGGCGGCTGGGATATGTGGCGCAAGATCGCCGCGCAGGACCCTGCCTTTGGCCATCCCGACAAGTTCTGCCATGACCCCGAGCAGACCAACTGGATGAGCGCCACCGTGGAGACTTTGGACCAGAAGATCATCCCCTATATCAAGAACATCTGCAAGCGCGACCCCTTCACCGGCCATGTGGTCACCGGCGGCATCGTCACCGTCAAGGACTCCTCCTGGCTGATGAGCTGGACCATCAACCGCCAGCCCCAGTTCCGCGACCAGCCCAAGGACCACTGCCTGGTGTGGGTATACTCCCTGTTCACCGACAAGCCCGGCGACTATGTGAAAAAGCCCATGCGGGCGTGCACCGGCAAGGAGATCTGCATGGAGTGGCTGTACCACATCGGCGTGCCCGAGGATCAGATCGAGGATCTGGCGTCCAACAGCGCCAACACCGTACCCGTGATGATGCCCTATATCGATGCGTTCTTCATGCCCCGCGCCTACGGCGACCGGCCCAATGTGGTGCCCGACGGCAGCGTGAACTTCGCCTTCCTCGGTCAGTTTGCCGAGACGCCCCGCGACACCATCTTCACCACCGAGTATTCCATGCGAACCGGCATGGAGGCCGTCTACACCCTGCTGAACGTGGACCGCGGCGTGCCCGAGGTCTGGGGCAGCGTCTATGACGTCCGCGACCTGCTGAACGCCACCGTAAAGCTGCGGGACGGCAAGAAGGCCACCGACATGGAGCTGGGCCTGATGGAAAAGCTGGCCGTCAAGAAAGCCCTCAGTAAGATCGAAAACACCGATATCGAAAAGCTCCTGAAGGAATACCACGTCATCTGACAGCCCCCAGTTCACCCCCCAAACAATAAATATCCCCCGGCCTAGCCGGGGGATATTTATTGCGTTCAGTTATACTCCCGCACCACGGCGGTGACCTTGCCCAGCAGCGTGGCCTCGCGGCCGTCGATGGGCCGGTAGTTCTCGTTCTCCGGCAGCAGCCACACCTCGCCGTTCCGGCGGCTCAGCCGCTTCACCGTGGCCTCGTCCCCCAGCAGCGCCACCACGATCTCGCCGTTGTGTGCCGTGGGCTGGCGGTGCACCACCACCAGGTCGTCCGGCAGGATGCCCGCGTTCAGCATGGACTCGCCCCGCACCCGCAGGGCAAAGTACTCCCCCTCGCGTCCGCCGGTGTCGAAGGTCAGATAGTCCTCAATGCACTCCTCCGCCAATATGGGGCTGCCCGCGGCCACGCTGCCCACCACGGGGATGCGGTCCGCCGCCGGCGCCGCCTCCTCCTGTACCGGCGCGCCGTCAGGCATTTCCCCCTGCATGGGCTGCGCCAGCGTCAGGGCCCGGCCCTTGCCGGCCCCCTTGGTCAGCACGCCCAGCTCCTCCATATGCTTCAGGTGGAAATGCACCGTGGACGGCGATTTCAGTCCCACCGCCTCGCCGATCTCCCGCACCGAGGGGGGATACCCCTGCTCCCGCAGTGCCTGGGCGATGTAGTCGTAGATCTTCTGCTGCATTCTGGTCATCTTCGCCATAGCCATGCCCCTTTCATGCGCCCCGTGTCGGCGCAGGTCCGTTTTTTGTATGTGCGCCGCGTCCGCTGTTCTTCCGGCTCTATTATATCACACACTTTCGCGCATTGCAACATTTGTTCTATTTCTTTTTGCAGTTTTTTCTGAGGCTGCAGCAAAGACGACCGTGAAGTAACATCAAAAGCAATGAAAGAAATCCCGTTTCAACGGGCATTTCACTCTTGACAAGGGCCGACGGTATATAGTATAATGATTTTCGCTGACACGGTGACATAGCCAAGTGGTAAGGCAAGGGTCTGCAAAACCCTCATTCCCCGGTTCAAATCCGGGTGTCACCTCCAAATTAGACAAAAGCTGTGTATAACGTAAGTTATACACAGCTTTTGCTTTTTTAGCATGTAAATCGCATAAACTCGGCCCGAAAACTATGCAGAATAACGGCAAAAGAGAAAATGAAATAATCTGTATTCCTATGTTTTATCTCTTGAACGAGGTAACACATGGGAAGTTTTGTTTTTAGGAGGAATAAAACATGAGAATACCATATGGTTTTGTGTTGATCAGCGGAGGGACACTTAGAGTCAACGAGTATGAAGCAAATATCGTATCCATGATTTTCGAGTTCTATATGGCAGGAGCAAGTTTGGGAAAAGTGGTGGATATGCTTTACTCAAAACAAATATCTTCTCCGACCGGAAAGACGAAATGGACCCGCGCTGCGGTAGATCACCTTCTTTCAAACGGCAAATATGTGGCTATTGTCGGCCTGGAGAAATTTCTGGATGTCCAATTTGAGAAGGCTGCCCGCTGTAATATTGACTACGACAAGGAGGGTTCACCGAGGAAAGACATACGTTATGTTTCCCCTGCTATGGTTCAGATTTAATTTGTCTTTTACAACACTGAAAGTTATGCTACAATGACCTTGAGAGGTGATGTGTGTGGCAAAGAAATTGAATCTGGTGGATATGTACGGAATTGGACTTATGCTGGAACACCTTGTAGCTGAGGGCAACATTACCTGCGAGGAACGGGATCGAGTTATATTGCGAATCGCGCGGGAAAACGATATTGCCGAATATATGCTCTCGAATCTTGCCGGTTATGGAAGAAGTAAGCAAGAGGTGTTGGAACGAGCAAAACGGAGGAAAGGCCTGGAATCACAGGGGAAAAAGCAGGAGGAAGGTTACATTTCTCTGACTGAGGTCGCCCGAGCTCACAGCGAGGATGCTCCGGGATATGTGATACAGAGTTGGCTGAGGAGCGGAAATACTTTAGCATTTTTGAATCTGTGGGAGCAGGAGAATAATCCGAATTATAGTGAGACTGGTTATGCAGAACTTTTAAAGAGAAAGAAAACTGCCTCATTTACGTTGACGCCAAAGCTATGGATCGACCAGACAAAGGCAATCGGCATCGTTTCCAAGCAGGAGAAAAACGGAGGAACATTTGCTCATCCGATGATCGCCTGCGAGTTTGCCTCATGGATCGCCCCGGAATTTAAGATGCAGTTGCTGAAGCTGTCGCTGGATAGAACGAAATTGAGATGAATGAACCTTGTGTTGGTAAGGTGGGGTGATGAAACTATGGAAAAAATTCTGATCGTGGGGAACGGATTAACAGCTAACCTTATTCCTGAATATCAACACAAAGCTATGATGAAGAAAATCAAAGAGGAAATTCCGCGCCTCTTTGATAAGGCGGATAAATTGTTTGCGCCTTTCCGCAATAAAGTAGACAGCGTTCAATATAGTGCTGTATCGTGGGGATATTCTGGCGATGGTTTTTGCGGCGAAGAAGGGTACGGCGGACCAATCACAGATAGACCATATAATCCAACACTACTTTCGCATATTGAGGACCAGCTTCGAAAACTTGGCTTTAATGATGCTCAGACAGTTTCCACCATCCTCTTCCAAACATATGGACTTATATATGAAACACAAAATGATGAAATATCCAATGTGGAGAGCCTCTTAAAAATAATTGAGCTTTTTTGTCAAAGAGGGGATTTCACGAAAGAAGATCAAGCCGAATTAAAGCGGGCAGCAAGTAGAATTTGTTATAATAATGGTAAGTGGGGAAAAGACACGTTAGGCAAAGCAAAAGTAGAGCAATTAAAGAGATGGCTGTCTGATTACAAAATGATTTTCACAACAAATTATGATTGCGTTTTAGATGATGTCCTTCAAACAGATGAAATAAAGCATCTGCATGGAGGCTTCTTTTACAAAAAACAAGATAGACAGAAGCGCTCTGACACTCTATTAGGCCCAGATGATGCCTGTTTGATTTGGGGAATTAGCGGAGAAGAAAAGGAAGAAGAAATGAAGCTTGGCGGAGGATTTACATTTCCAATTCAATTCCCACTCGAATCCCCTATGACAATTTTTCAGATTTACTTATCTCAACTCCAAAATGCAAATGCTGGACGCATTGATATTTTTGGATATAGCGGGGAAAACGATCAGCATATTAACAGAGCGATTGCCCAAAATCCATCCATCCGGGAAATCCACTATTACTGTGCGCCTGCAAAAGTTTCAGATCCTGTTGAAGAATTTGAAGTTGCATCACGATTTTCAATTAAGGCACCCCAGAAACTGATGCTGGAATCATGGAATACAATCTGGAACATCTTCGAGCAGAATTAATAAAAAATTGGAGTTGATGTCCCCTGGCTATGTTATACCGAGAATGTCCCCCGTAAACATATAAGTCGATGAGATTGAGGTGAAAACAAGTGAGCCAGAACGACAAGATTCAATTATTTGAGGACAAGCGTATCCGCACGGCGTGGGACGAGGAAAAGGAAGAATGGTACTTTTCCGTTGTCGATGTTGTTGCGGTTTTGACAGATCAGCCAGATGCCCGTCATGCCAGTACATATTGGGCAGTATTAAAGAAGCGGCTGAATAATGAGGGCGCAGGCCAACTGCTTACAAATTGTAAGCAGTTGAAAATGACCGCCTCGGATGGACGAAAACGCATGACTGATGTGGCTGACACAGAGCAGCTTCTCCGTATCATCCAGTCCATTCCCTCACCAAAGGCTGAACCATTCCGGCAATGGCTGGCGCAGGTTGGTCGGGAGCGCATTGAGGAAACCATAGACCCGGAGTTGACCATCGAGCGGGCGTTGGAAACCTATCTCAAGAAGGGCTATACCCGCGAGTGGATCAACCAGCGGCTGCAAGCCATTCAGGTCCGTAAGGAACTGACAGACGAATGGGATGCCCGCGGTGTGCAGAAGGGCGTGGAGTACGCCATCCTCACCGATGAGATCTCCCGCGCATGGTCGGGGATGTCCACCCGGCAGTACAAAAATCTGAAGGGCTTGAAAAAGGAAAACCTTCGTGATAACATGACCACGCTGGAGTTGGTGCTGAATATGCTGGCGGAAGCCACCACCACACAGTTTTCAAAGGATCGAAAGCCCACGACCTTCCAAGAGAATCTGGAAGTTGCTAAAGCTGGCGGACAGGTTGCCGGGCGAACAAGGAAAGACATTGAGTCACAGTCCAATACGCCGGTCATCTCCTCAAAGAACGCCGCGCAACTTAATCAGGTCGTGACTGACCTTTTGGAAGGGGCAGCCGCGGATATGAGCGAGATGCCAGAGAAAAAATGAGTGTTTCGCATAACGGTTTTTCATGCGACCAATTGGCAGTTCTTGAAAGCACCCATCAAAAAAGTTTGAGAAAAGTTAAAAAAGAACTAAGAATTCCAATTTGCACATGGCATTTTTGAGCCGGGGGTTCAAAAATCTACAGTGGTATAGCATGACAACCAAAACTCCCGAAACGCCTGTGTTTCGGGAGTTTTTTCATGCCCAAAAACAGGTTTTAGCCTTGTTTTTAGTCTTATGCGGAGCGCCCTGCTCGTTGAAACCGTTGAAAAAGGAGGGGGACGGAAGCTTCCGTCCCCCTCCTGCGGTATTGGTTCTATTCTATGCAGACAATTCGTCCGTCCGTGTCGTTTAGCCCAGCTTTGCCCACGTCAGGGGGCCGACGATACCGTCCACACCCAGACCGTTGGCCTTCTGGAACGCCAGCACGGCGGCCTTTGTCTTGCTTCCGAAGATGCCGTCCACGCTGCCGCAGTCAAATCTTCACGCTTCAGAATTGGCGCGACGGTCTTGACACCGTCGCGCTTACGCTGCCGTATGCGGACACCGGCAAGCACGCCTATACGCCGGACTGGTCGAAGCTTCCCAGCGGGCAGACTTGAAACTACAGCAGCTCGCCCAACGTCAGTGAAGGCTCGAACGCAAAGCTTACTACATTCTGCTGGCAGAAAGACGCTGGTGGACGCGGAACTGCCGCCCTACGCGGTAACGGCGCTGATAAGCTACACCGGCACCGCGGCGCTGCTGCGCCGCCGCAAGCGTGAGGCCTGACGAGGCACCGCAGAAAACAGGAAACACCACCCAATGGGTGGTGTTTTTTTCGGCGGAACAGGCACGCATCCCCCAGGCAGGACCGCCTGGGGGTGTGTTTTATTGCTTTCGCGCGGTGATATAGTCGTCGCCGGGGCGCCAATAGGGACAGGATCGGGTATCGGCGGCCAGGAAACGGGCCAGCTCGTCCTCGTCCAGATCCATGTCACAGATATAATCGTCATAGTCCTCGTCATAGACGTACCACACGCAGGTCTCACACTTGTCCATCATACGTCCTCCACCAGCCGGTGGCTGTCGAATTTGCAGAAGCGGTAGTAGATGAGCGTGGCCACGCTGCACACGAACCAGCCGGCGGGGTAGCTCATGGCGATGGGGATGATCTCGTTGGAGACATAGTTGGCCACGATGTAGAGGTATATCTGGCGGAAGACCACGAAGGAGCCCAGCATGATCCACATGGGCACCTGGCTGTTGCCCGCGCCGCGGAGGGCGGCGGAGTAGATCTGGTTGATGCAGAAGAAGAAATAGAAGGGTGACAGCAGCCGCAGCAGCAACGCGCCATAGGACACCACCTCGGCCTTGCTGTTGAAGAACGCCGTCAGGTCCGGGGCCAGCAGCAGCACCGGCACCAGCAGCACCGCCGTCACCACGAAGGACAGGTACAGCGCCGTGCGGACGCCCTTCTTGGCCCGGGCCGTGTCGCCCACGCCCAGGTTCTGGCCCACAAAGGTGGTGCCGGCCATGGCGATGGACTGGACCGGCAGGATCACCAACTGGTCCACCTTGGTATAGGCCGTCCAGCCGGACATACAATCCGGGCCGAAATAGTTGATATAGCCCTGGACGAACACGTTGGAGAAAGCGGTGATGGCCATTTGCAGGGCGGCGGGTATACCCACGGACACGATCTGACGGAGGACGGACCAGGTCATACGCAGGGCGCGGAGCTCCACGCGGATACAGCCGGCGGCGCGCATGAGTACCCAGATGGTCAGTGCGGCGGACACCGCCTGAGCGATGATGGTGGCGTAGGCCACGCCCTCCACGCCCATGCCGAATTTCAGCACGAAGAGCAGGTCCAATCCCGTGTTCAGCACGGCGGACACCAGCAGGAAGTAGAAGGGGCGGCGTGAATCGCCCACGGCGCGGAGGATGCCGGAGCCCATGTTGTAGAGCAGCAGTCCCATGACGCCGGCGAAGTAGATGGTCAGGTAGGTGGTCTGCTCCGGTGCCACCTCGGCGGGGGTCTTCATCAGGCGGAGCATCAGGGGCGTCATGGCGATGCCGGCGGCGGTGAAGACCGCGCCCATCAGCAGCGTCAGCACCAGGGAAGTGTGGACCGCCTGGCGGACCTTATCCTCGCGGCCGGCGCCGTAATACTGGCTGATGACCACGCCGGCGCCGCTGGACAATCCCAGGAAAAAGCCGATAAGCGTGTTGATAATAGGGGTGACGGTACCCACGGCGGAAAAGGCCTCGTTGCTGACGTAGTTGCCCACCACCCAGGTATCCACCATGTTGTAGAGCTGCTGAAAAAGATTGCCCACCATCAGCGGCAGGGCAAAGTTGATCAGATGCTTTGTGATGCTGCCCTTGGTCATGTCCACGTCATAACGGGCGGCGCGGTGGTGGGTGTGGAAATGCAGATGCAGATGGCTGGAATGGCGCATGGAGGCTCTCCTTATAACATACTTCTTTACAGGAATTTTACCATAATACCAGCCGGGGCGCAACAGGGAGAATGCCGGTTTTTCGGCGCGGACAGCGCCGCAGAATGGGCGGGAATGGACGGAGGAAGCGCGTCATTCCGGGAATTCCGTCCGCTCCGCCGGACGCATGATGGATACCTCGTAGGCAGTGCGGTCGGTGGTGACGCCGTTCTCCGTTTTGGAGTAGACACGGCTCTGGACCCGACCCTCGGCGGTGAGCCGGGCACCGGTGTGCAGCAGGGACACCTGCTGGGCCACGGCGCCCCAGGCGATGCAGGGCAGGTAGTCGGCGCGGCCGTAGCGGCGGTTCACCGCCAGGATCATGTCGCATATCTCGCGGCCAAGGGGCGTACGGCGGAGGGCGGGCTGCTTGCACAGCACGCCGCTGAGGAAAA
This sequence comes from Vescimonas sanitatis, assembly GCF_049060325.1. Taxonomy (NCBI): domain Bacteria; kingdom Bacillati; phylum Bacillota; class Clostridia; order Eubacteriales; family Oscillospiraceae; genus Vescimonas; species Vescimonas sanitatis. The sequence goes on along the minus strand of NZ_JBMGPW010000002.1, from coordinate 141,831 downwards.
TGCGGTTCAGCGGTTCGCCGGCGTCATGGGTCAGCGTCTGGGCGAAGGTGGAGATGACCAGACGGCTGCCCTGGCCGCTTTTGTTGTTGAAGGAACGCAGCTGGCCGGTGATATGTACGCCGTCGCCGGGAGACACCGGCGTCAGCAGCAGAAGCGGCCGGGGGACGATGACGGGCAGCTTGTCCGCCTGACCGGACAGGCGCAGGACGGACAGGGTAAAGCGGTAGAACGCACAGCCGTGGTTCACATGGGACAGCACCGGCGCGTCCTCGGCCACGCCCCGCAGCTCCACGCGGTTGTAATTCAGCTCCATAGCACACCTCGTTTGTTGAGATGTCACAGCCTATGTGGGGCGGGGCTGGAATATGCCCCCTTTTCAAAGCGTTCAAAGTATGGCATAATACAGCAAAAGGAGTGATGACCATGCGTTATAAGGGAAAGGTATACCGACCGCCCAGCGAGGCGTACAGCCTGATCGTGCAGGTGACCTACGGGTGCAGCCACAACAGGTGCGCCTTCTGTGATATGTACGACGACAAGCACTTTGCCATGCGGCCCATGGACGAGATCCGGGCGGACTTCGAGCTGGCACGGCGGGTATACCGCCGGGTGGAGCGTGTCTTTCTGGCGGATGGGGACGCACTGATGCGGAGGACCGGCGACCTGGTGGAGATATTGGGGCTGGTCTATGGGCTGTTTCCGGAGTGCCAGCGGGTAACATGCTACGCCTCCCCCACCAGCCTACAGATCAAATCCGAGGACGAGCTGCGCCTGCTGCGGAGCAAGGGCCTGCAGATGGTGTATATGGGATTGGAGTCCGGGTGCGACGCGGTGCTGGAGAAGATGCAGAAGGGCCACACGGCGGCGGAGATCGTGGCGGCGGGGCAGAAGGCCCGGCGGTGCGGGCTGGCGCTGTCGGTGACGGCCATCTCCGGGCTGGGGAGCGTGGCACACTGGCGGGAGCACGCCGCGGACACGGCCAGAGCCGTCAGCGAAATGAAGCCGGACTATCTGGGGCTGCTGACGCTGATGGTGGAGCCGGGAACGCCGCTGGAGGCCTGGGTGCGGGAGGGCAGCTTTACGCTGCTCAGCCCCCTGGAGGTACTGAAGGAAACAGAGCTGTTTTTACAGCACGTGGACAGCGAAGGAACCGTGTTCCGCGCCAACCACGCCAGCAACTATCTGACGCTGAAGGGCACACTGAACGGTGACCGGGAGGCGCTGCTGGCGCAGATCGCCGCGGCGCTGGACGGTCGCCGGGACCTGAAGCCGGAGTTTTTGCGGGCGCTGTAATGCACACGCGCATTCAAAAGGGTTTCCCTGTGGGAAACCCTTTTGCTGTCCAACCAGCCCCGCGCTCTGCGGAAAAGGGCGGACTTGACAGGGTGGGTGGTTTTGTATATAATAGGCAAGATTTATATCAAAAGGAGGATACAGGGCGATATGGATACCGACAGCGGCGACCATCCCGGGAACTTGCCGGGCTGCCATCTGTTTTTTGCGGCATATCTGCGCCGCCTGACGCGGGGCAGACGTGCTTTTTTGCGCCTTTAGACCAGTGTGGATCGCAGAAACAGATGACAGAAAAAGGAGCTATTGATCGTGTCAACGACTACATATATCATTATTATGGCGGTATGCCTGCTGCTGTCCGCCTATTTCTCGGCCACGGAGACGGCGTTCTCCTCGGCCAATGTCACGCGGCTGAAAATGCTGGCGGAAAAAGGCAACAGCCGTGCCGCGCTGGCGTGCCGGCTGCTGGAGCGCTATGACAAGCTGCTGTCCACCATCCTGATCGGCAACAACATCGTGAACATTGCCATGGCATCCCTGGCCACGGCACTGTTCGTCAAAAGCTTCGGCGATGCCGGTGCTACGCTGTCCACCATCGTGGTAACGGTGGTGGTGCTGATCTTCGGCGAGATCTCCCCCAAGAGCATCGCCAAGGACTGCGCCGAGAGCTGGGCTATGACGGCTGCGCCGTTTCTGCGGTGCCTGATCTGGCTGCTGATGCCGCTGAACGCGCTGTTCTCCCTGTGGAAAAAGCTGCTGGCCAGGATGTTCCATCTGGATGGGGACAACAAAATGTCCCCGGAGGAGCTGCTGATGCTGGTGAACGAGGTGCAGCAGGAGGGCAGCATCGACAAGGACGAGGGCGACCTGCTGAAGAACGCCATCGGCTTTTCCGAGCAGGAGGCGCAGGACATCCTCATCCATCGGGTGGACCTGGCGGCACTGCCGGTGGACGCCACGAAGGAAGAGGTGGCGGACCTGTTCACCCAGACAAAGTATTCCCGGCTGCTGATCTATCGGGAGGACATCGACCATATTATCGGCACCATACACCAGAAGGACTTTTATGTGGGCTGCGGCGTAACGGACAAGCCGCTGGAGGAGATACTCTCCCCGGTCATGTTCGTGCTGGAAAACGAGCCCATCAGTCTGCTGCTGAAAAAATTGCAGCTGGCCAAGACCCAGGTGGCCGTGGTGGTGGACGAGTACGGCGGCACCTGCGGCATCGTGACCATGGAGGACATTCTGGAGGAGCTGGTGGGCGAAATCTGGGACGAGCACGATGAGGAGGAGGTCTTTATCCGCAAGGTGGACAAGGACACCTATCTGGTGGACGCGGCCATGGATTTTGACGATTTTGCCGAGTTCTTCCATCTGAATGAGGAGACGGAGATGACGTCCGTCAGCGGCTGGGTGATGGAGCAGTGCGACCGGGTTCCTGAGGTAGGCGACCGGTTCAGCTGCCAGGATCTGGACGTGCTGGTGACGCGGGTGGACAATCACCGCACTTGTGAGATCAAGGTGGTCCGGCGGGAAGCGTCCGGCGGTGAGATCACCGACGAGATATAAGCAGAAGCACCCGGAGGCATAAGCCTCCGGGTGCTTATTTTTTCCTGTGAGGAACCTCTCCTAAGGTGAGTCCAATACTACCATACCACCATCCGCCCGCCAATGCAAGAAGAACTTTCGCTTCTGCAACAATTTCTCCCTAATTCTATATATTATATGATAATTCCGATGAAATATCTGCGTTTTGCACCGTTGACAGCGGAGGTATGGGGGTGTACCATCGGAGCATATTTTTTACAGGGGAGATGGCGGGATGAAGTATATTTTTGTGACCGGCGGCGTGGTGTCCGGGCTGGGAAAGGGCATCTGCGCGGCATCGCTGGGCCGGCTGCTGAAGCAGTGCGGTCTGCGGGTGCGAAACCAGAAGTTCGATCCGTACCTGAATGTAGACCCGGGGACCATGAGCCCTTACCAGCACGGCGAGGTGTTCGTCACCGACGACGGCGCGGAGACGGATCTGGACCTGGGGCACTATGAGCGCTTCGTGGATGAGGCGCTGACCGGCGACAGCTCCGTTTCCTCCGGAAAGATCTTCTGGTCGGTGCTGAACCGGGAACGGCAGGGCGGCTATCTGGGCGGCACGGTGCAGATCATCCCCCATGTGACCGACGAGATCAAGCGGCGGTTGTACGCCATGGATGACGGACAGACGGACGTGGTCATCGCGGAGATCGGCGGCACGGTGGGTGACATCGAGAGCCAGCCGTATCTGGAGGCCATCCGTCAGGTGGCGGCGGAGCAGGGGCGGGAAAACGTGCTGTATATCCACGTGCCGCTGGTGGTCTCCATCCCCGGCAGCGGCGAGCTGAAGAGCAAGCCCACACAGCACTCCGTGAAGGAGCTGCTGAGCGTGGGAATCCAGCCGGATATCCTGGTGTGCCGCACCGACAGCCCGCTGCCGGAGGACATGCGGAAGAAGATCGCACTGTTCTGCAACGTCAGTGAGGACTGCGTCATCCCCAACCTGACGGCGTCCACCCTGTATGAGGTGCCCCTGCTGCTGGAGCGGGAGGGGCTGTGCCGGGTGGTGTGCCGCAAGCTGGGACTGGGCGCCGGCGAGCCGGATATGCGGCACTGGCGGGAGCTGGTGGCGCAGATACACGCGGCGGAGCAGCGCCATGTGACCATCGCGCTGGTGGGCAAATACACGGAGCTGCACGACGCCTATCTCAGCGTGGCGGAGTCGCTGTTCCACGCGGGGACCGCCTGCGGCGCACAGGTGGACATCCAGTGGGTGGACTCACAGCACCTGACGGCGGAAAACCTCACGGAAACGCTCTGCGGGTGCAGCGGCATATTGGTGCCCGGCGGCTTCGGTGACCGGGGCATTGAGGGGATGATCCTGGCGGCGCAGTACGCGCGGGAGAAGGGTATCCCCTATCTGGGCATCTGCCTGGGGATGCAGATCGCGGTCATCGAATTTGCGCGGCACGCAGCCGGGTGGGCGGATGCCCACAGCGCAGAGTTCAGCGCCGTGACGGCACATCCGGTCATCGACCTGATGCCGGACCAGGTGGGCGTGACCGCCAAGGGCGGCACCATGCGGCTTGGCAAGTATCCCTGCGTGCTGGCGGAGGGGACAAAGGCCCGGGAGGCCTACGGCCAGCGGGAGATATGGGAACGCCACCGCCACCGGTATGAGTGCAGCAACGTGTTCCGACCGGAGCTGGAAGCCGTGGGCCTGCGGGTGGCGGGTACGTCGCCGGATGGCCGTTTGGTCGAGATGGTGGAGATAGCGGACCATCCGTGGTTCGTGGGCTGCCAGTTCCACCCGGAGTTCAAGAGCCGGCCGGACCGGCCCCACCCCCTGTTCCGCGGCTTTGTGGCCGCAGCACTGGCGCAGCAATAAGGAGGCACAAAAAGGCCCGCCCCTGCGGGGCGGGCCTTTGCGCTCAGCGCATCAGGGCTGCATGGCCGCGGCGGTGGCCGGGTCAAGGTAATACTCCCCATCGCCGCCCCGGTAGTAGATATTCTGGATAAAGCCGTGGAGGTCGTACTCCACCTTCGTGTTTGGCTCGGCCAGCACATCGCCGTACATCAGCACGGGATCGATATCCTCCCGGCTGTTGATCTCCTCCTCGGTCAGATCACCGCCCTTTTCAACGGTGCGGTTCAAGTTGGCGTCGTAGTAGACCACGGAGTAGTCCTGCATCCACATGGGAACATAGACCACCTTTGTGACGGTCTGCCCGTCCTCCTCGGGCTGGGAGATTCCCTCCACCGGCGGTACGTCATCCTCATCGGTGGGCAGGGTCTGGACGCCGCAGGCGGCCAGCACCGTAAGCAGGGCCAGCAGCGCCGCGATCACAGCATACTTTTTCATATTCATTCGCTCCTTTCGCTTCGATACACGCTCTCCGCCATAGACAGCAGTTCGCTCTGTGTCTCGCCGCCGGTGAGCAGGAAGAAGCAGTTGGCCTGCTCATCCACCCATACCAGCGCCGATGCGCCTGCCGGTACAGCCACATAGTGGAACGGCGCCATGTCCTCCCCACGGTAGAACCACAGGCCATAGCCGCGGCGTGCCGGGGAAGCGCTCTGCCCCGCAGGGGCGAAGCGATACAGCTGCGCGGAGATACCGTGCACTGTCACCGGCGCCGCATCATAACCCTCCGGCATTCCTTCTTCCCCCATAGGACGCTGCCCCGTCTCGGTATTGTATATCCCACCGGTGCTTCCGTCCCGGAGTTCCGCGCGGATCTGTGCACTGCCGGTCAGGGGCACGGCTTCAAACAGTATATCCCCCTGCGCGGAGGTCCAGCGCATCACCCGGACACCATTCCTCTTTTCATCGTTATAGCCTCCGGTAAAGTCACCTGTCAGCGTATAACCCGCCGGGGCCGCGGGCGTATAGTCTTCCGGTGTCGGCTCCTCCGCTGACGGCGTAATGTCGTAAAGCGTGGTCACGCTGGTCACTCGCAGGAACCAGCGGCTGACCGCCGCGCGGGCGGTGGGACTGGCCGCCAGCACCGCGCCGAAGGTCAGCAGTGCCGTCAGAGCGGCCGCCGCCGCGCGTCGGCCCCATCGTCGGACCGCCTGCCGGCGGGTCACACAGCGCGTCAGCGCCGTCATGTCCGCCTGAAAGGCCGGGGAAAATCCATCCTCCGGCGCCGGCAGTGCCGCCGCCAGCTGCACCGCCAGTCGGCGCGCGCCGCAGCACAGCGCTTCATCATTGAGCAGAATGCTCATACAGATATGCCCTCCTTTTCCAGTTCTGTACGCAGGGCGGCCTTGGCCCGCTGCAGAAGCTTCTGGGCCGCGGCAAAGGACAGACCCAGCAGGGATGCCGTCTCACGGGTGCTGTAGCCGCAGCCGTAGCGCAGCAGCAGCGCCTCGCGGCAGCGGGGCGGCAAGCGCCCCATAGCGTCGGCCACCGGGTCGCCGCAGGGCGGCGGCGTGACCAGAACGGTGTTCTCGTCAAAGGGCACGCCGTCACGGCGGGCCTGCTGCCGCAGGCAGTCGATACACTTACGCTCCGTGACCACCACCAGATACGCCTCCAGCCGGGGGCGAGGCAGGCGGCACAGCCGCGGAAAGTGCTCCGCCAGCGCCAGAAACGCCTGGTGCACTGCGTCCTCGGCCTCCGCGCCGCCGCAGAGCTTCCGGCGGGCCAGGGCCAGCAGACGGCCCCGGCAGGCAGTGTATATGTCCTCGAACTGCCGGGTCTGCCGGGGATCCTCTATGGTCTGGGTATAGAGCAGCATAGGCCCTCCTCCCTTCTGCGCTGCAGCTGTGTGCGGACGGCAGTGTGTCTCCGTCCTGCGTCTTCACTCTGTAAACGGCGCAGCGGAGCAAATGCGGACAGTAAAACCGAAAATTTTTTCAAAAAACGCGTTTCCCTATGGAAAAAGGACGCCGGGGCGTCCTTTTCGGGTAAGACTGTTCATACATATACAGAAGGCGATGCCGGCTACACCATGACGAACATATTATAATGCTTCATCAGGCGGATATCCTCCTTGGATATCTTCAGCTCCTGGACCAGCGCCTTGTCGATGGAAAGCGGTGTTTTGCTGAGAAGGCGCTTGGCGGCGGAGGGCATCAGCGGTCGGCAGGAGATGCCATAGGTCAGCACCCACTTCCGGTCGTCGTCCATATAGGGCTGGGGAATGCCGATCTGGTATTTGTCCATGGGCATATCGTCATTCTGGAACAGCATGGCGCTGAACGCCTCGTAGTGGGTCAGGGTGCCGTGGTAGGTGCTCTCACAGACCCGGTAGTGGGCCAGGTCCTTGATGTTCATGTACATGAGCACCTCGGCCGTGCTGCTCTCCTCCGTGGGGAATATATCGATCACGGTGCACTGGGCGCGGTTGACCCGGCCGTCGAAGAAGTACATATATAATTGGGAGACCTCCCGGAAAAAGGCGGGCACCTCCGCGTTGTACTCCTGGTCAATATCCGGTGTATTGCGGTACAGCAGATCATAGATGCTGACCTTCAGGGCGTTGGCGATGTCGTAAAGCGTGGCAATATCCACGGAGATCTGTCCGTTCTCGTACTTGGAGATGGCCGAACGGGTCTTGTAGATGGCCTGAGCCAGCTCGTCCATCGACATACCCCGGCTTTTGCGGGCGTAGCGGATGCGGCTGCCGACTTCTCTTGTGATATTCTCTCTTGCAGTGTCCATAGGTGATTTCCTCAAAATCAATTCAGGCTCATTTTTTCACTGGTTTTTAACGATTATAGCAAAATACGTCAAATATGTCAACAAACGTTCCGCTCAGGAAACATAATTTGCACAAATTGTTCCGCAGGGGGAACAGGCGGCAAATTGCCACCCGGTCCATTTTCCGTTATAATGGCAACTAAGGTAAACCTTACGTACGCAAAACTGTACAAAATCACAATAATACTACGTTGAAATTGGAGAGGTGTACAAAATGAAGGTCAAAGCTGATACGTTGTTTTATGGCGGCAAGATCTACACGATGGAAGCGCCGGGCGTCTGCAAGGAAGCAGTGGTGCTGAAGGACGGCAAATTTGCCTATGTGGGCACAAAGGAAGAGGCGCTGGAGCACTTTGACTGCGCAAAGTGCATTAATCTGCAGGGCAAAACTGTGCTTCCCGGCATGGGCGACTCCCACCTGCACTTCTTCGCTTTCTGCCAGACTTATACCACGGTGGACCTGGGTGGCGCCACCTCCCGCGCCGAGGCGCTGCAGCTGCTGCGTGACCGCGCGGCAGAGACACCCAAGGGCGAGTGGATCAAGGGCTCCAACTTTGACCAGTCCAAGTGGAAGGACTGCGAGGACCGGCTGCCCACCCGTCTGGACCTGGACGAGGCCAGCACCGATCACCCCATCGTCATCAAGCGTGTGTGCCTGCACACGGCGGTAGCCAACACCATGGCGCTGGAGAAGGCCAACATTACCAACGGCTACGTGTACGGCCCCGGCGGCCTGGTGGAGCTGGACGCTGACGGCAATCCCAACGGCATTTTCCGTGAGCAGGCCTCCAAGATCTACGACAATCTGATCCCCGACCCGTTCCTGGTGCCCGCCACCCGTGAGAAGTGCATGAAGAAGGGTCTGGCGCTGGCTTCCAGCCTGGGCGTGACCATGATGCACACCTACGCCGCGGAGATCTGGCACTATGACGAGGACTTCGCCGACTATGTGGCCCGCAGCGACCGCGGCGAGCTGCCGGTGCGTATGGCCGTGTGCCTGGACTATATGTTCGACCCGGAAAACCTGACACCCGAGCAGCGGAATGATCCCTATCGTGCCGCACGGATGGGCAGCTTCAAGAGCTTCTCTGATGGCTCCCTGGGCTCCCGTTCCGCCAAGCTGTACACCGACTACGCGGACGATCCCGGCAACACCGGCATTCTGGTCATCAGCCCCGAGGATCTGGCCAAGAGAATGTACAAGGCATACCGCCACGGCTTGCAGCCCGCCACCCACTGCATCGGTGACAAGGCGCTGGAGGTCACTCTGGACGCGGTGGAGTACTGCCTTGAGCAGGGGCTGAAGGACGGCATGACGCCGGAGGAGCAGGCCAAGCGTCTCCCCTTCCGCATCATCCACGCCCAGATGGCCACGCCGGAGCTGATCGAGCGCATGAAGAAGCTGCCGATCGTGCTGGATATCCAGCCCACGTTCCTGATGACCGACCTGCACTGGATCGAGGAGCGCGTAGGCAAGGAACGCGCCGTGCTGAGTTATCCCTGGAAGACGTATCTGGACGCGGGACTGATCATGGCCGGCGGCTCCGACGCACCGGTGGAGAGCTTCAATCCCTGGATCGGCATCTATGCCACCGTGACCCGTCAGGATATGGACGGCTATCCCGTGGGCGGCTATCACCCCAACGAGAAGGTATCCGTGTATGACGCGGTGTGTATGTACAGCAAGAACGTGGCCTACGCCAACGGCGATCAGGACCTGATGGGAACCATCGAGGCCGGCAAGTTCGCCGACATGGTGGTCATCGACCGCGACATCTTCCACATTCCTGAAAACGACATCAAGGACATCCAGGTGCTGAACACCTATATGGCCGGCATCGAGAGATATCACCGCGACTGATACGCGCAGCATAACAAAGGAGCTAAGACATGAAATTAAATTCTTTTGACAAGGTCAAGCAGTTGACGGAAGAGATGGTCGCCATCCCCAGCATCAACAAGGAGCCGGGCGGCGAGAGCGCCGTGGCCCGCTATATACAGGACTTCTATATGTCCCTGCCCTACTTCCAGGCACATCCCGAGCAGGTCAAGTGCTTCCAGACCAAGAACGACTTTGTGGTGCGGCACAGCACGCTGGCCTATGTGAAGGGCACCAAGGGCAATTCCAACCGCACGGTCATCCTCATCGGCCACATCGACACCGTGGGCGTGGACGATTTCGGCACCATCCGCGAGTACGCTTTCCGCTGCGAGGAGCTGCCCGCCAAGCTGCGCGAGACGTTCGTGCTGCCCCAGGAGGTCATTGACGATATCGAGTCCGGCGAGTATCTGTTCGGCCGCGGCGCGCTGGATATGAAGTCCGGTGTGGCAGGCCATATGTACCTGATCCAGTACTTCTCTGAGCATCCCGAGGAGCTGGACGGCAACCTGCTGGCTATCGGCGAGTGCGACGAGGAGGACAACTCCAAGGGCATCATCACCGCCCTGGACCTGCTGGAGGAGCTGAAGGAGAAAGAGCACTTCGAGTATGTGGCGTGCATCAACGCGGACTACTCCACCAACTACGCTCCCGGCGACGAGAACCGCTACATCTACTACGGCAGCATCGGCAAGCTGCTGCCCTGCTTCGCCGTGTTCGGCAAGGAGGCCCATGTGGGGCAGGCCTTCAGCGCGCTGGACCCCAACCTGGTGCTGGCCAACATCACGCGGAAGATGTCCCTGAACACTGACTTGTGCGACATCGCCCAGGGTGAGGTCGCCATTCCGCCCATCTCCCTGAAGCAGATGGACACCAAGGGCCCCTACACCGTGCAGACGGCGCTGACGGCCTTCGGTTACTACAACTTCTTCACCCACGGCTGGAGTCCTTCCATCGTGCTGGAAAAGAGCAAGCAGATGGCTGTGGAGGCCTTTGACGAGACGGTGGAGTACCTAAATGCCCAGTACAAGCGCTTCTGCGAGCTGAGCAAGGTGGACTTCCATCAGCTGCCCTGGAAGACCCGTGTCTACACCTGGAACGAGTTCTATAACGAGCTGGCCGCCGTGCACGGCGAGGCCTTCAAGAAAGCCATTCACGAGTTCACCGTGAAGCTGCATGAGGACGATCCTGAGCTGGATCTGCGGCTGTTCGGCCTGCGTGTGGTGCAGGAGGCATGGAAGTGGTCTGAGGACAAGTCCCCCGCCGTGGTGGTGTTCTTCGGCTCCATCTTCAGTGCCCGTATCGAGATGACCGGCCGCACGGCCAAGGAAAAGGCTCTGCTGGACGCGGTGGAGAGCGCCATCGAGGTGGTGCGGCCCGAGGCCCAGCGCCAGATCAAGACCCGTATGTTCTACCCCTACATCTCCGACTCCAGCTTTATGGCCGTGTGCGACGACACCCTGGCTATCCAGGCGCTGGAGACGAACATGCCCCAGTACGGCGTGAAATACACGCACCCGGTGGATAAGATCCGTCAGATCGACGTCCCCGTTGTCAATATCGGTACCTTCGGCCGCGACGGACATATGCTCACCGAGCGCGTGGATATGCGGCAGACGTTCCAAAATGTTCCCAACATCACCTATGAAGCGGTGAAGCATCTGCTGAGCTGAGTTATCCCCCCTACGCTGAGAGACCCTGTCAAAACGCACAAAACGCACCAAGCACAAAACGCAAAACGCACAAGCGCAAACACAGAGAAAATCACCTATTGTTTCGCGTGAAAGGAGAAAAGTATGGTTATACTGCAAGCTATTCAAGATTTTGGTAACTGGTTCTGGGGCATTCCCATTTTGATCCTCATCGGCGGCGGCGGTCTGTTCCTGACCATCTATCTGGGCTTCCCCCAGATCCGCCACTTCGGCTACGCCATGAGCCAGACCTTCGGCAAGATGTTCGCCAAGAAGGAAGAGGGCAAGGTCCGTCCCATCTCCGCCGCATTCGCGGCCCTGGCCTGCGCCGTCGGCGCTTCCAACATCGTCGGCGTGCCCGTGGCTATCGCCCTGGGCGGCCCCGGCGCTGTGTTCTGGATCTGGATCCTGGCTATCCTCGGCATGTGCACCAAGTACTGCGAGGTCGCGATGGGCATCAAGTACCGTCGTAAGAACGACGTGGGCGAGTGGGTCGGTGGCCCCGCCTACTACCTGCGCGGTCTGGGCAAGAAGATCGGCGTCGTGTTCGGCGTCGGCTACGCCTTCTTCTTCATGATCGAGCTGGTCCCCTCCCTGGCCTCTCAGGGCGTTTCCGCTGCTGAGCAGTTCAACGTCTTCGGCGCAAACCAGACCGTCACCGGCATCATCATCGCCGTTCTGGTGGGCGTTATCCTGGCCGGCGGCTTCAAGCGCGTGTCCAGCGTCACCGACATCCTGGTGCCCGTGATGGCCTGCCTGTACGTGCTGGGCGCTCTGATCATCATCTTCGCCAACGTGGGCGAGATCCCCGCTGTTTTCGGCATGATCTTCCAGGATGCCTTCACCGGCCGCGCCGCTGTGGGCGGCTTCGCCGGCGCCACCATCATGGCTGCTATCCGTTGGGGCGCTGCCCGCGGCGTGTACTCCAATGAGGCGGGCGTAGGCTCCACCATCGCCGGTCACTGCACCGCCGATACGGATCACCCCATCCGTCAGGCCCAGTTCGGTATCTTTGAAGTCTTCATGGATACCATCGTTATCTGCACCATCACCGCCCTGGCTGTTCTGGCCTCCGGCGTGTGGACCCAGGAGGGTCTGAGCTCCGGCCAGCTGGCCCTGGCTGCTTTCCAGTCCGTGTTCGGCAGCTTCGGTGCTATCTTCGTCGCCATTACGGTGTTCCTGTTCGTGTTCTCCACGATCATTTCCGCCGGCTTCTTCGGCCAGATCCAGGCTGAGATCCTGTTCGGCCGTAAGTTCTCCAAGATCTGGGTGTTTATGTATCCCCTGTTCATCGGCATCGCCTGCGCGTTCTCCAACGTGACCACCATGTACATGATCACCGACGGCTTCATGGCTATTATCGTCATTCTGAACATGATCGGCCTGCTGCTGATGTGCAAGCAGGTGAAGGACCTGCAGAAGGAGTACTACAACACTCCCGGTATGTACTACCTGGCTGACAAGGCCGCCAAGGAAGCCAAGAAGGCTGCCAAGTAACGGCTGACACAGCATAACACAGTGATAACGTAATTCCCCTGTACTGACATTCCCCGCGTTTTGTGCGTTTACCCCCCCTGGACCTCTCAGCGAAGGGTGCTGGTCCCCTCCAGCGCCGGGGCCCGGTCCGACCTTGTGCCGGGCCGGGCTTCCGGTATTTCAGGGGGCCTGTCCCACCCCACGATAAAAGGGAACGACCGCCGAATGGGCGGTCGTTCCCTTTTGTGCGGCGGGTGCTTGTTTAACCAAAGGTGCCTTTTTATACACATCACTATCCGGCGGATCGCACCGTTATTCCTCTGCGGGCAGCGTCACGGTAAATGTGGAGCCATTTCCAAGGCGGGAGAACACCGTCACCCTCCCGCCGCACAGCGTTACCACCCGGCGGACAATGGAGAGGCCCAGGCCGTTGCCCCGGTCATCCGGGTATGGCGCAGCCCGGTAGAACCTGTCGAAAATGTGCCGCTGTGTCTCCTCGTCCATACCGATACCCGTATCGGAGACAGACACGGTGACCTCTCCCTCACCCCGCCGCAGCACCACGGTGATCTGCCCGCCGGCGGGCGTGAACCGGATAGCGTTGGAAAGCAGGTTAGACCAGATGTGCTCCACCAGCTCCTCATTGCCGTAATAGTCCACCGGATCCAGGTCTCCCTCCACGGTCAGGCTCTTTTTCAGCCACTCCCTCTCCTGCTGGCGCACACACCGGCGGAGCTGTTCATCCAGGCTGTACAGCGTCTTGTCGGACACGATCTCGGTGTTTTCGTACCGGGCCAGCTCCAGAACGTGGGTGCTCATGGCAGCCAGCCGTTCGGACTGCTGCACCACGGTGTCTGTATAGGTCCGCCGCTGCTCCGGTGTCAGGTCGTCGTTTTGCAGCAGCTTGGCAAATCCCCGGATGGAGATAAGCGGCGTTTTGAACTCGTGGGAAAAGGTATTCACAAAGTCCATTCGCAGCAGCGCCACGCTGGACAGTTCCTCCGCCATTTTATTAAAGCTGCGGATATATTCCGCCACCTCGCCCCGGGCGCCCCGCATATCCACCCGCACGGTATAATCGCCCTCCGCCACCGACTGCGTGGCCTGCATCAACCGTGACAGCGGCGCCAGATACCCACGGAAAATGAATATGGCCAGCAGTACGCCCAGGATGGCGCTGACCGAAAGGATGAGGATAGGCCACAGCAGCGTATAGCTGGCGTCCTCCAGATGCACCAGCCGCTGCACCAGTGTAAATATCCCCAACGCCATCCCCACATACACCGCCACCAGCCCCAGCACCAGCAGGAACATGGTGCCCAGCAGCCGGACAGGCGGCTTTTCTTTTTTCACCTTATTTCTGGCCATTGCCGTCCTCCCGGGGCATCCCCATATAGCCAAATCCCCGAATCGTCCGCAGCTCGAAATCCGGGTTGTCCCGGAATTTCTCTCGCAGTCGGGAGATGTAAACCTCCACAGTGTGCTCGTCCACATCACTGTCCAGATCCCATATGTCGTCGATAAGCTGCCGTTTTGTGAAAAGCGTCCGGGGGTAAGACAGCAGCTTATACAGCAGCAAAAACTCCTTAGCGGACAGCTGCCACGTACTCTGCGGAGTGATGACCTGCAGGGAGCCGCGGTCCAGCACCGTGGTGCCCACCGTCAAGCGTCGGTCTGCCCGGCTGCAATACCGCCGCAGCAGGGCCTCGATACGCCAAAGCATCTCCTCCTCGTCCACTGGCTTGACCATATAGTCATCCGTCCCCGCCCGGAACCCCCGGCGCTTGTCCTCCTGGGTCACGCGGGCCGTCACCATCAGCACCGGCAGATCGCAGTTCCCCTCCCGCAGCGTCTGGGTGAAGGTAATGCCATCCATCCGCGGCATAGTGATATCCACCACCGCCAGATCGCACTGGTAGTGTTCCATCACCTCCAGCGCCTCCACACCGTCCCGCGCAGGGCACGGCTCGTACCCGGCACGCCGCAGCACCTCGCACATCAGAAATCTGGCGTTGTCATCGTCCTCGGCCACCAAAATGCGGAACATGGCTGTCCCTCCCTTGTGTTTTTTTGGATTTTATCACACCTGTTCTCAAAAATCGAGATTTTTTGAGCTTACGTTGAGGTTTCTTCGGTATACTGCCGTTACCATAGGAAAAATAGGAGGAACACCCCATGCCCAGACCTGTCTGCATCACCTACGACAGCACCTGTGACCTGACGCCCCAGCTGCTGGAGCGCTTCCATATCCGCACCATACCCCTGACTATCCAGAGTGGCGGGCGTGTCTTCCCTGATGACGGAAACTACACCTCGGCGGAGCTGTACACCGATTACCGCCGGAACGGCACCCTGCCCAAAACAACAGCGATCAGTCCAGAGGCGTTCAAGGCATTTTTCTCCCCGCTTTTAGCGGAGGGCTATGACATCGTCCACATCGACATCAGCTCGGAGCTGTCCTGCACCTGCCAGAACGCGGTACTGGCGGCACAGGAGCTGACGGACCAGGGACAGATCCACGTGGTGGACAGCCGCCAGCTCTCCACCGGCGGCGGGCTGCTGGCACTACAGGGGGCCAAGCTACGGGACAGCGGTATGGCGGCGGCGGACATCGCCGCGGAGCTGCGCCGCCTGGCACCCTGCAGCGACACCAGCTTCGTACTGGACACGCTGGAGTTTATGTGGAAGGGCGGCCGCTGCAGCGGTGTGACGGCGCTGGGCGCCAATATGCTGAAGCTGAAGCCCTGCCTTGAAATGCGGGAGGGCAAGCTGGCAGTCTGCAAAAAGTACCGCGGCGCCATGGAAAAGGTGTACCGCCAGTATGTCGCCGAACGGCTGGCGGATAAGACAGTTGTGGCTGATCACGCTTTCATCACCCACTCCGGCGAGGTGGCGGAGACCACCCTACAGGAGCTGACGAAGCTGGTACGGGAGTTGGCACCCTTTCAGGAGGTATTCGTCACCCAGGCTGGCTGTACTGTGTCCTCACACTGCGGCCCCGGCACCCTGGGTGTGCTGTTCCTGCGGCAACCGGAGCAATAACAAGCTGCGCATCAGTTGTGCACCCATGTCCGCACCAGGTCGGGCACCCATCCGAACACACGGCGGCACTCTGCCCTGCATTCTTGTTCGGTACAGTCTGGATGCGCGGCCATATAGGCCAGCAGGTACGCCCGTACATTCTCTCGAAGGTTTTTCCGGGCAAACCGGAAATCATACTTGGGAATTGCGTCCAGCGCAAATGAGGTCAGCGGGGCGTCGCTGTAACAGGGTTTGGTCAAGTTCACACGGGTCGTGTGGCAGATGGTGTGACGGGCGTCCGCAGGGCGGAGTATGTCCTCCAGATGCTCGAAGTCCGCTTTCGTTTTGCCGGTGCTCAACAGCACGCGCGGAAGCTGCGTCTGTGTCAGAAAGTGCCCGTTGGCGAGAGTAGCCTTCAGCAGAAAGGACAGGCAGAAATCCTCCGAATTTGATAAGCAAATATCCACACCGCCGTAGCCTCGCTCATGGAAATACAGCTGTCCAAACCGGTTTTTTTGCTTGCGGCTGCGATGGGTATTGTAGTCGGGAAAATGCGTTTCGTCATAGCAATAGGCCTCTACCCATAGCGGCTCAATGGTCACGCCAAAGACCTCGATGCGGCAATCATTGATAAGCTTATCGCCCAGCATTTGCAGAATATGTACCGGTTCATCATAAGCGGCATTTTTTAAATTGCTGACCAAGGTCCACAAGTCGGCAGCGCGGTCCATACACTCAGTCCTTTCCGGGGCGTTTCAAAAAGTATATCACTTGGATGGCGTTCGTACAAGTTCCATAGGAAGAACTTTGCGTAAGGGCACACATTCGCTACGTTAGTTATGCAAAAAGCCGTGGATGCGTTTACGGTGTACCCATTTATGCCAAGTAAGATCCCCCAATCCCCTGTGCTGCAAGGGATTGGGGGATCTTCTCGTGTTGATGTGTTTTAATATGTATCGAGAAGTTTTGCGTAGATTTGGGGCGTTTGTTGGAAGGATTGTTGGAAAGTGACTTGTGTTAACCAAAACGTGACATAACAGGAAAGCCATTGCCTGAAAGCACATTTCCAGTGATTGGTACGTCTATTTCCTCCTCGAGAGCGAGTCTCGGTAATGCAAGACTACCGGCCATAAATGATACTCGTAGCTCACAACAGAAAACATATTCCATGGAAATAGGTGTTCTGTCACCACTTCCATGTCGCGCTACGCAGGTAAGAAAACAGGGAAAAAGATTGCCGACGAAGAAACGGCGCAGAAAATCATCGCCGCACTGGAAAATGAGAGCATCAAGTATGAGACATACTTCAAGCTTATCATTGCCACGGGGATGCGGCGCGGCGAGTGCTGCGCCCTGCAATGGCGGGATATCGACCGAGAGCAGCTCAATATCCACAGCCTGCGCCACACCGCTGCCAGCCTGATGATCGCGGGCGGTGCGGATATGGCAACGGTAGCGGGTATCCTCGGCCACAGCCAGCTCTCCGCCACGCTGGATATCTATACCCACGCAAGAACAAAAAAGCCGCCAGCGCAGGATCGCAAGGGATGCTTGAGATATGACGCAGGATAGCTCCGTACTGAGTATCCTTTGCCTTCCGTATGGCAGGAGTGACGGCAGTTACGGGAAAAACTGCGGGGTCACGGTAAAAAATTCAAGGAGGAACAGTACGCTTTTGGGCTTACGCCGGAAGCAAAGAAAATGATAGAAATAAACGCGCCACTGGCTAACTGCGGCAGCCAAAGTGAGTTCGTAGAGAAGGCTGTTCGGTTCTACGACGGCTACCTGAAGGTGCAGAACGCCGGTGCGTTCCTGCCCCACGCAGTGGCTGACGTGCTGAAGGGAACGCTGGGCGTGTTCGCAAACCGCATGTCCAAGCTGCTGTTCAACCTGACCGTGGAGCACAATATCACCAACCATCTGCTGGCCGCCGACGTGGATATGACACGCGAGGAATACAACGAGCTGCGCGGCGGCAGCGTCCGCGAGGTCACCAGCACACGGGGTATGCCAAGAATCTGACTTGGCACTTAACAAACCCCCTCGTTGCAAAGCGCGGCAGTCCATGTTACAATAAAAATATCTGTGTTGCAGGTAGCACACTCGGGACAACAGCAACCAAATCTTCTTCCGTGTCAGATGGACACACCCTGCACTCGGTGCTGTAGGGATATTCGCCCAAGGAGAGCCTAACTCTGATAGAGACATCTGGGCAGGAGAACCAGGACAAATTTCAATTAATTGGGAAATGTTGTAATAATCGGCCATGTTAAATCAACTATACTAATAGAGCATCCACGTTGGCATATCAGTAGGGAGGTGACATATGAAATATTCAGCCTAATTGCTTGTGTTCGTGTGTTTACAAAACAAGTAGTGAAAGCCTTGGCGGAAAATAAATGGCTTGTTTGTATTTATCCCCTTTTACTTCCGCGCGGTTTGTATTATTATAATGAGGTGCAGAAAAGAAATCCAATCCACAGTATTCTTTACACCGCAAGGCAGTCCTTTGCGGTGGGCTTAAAACTACCGCTTTATGAATGTGAGGGGAATCGACTAAAAAAGAGATCGCTAGGTCATCACGTTTCTGAAGGTAGGAAGAAACAGGTAAGGAGGTTAGCAAATGGCACACGATGGTAAATTCGCTCAATATATACGCAGAAAGCATATCCACTGGATGGTTGCTGCAGTGCTGTGTGCGCTGGTTGCATTGCTTGTGTTGCGCAGAATTCAGATACCTGCCAATGTCCCGCTGCCTCAAGTACCCGTCAGTGATCCTCAACCTAAAACGCCGTATTCCATTCCCATCGAGAATACAAAACTGTACGTTTATGTAAGCGGAGAGGGAGCCTTAGATTCTGAAGAAAGCACTACCTATCCCGAGGAAGCTGCTGTCGAATTAGCAAAATCGTTCCTCGACGACTTGATGACTCCTTCCGATGCTCGAACATTTACGATTACGGAGTACAGGGATCTCAAAGTGCGCCTACTGCCAACGACTGATATGGACAGAGAAAGCGCGGACATATACGTACTTAGACCATCTGAAATCAGTAAAGATACTTGGATTGTGGAAATAGATGTTTCCTTTCAATATGAAGGGGTCATCAGCCCCATCGGGAGTGCCGATCAGCGGTGGATTGACATCCTTTATCAAGGCAGTCCCATTGGTTTCCTACTAACACGAAACGGAACGGAGTATACAATGCGTTCTCGTTACAGTGGTGCATAATAGCAGTGCAATATTTTTCAAGTGATTTGTCCGTAACCGTCAAAACAGAGGGCGGCTGGACAGGCATGGGACAATCATGTTTCGCCAACAATGAAAGAATTTATAGCCGCACTGGAGGGGGCAAACATTACAACAAAATTGGAGAATGGGAAAATTCATTTGCGGCGAGAAGTAAAAAGGCCGTGGCCATTTAAGCCCGAAACAATTAACTATTCAATAGGTTTTGCTGGCTGGAGTCGGAGTGTAGGCGCTAAAACGGCGCGGGAAGTCCTTCAAAAGCTGAAGCTTTACGAAGAGTATCCAGACTATCAAGACTTCCTTGAGGGGAAAGAACCTATGTACCAAATGGTAGAACAGTTTGAGGTTCCACTTAGGCGATTAAAAGATGAATGAATACGCATATTGTGCATTAAAAGTAGCAAAAGCCATCTGATAGATTGCCGAACTTCCTTTCCGCTCCTTTTTCGCCCTTTCTGCGCATTTCCGCGTGTGGGTCAGGGTGTGGGTCAAAGTTGACCCGCCCCCTGACCCACGAATCAAATCCACCGAAAAGTAAAGAAAAAGTCCTGTTTTCTCTCGAAAACAGGACTTTTTGGAGCTGCTGACCAGATTTGAACTGGTGACCTCATCCTTACCAAGGATGCGCTCTACCTACTGAGCTACAGCAGCATATATGGCGACCAAGAAGGGGCTCGAACCCTCGACCTCCAGCGTGACAGGCTGGCGTTCTAACCAACTGAACTACTTGGCCATGTGCGCTTTCGTCTTGGAACTCAAGCTTGCTTATTATAGCAAGTACCGCGCAGAATGTCAACACCCATTTCCTGTTTTTCCTGCAATTTTTTCAGAGGGCGGCGGGTAATCGCCGCCCTCTGCTCTATTTACAGCTCCCGGGCCTTGAACCACTTCACGGACAGCGCCCAGCTGCCGATAAACACAGCCAGCGAGATGGCCATAGTCGCCAGCGGAGACAGCGTGGCCGGCGCGCCGGACTCCTTGGATAGGTTTACCAGCAGCGCACAGACCCCCGCCACGACCATCAGCATGACGATATACACCACGCGCCCCTTGGTGGCGCCCAGCTTGTAGGTGGTGGGCAGCATGACCGAGGGGGCGATCAGTCCCACCGGAGCCATCATCGCCAGAAACGGCATGGCCGCCGCGGTATCGTGCCGCAGCAGCACCACCGGCACCGCCAGCAGGCAGACTGCCGCCGCCGTGACAAGGCAGGTGATGTACTTGACCGTCACGATCTGCCGCCGGGTCACGGGCAGCGTATCGCAGCAGGAGAACCAGCCGCTCTTTTCATCGTCGCCGATCAGCGACGCCGGCAGCGTCCCGGCGAAGAATATGGGATACAGCATCCACACCGCGCCCCCGTTGCTGTCCGTGGACTGGTACAGGGCAAGCCCCAGAAAAATCACCAGCATCAGCAAATACGTCTTGCCGAAGTGCCACAGGCTCCGCGCCTCCTTGTAAAACAATCCCTTCATCTCACACCTCCTTTGCCATGAACACGAACAGATCCTCAATATTCACCTGTCCCAGCGCCATGCCGGCAGGCACCGCATCACGCCGCAGCAGATACTCCGTGCCGTAGGGTGTGGCGCGCTGTCCGCATACCGCCGCCGGCTCGATGCCCTCTGTGGTACCCCGCAGGATGCCGTATTCCTCCGTCAGCCGGTCCTTTTCCTCGCACAGCAGCAGACGCCCCCTGTGCAAAAATGCGATGTAGTCGCATATCTTCTCCAGATCGCTGACGATGTGGCTGGATATCAGCACGGCATGCTCCTCATCCCGGGTAAAGTCCGAGAGAATGGTCAGGATATCGTCCCGCACCACCGGGTCAAGGCCGCTGGTGGCCTCGTCCAGCAACAGAAGCTTCGGTTGATGGCTCAGCGCCGCAGCCAGCCCCAGCCGCATCCTCATGCCTCGGGAGAAGTCCTTGAAGGGCTTATCCTCCGGCAGCGCCAGCCGCCGCAGATAGTCTCTGTACACCTCCGGCTGCCATCGGGTGAAAATGCCCGCCATCATGCAGCCGATCTGCTGCGCGTTCATGTACTCCGGCAGTCCCACCTCGTCCAGCACCACGCCGATGTCCTCCCGCTCCAATGCAGTCAGCGCCCGGTTGTCCTTTCCGTAAACGGCGATGGTACCGCCATCCCGCCGCAGGCCGTTCAGTATCAGCCGTATGGCGGTGGACTTGCCCGCGCCATTCTCGCCGATCAGACCCATGATGCAGCCGGCGGGCAGCGTCAGGTCAAGCCCCTGTAAGGCAAAATCACCCCGCCGCTTCGTCAGGCCGCGTATCTCCAATGCATTCATTCTGCTTCCTCCTTCTGCAAGCGCCACATCTCGTCCAATTCATTCTCTGTCAGCCGGCAGGCGGACGCCAAACGGCGGACCTCCTGCATATGGCCCTCTATCTTCTTCAAATTCTCCTCCCGCAGCAGTTCCGTGCTGCGCTCCGCCACGAAGCACCCCTTGCCGGGCAGCGTGTAGATGAACCCCTCGCTCTCCAGCTCGTCATAGGCCCGCTTGGTGGTAATGACACTGATACGCAGATCCTTGGCCAGCGCCCGTATGCTGGGCAGCGCCTCGCCCTCGGTCACCTGTCCGGACAATATGGCATCCTTGATCTGGCTGTATATCTGGTCATAGATGGGCGCGCCGCTGCGGTTGTCGATGTATAGCTGCATAAGAGGCCTCCTTGTGCAAACTGTATATGTACAGTATACACAGTTAATTCCGATTGTCAATAGCAAATTTCTGTGGTACAATATCCGGCAGAAACGCAGTACACACAAAGGAGCCCTTCATGTATATCGGAAACGTAGAAATACACTCCAAACTGTACCTGGCACCCATGGCCGGTGTTACGGATCTGGCCTTCCGCCAGATCTGCCGTGAGCTGGGCGCAGGCATGAGCTGCACAGAGCTGGTCAGTGCCAAGGCTCTGTGCTATCAGGACAAGAAAAGCCGGGGCCTTTTGAAGCTGGCCCCCAACGAAAAGCCCGCCGCTGCCCAGATCTTCGGCAGCGATATCCCCTGCATGGCTGAAGCCGCCGTCATCGCCGCCGAGATATCCGGCGCAGACATTATCGACATCAATATGGGCTGCCCGGTGGGCAAGGTAGTGGCCAACGGTGACGGCTCCGCCCTGATGAAGGACCCAGAGAAGGCTGCCCGACTGGCCGAGGCGGTGGTCAAGGCCAGCCCCGTACCCGTGACGGTGAAAATGCGCCGGGGCTGGGACAAAGGCAGTATCAACGCCGTTGAGTTGTCCAAAATGCTGGAGCAGGCAGGCGTCAGCGCCATTGCCGTCCACGGCCGCACCCGCACCCAAATGTACAGCGGTCAGGCTGACTGGACCACCATCCGCCAGGTGAAGGAAGCGGTATCCGTGCCGGTCATCGCCAACGGCGACATCTTTTCGGCAGAGGACGCCGTCCGCATTTTACAGTTCACCGGTGCGGACATGGCCATGATCGGCCGGGGCTGCTTCGGCAACCCGTGGCTGTTTCAACAGGCCCAGGCAGCGCTGGAGGGCCGTCCCATTCCTCCCCTGCCGCCGCTGGCGGAGCGCTGGGACACCGCCGTGCGGCAGATCGAACTGGCCGTTGCGGACAAGGGCGAGCACATCGCCCTGCTGGAGGCCCGCAAGCAGCTGTGCTGGTACCTTAAGGGTGTCAGCCACGCCAATTACTACAAAGAACAAATCGTCCGCCTGACCACACTGGAGGAACTGTACCGGGTGGCGGCGGGTGTCAGGAGGGATCTGCGATGAACAATGAACAGGACATCCTGCGCCGCGCCCAGCAGGGCGACAGCGAGGCTTTTCGCCTGCTGGTGGAGGCCTATCAGACGCAGGTGTACCGTCTTGCCCTGCGAATGTGCGGCGAAGCGGCGGCAGACGACGTGACACAGGAGGTATTTCTTGCCGCGTGGCGGGCACTGCCGGAGTTCCGCGGCACCTGCCGCTTTTCCACATGGCTCTATCGCCTGACCACCAACGCCGCCATCGACTGGCTCCGCCGGGAGAAGCGCCATCGGGGCATGGACGACGTCACCGAGCTGGAGCTGCCGGACGATGGTCCCAGCCCGCAGGACCAGGCAGAGCAGGCGGAAGCACAGCAGGCCGTCCGCCGTGCGCTGTCCCGGCTGTCAGAGGAGCACCGGCAGGTCCTGCTGCTGCGGTATATGCAGGAGCTGGACTATGCCGAGATCGCCGCGGCGCTGGAGATCAGTGAGGGCACCGTGAAGTCCCGCATCAGCCGGGCCAAGATGCGGCTGCGGGAATTGCTGGACGGCAGCGGGAACCTTTTTGACGGTGGGGCCGTCTTACAGACAGAGATCAGTGAAAGGAGGGAGCAGCCGTGACACAGCAGCCCTTTGACCCGATGGACAAATTACTTCGCGAAGCGCTGGCGAGCGACGCCCTGCCGCCCTCCGACCTGACGGACCGCATTATGGCACAGGTGGAGAGAACGCCTCAGGGCGGCAGCGCCGCCTCCGATTCCAAACGCAATTATAAGAAATGGTTGCTGACCGCCGCCGCATGTCTGGTCATCGTGGGCGCGGCGTTTCCCCTGGCGCTGCAAGGCCGCGCCGGCCGGACCGATCACGCTGCAGATGACGCCGCCCCCGCCGATACGAATGCCGACAACGACATGGTCAGCAGCTACTACGGTGGAAACCGCAGCGATGTGCCAGATGGCGCCGCGCCGTCTGACGGCACCGGCGGATACACCGAGCAGGCACAAAAGAACAACTCCGCACACGACCAACCCTTTGACCCGATGGACAGCGCTCTGGACCATGCGGCCGCGCTGCTGGAGCAGCAGGGCTGTACGCTGGAGGTCCTGGCCCGTGCGGATGATGCGGTGCAGGTGGCCATTGCCGATGCGGACACCCATCCCTCCGGCAATACGGACCTGCTGAAAAATGCCATGGTGGCCTCCGGTTTCGCGCTGGAGGGCGACTGGTATGTGTTGGAACAGGAGGAAACGACCCCGTGAAGCTACACACCAAGCAACTGACCCTCGCGGCGCTGACCGCCGCCGCCTACGCCGTTCTCAGCTATTTCGGCTCTATTTTCGGCATCACCTACGGTCCTATCCAGTGCCGTTTTTCCGAGGCGCTGTGCGTCCTGCCCTTCTTCCTGCCGGAGACGGCCTGGGGTCTGGGCGTGGGCTGCCTGATCGCCAACCTGCTCAGTCCCTACGGCGTGCTGGACATCGTGGTCGGCTCCGCCGCCACCCTGCTGGCCGCCCTGCTGACCGCCCGGTGCCAAAAGAAGTGGCTGGCCCCTCTGCCGCCGGTGATCGCCAACACCGTGCTTATCGGCCTTGTCCTGGCCTATGAGCAAGCGGGTACCTCCGCTGCTTTCTGGCCCACCTACGCCTTCAATGCCCTGACCGTGGGCCTGGGCGAGGCCGTGGCCTGCTATGGCTTGGGCGGCCTGCTGCTGTGGCGGCTGGACAAGAGCAATGCCTTACAGCGCTATTTGCAGAACCGATGAATGAAAAAGCCCTCCGTGAGGAGGGCTTTTTGCCGCAAACGCTGCTCTGCGGACCTGAAATGCACTCCGGGCCGGTTGCAATCCACGGCGCGTTGTGTTACCCTAACACTTACCACGGCGCCCCTCGGGCTCCATTAAAGGACGTATACGTTGTATGAACGAGAGAGATAGAAAAAAACATACCGCCACCTCCCGCCTGGACACCAGTTCTCTGCCCCGCGGCCCGCTGAACTGGGTATTTTTCCCGGCGGCGCTGCTGTACCACGAGCTGCTGCTGCGGGCCTTCGACAGGCAGAGCACCTTCTTTACCGGGACGCTTGTGCTGGTGGTGCTGTTCGCACTGGGCGCAGGACTGTCCTGGAGTCTGCTCATCAATCTGTTCCGTCACCGCCAGGCGGCTACCATCGTCTCTATCGCCGCCACCGCCCTGTGGACGGTGCTGGTGTGCGTGGAGTACTGCTGCCGCAGTTACTTCAAGTCCTACTTCGCCCTGGCGTTCATCGGCAACATGGCCAGCGATGTAGTGGGCGGTTTCGGCGACACGGTCCTGCCGGATGTCGTGCTGCCCCGCCTGCCCTTTATCCTGCTGGCCTTTGTTCCGCTGGCACTGTGCATTCTGCTGCGCCGGCGCATCGTCACCGAGCAGCGCATGGGCCGCTGGTCCCTGCTGTTCCTGCTGGTCGTATGCCTGCTGTTCGGCGGCATCGGCAGCGGCCTGGCCCGCTGGGGCACCTATCACGACGCCTACACCTACAACTTCACCACCGACACCGGCGTGACCCACTTCGGGCTCAACGCCAGTGTCCGTCTGGAGATCACCTACGCCATTTTCGGGCACCCCAGTCCCCGGCTGCCGGACACTGGCACGAACGCAGATGTACCGGATAACACCCCTGTTGTCACAACGCCGGTGGTCTACGGCGAAAATACCATGAACATCGATTTTGCCGCCCTGGCAGAGAACGCCTCCAGCAGCACCGTGGCCCGTATGTCCGACTACTTCGGCTCGCTGACGCCCTCCAAGCAGAACGCGTACACCGGTATGTTCCAGGGCAAGAACCTCATTCTTTTCACCGCCGAGTCCTTTTCTCCCTGGTTCATCAGTGAGGAGCTGACGCCTACCCTCTACCGTCTGACCCACGAGGGCTTCGTGTTCGACAATTTCTATCAGCCCGGCTGGGGCCAATCTACCACCGGCGGCGAGTACGCGGTGATGACCGGTCTGCTCCCCACGTGGGTCAACGGCAATGTCAGCTTCTACGCCACAGCCAACAACAGTATGCCCTTTGCCCTGGGCAATCAGTTCCGGGCTCTGGGCTACACCACCGCCGCCTACCACAACAATATCTACAACTACTACCGCCGGGACAAAACCCATCCCAACCTTGGTTACGACTATCAAGGTCAGGGCAACGGTCTGCAGCTGACCGAGGACGGCAGCTGGCCCTACTCCGATCTGGAGATGATTCAGAACACCATCACGCAGTATATTGACGCCTATGTACAGAACGGCACACCCTTCCATACCTACTACATGACCGTCAGCGGCCACGGCGGCTACGGATGGGGCCACGCCATGGCCGCCAAAAACCGTGCCAAGGCTCAGGCCGCCTATCCCAACGCCTCCCCCCAGGTCCAGGCCTATGTGGCCGCCAACCTGGAGCTGGAGAACGCACTGACCTACCTGGTAAACGCGCTGGAGCAGGCCGGTATTGCCGGCGACACCGTCATCTGCCTGGCCGCCGACCACTACCCCTACCTGCTGTCAGAGACAGACACGGACTATTACAACGAGCTGCGGGGCTTTACAGACTCGGAGCGTGACACCTCCCGCTACCGCAATGCGCTGATCCTCTGGTGCGGCGGCATGGAGGAAGCTGTTACCGTATCCGAACCGTGCAGTGCCGTGGACATCGTGCCCACGCTGAGCAATCTGTTCGGACTGGAATATGACTCCCGTCTGCTGTCCGGCCGGGACGTACTGGATCAGGACTACGACCCCGCCGATGCCTACGGCAGTATCCCGCTGGTGATCTTGCCCACTGCTGCCGGCAACAGCTGGGCCACCGCCGCCGGCGTGTATGAGTCCTCTACCCGCACCTTCACCGCCAACCCCGGCGTCACGGTGCCGGAGGGCTATGTCAACGCCATCAACGACCGTGTGTCCCTGCAATACTACTACGCGGAACTGCTGGTGACCTATGACTATTACGCCATTGCCCTGGGAGACCGTGCCCCCAACGCGCCGCAGCTCCCCACCCCCACCCCGGCGGAGGATATGACGCCGGAGGAAACACTGGAGCAGCCGGACTACATAGAACCGGAGACATAAGCAGCGAGCGCCGTCCTGTCGGACGGCGCTCGTTTTCCTATGTACTCAGCGGCTGCCCGCGCCGCCCGCCGTTGTCTCCGCGCCGGATCTCGCATCTCCCCCGGATACCGGCTTCGCCGCGGCCGCCGCAGATATGGGACGTCCACCGTTCTCACCGCCAACGCCGAACAGCTCATACACCATGCGGCGCAGGATATAGCGCCTGTGCTCACGCTTATACCGTTCCATTTCCGTTGTTATACCCCCATTTCTCCGCCGCCCGGCTGGCGGTAGGCACTCTGCTGTCTGCCATTATAACACCGCATACGGTCGAAGCGCGGCGGAACACGTCTGCTGCCGCCGCCATCTTCGTCACAACGGGCGAAAGCGCCCCATCTGGAGCGCTTTCGTTCTTTCTGTACACCAAATTCGTCAATGCCGACCCACGCGGTCCCAGTCCGCCTCGTTTTCGTACAGAAGGCGGGTCCCCTCCAGATACTGGGAGTCCATCGGGTTACTGATAGATACCGCCGCCTTATACTTCTCCAGTGCACGGCGGGATTTCTCCGGCGGCTGCACAGTGCCGGCACCGGCAATACACCCGCCGGGGCAGGCCATGCCCTCCAGCAGATAGCCGTCATACTTGCCCGTCCGGGCGATACGCAGCATCCGCCGGCACTCGTTCAGCCCCTCCGCGGCGGCGGTCTTGACCGCCACCTCCGGGTGCAGGCGGTGGATCACCTCCTCCACCGCCTTGGCCACGCCGCCGCCGGCGGCAAAGCCTACGCCGGGGGCACTGGCCTCATAGTGGGAGGGCAGATCGGGGATCTGGCTGAAATCGATTCCCTTGGCCTCAAACATTCCCCTCAGCTCCTCGAAGGTGATGACAAAATCCACATCACTGCGGACACTGCGGCGGCTGGCCTCCAGCTTTTTGGCGGCGCAGGGACCGATAAAG
This sequence comes from Vescimonas sanitatis, assembly GCF_049060325.1. NCBI lineage: Bacteria > Bacillati > Bacillota > Clostridia > Eubacteriales > Oscillospiraceae > Vescimonas > Vescimonas sanitatis. Next base: position 114,211 of record NZ_JBMGPW010000002.1, on the reverse strand, counting down.
ACGACGCGGCACCCGGGACGCCGGCGCTTCTGCAGCCGCGCTGTCAGCACCATAGGCGTCATGGTCATGGAGATATACGGCGCAAAGCCGGGGAACTCCTTTTTGGCCATCACAGACCATGCCGGACAACAGGAGGTCGCCATAAATGGCTGCTTCTCCGGCACCATACGCAAAAACTCCTCGGCTTCCTCCACCGCGCACAGATCGGCGCCCACGGCCACCTCCTCCAGCGCGGCGAACCCCAGCTGCTGCATAGCGGCCTTGATCTGCCCCGGCGTTACATTGTCTCCGAACTGGCCCCAGAAGGCCGGCGCGATCACCGCCACCACCTCGTCGCCCCGACGGATGGCGTGGATCAGTTGGAACAGCTGTCCCTTATCCACGATCGCTCCGAAGGGGCAATTCACCAGGCACATACCGCAGTTGACGCACTTGTCATAGTCGATCTTGGCGTGGCCGTACTCATCCTGGCCAATGGCATTCATGCCGCAGGCCTCCTGGCAAGGCCGGGTAAACTTGATGATGGCGTGGTAAGAGCAGGCATCCCGGCATTTGCCGCACTTGATGCACTTATCCTGGTCGATATGCGCCTGTCCGCGTTCGATAGCAACGGCCCCCTTATGGCAGGCATTCTGGCAATGGCGGGCCAGACAGCCCTGGCAGGCATTCGTGACCTCATAGTGAGTAGGCGTGCAGCCGTTACAGGCGTATTTTATGATGTTCACCAGCGGAGGATCGTAGTACTTCTCCGCGATGGCACTCTCCTCCACCCCGTCGCTGAGCAGGCTGTGCTCCGCCACCGGCCGCAGGGGCAGGCCCATAGCCAGCCGTATGCGCTCGCCTACGATAGCCCGTTCCAGAAAGATGGACTCCCGTTGGTTTCCCACCTCACCGGGAACGATCTTGTAGGGCAGCTTTTCCATGCGGCGGTAGTCTCCGCCCTCATAGGCCAGCCGCGCCACCTCGGCAAACACTTGCTTACGCATATCCGCGATGGAGCATTTAAAGTTTCTCATAGGTACACTTTTCCTCCGAAACCCCCAGTCTTTTGTTACCATTATAACAAATTCATTATGGAAAACAATGTGCAGTTGCGAGAATTTCTATCGCCGCGCGAATGTTTCCTCATGCAACCTGCACAGCCTTCCGCCACAGCCGTTAAGGCGTTGTTAAGATGCCTTTTATCTCCGGTCCCGCAGGGCCTCCTCCAGCTTGTGCAGCGCCTTTTTTTCAATACGGGACACATAGCTGCGGCTGATACCGTAATGGAGCGCCACCTGCCGCTGTGTCTGGGGCAAATGGCCGTCCAGGCCGTAGCGCCGCCGCAGAACATCCGCCTCCCGAGGGGTCAGCTCCCGGGCCAGCAGCTGATGCAGCAGACGTCTGTCCTCCTTGCTTTGCAGCTCCTCCAGCATGGTGTCCTCTTCTCCCACCACATCGCCCAAATACAATGCGTCACCCTCCGGCCCCGTGTCCAGCGCCTCGTTCAGCGACACCTCCCCCTGCAATTTTTTCTGTCCCCGGAAGTACATTAGTATCTCATTTTCTATACAACGAGCGGCGTAGGTGGCCAGCTTGATTCCCTTGTCAGGGCGGAAGGTATTGACCGCCTTGATAAGCCCGATCGTTCCGATGGAGATCAGGTCCTCCTGGTCAGTGGACTGCGTGTAATACTTCTTGATGATGTGGGCCACCAGGCGCAGATTGTGCTCCACCAGTATATTCCGGGCCTCCAAATCTCCGGCGGCACAGCGCTCCAGGCACTCCCTCTCCCGGGCAGCAGACAGGGGCTTGGGGAAGGACCCGGCGCTACCGGTCAGGTGCAGGGACAAAAACAGGCTGTTGCACAGCAGCAACAGTGCAGCAGACAGCATACGCATCGCTCCTTTCACAACACCCTATGCCCTATGGGAATGTCCCTATACAAAAAGAACACGGACGGCAGCGTCGTCCGTGTTACAGTTCCTCCTCCGGAAGGGCCTCACCCTCCTCGCCATTGCCGAAGGCAATGGCCGTCCTGCCGTATTTTTGGCGGATAGCGTCCACGGCCTCCTCCAGCTGCTCCTGCCGCTGACCGCAGGCCTGAGCGGTACTGTCCAGCAGATCCAACTGTTGGAAAGTGCTGCACGTCTCGGTGACGTACAGCGCCGTTACGGTCATGGAGCGAAGGCGGGCAGGCGGCTTCCACAGCTGCCGGGCCAGGTCCGCAGCCGCACGGTAAATATCCCGGACCAGATGGGTAGGCGCGTCCAAGCGGGTCTGGCGGCTGAATGTTTTGAACGATACGTCTTTCAGCGTCACGCTGACGCCGCCGGCATACAGGCCGTGGCGGCGCAGGCGGGCGGCCACACTGTCGCACAGAGGCATCAAGCCGGCGCAGATCTGTTCCCAGCGCACCAGGTCATCGGGGAAGGTAGTGCCGTTGCCCACGGACTTGACCGGATCGGCGGCGTGGCGTGGCTTAACAGGGCTTTTGTCAAGACCGTTGGCGTATTCCCACAGCTGGCGGCCCATCTTTCCCAGCAGCTGCTCGGGCATGGCGGGATCGCAGGCGGCCAACTGACCGATGGTTTCTATACCGTATTTTTTCAGGGTCTGGGTGGCGGCGCGGCCGGCGTACAACAGGTTGCCCAGCGGCTGCGGCCAAACGATATTTTGCCACCCGTCTATCGGAATGACCGTTGTAGCGTCCGGTTTTTTCATATCGCTGCCCAGCTTGGCAAACACTTTATTGAACGAAACTCCCACAGAAATTGTTAATCCTGTCTCATTTTTTACTGTTTTTCGAATTTTATTGGCCAGTTTTTCCGCGTCGCCGCCGAAGAGGTGGAGGCTGCCGGTGACATCCAGCCAGCTCTCGTCGATCCCAAAGGGCTCGATCAGGTCGGTGAAGCGCTCGTAGATGTCGTTGACGCGGACGGACCACATTTTATACAGGTCGTGATGGGGCGGCAGAAGTACGAGGCCGGGGCACTTCTTTTTGGCCTGCCAGACCGTCTCAGCCGTTTGTATTCCGTACTTTTTGGCGGGTTCGTTCTTGGCCAGAATGATGCCGTGGCGGGTCTTCGGGTCGCCGCAGACGGCCACCGGGACCTCCCACAAAGCGGGCTTGTCCAGCAGCTCCACAGAGGCGTAAAAGCTGTTCAGATCACAGTGCAGTATGATGCGCTCTCCCATGCTTTTCACCTCCCGGCACAGCAAATTTCTTTGGCAGTATATGATACAATGTCTGTACCTTTTCTATACTTTCTTCACACTTTTTATGCGCTCCTCATGCGCCTTTTCATGCACCTTTTATGCGCTGTTGGGTCAGGTTCTTTTTCTCTTCCTTCCAGCCCCCCTTTTCGGGGCCAAAAACGAAGGCCCGGACGGTCGTCTTCATGTGCGCCCCCTGCACAGGGGGCGCACATGGGGACTGCTCAATAGCCGATCCGGCGGTCCACCAGACGCAGGGGCTTCTCACCCCGACCGTAGCGCTCCAGGTCCTCACAGAAAAGCTGCACGTTTCGATCGCGGGTGTAGCCCAGGCTCATCTGACCGGAGATGTGGGGGGTGATGAGCAGGTTCTTCGCCGTCCAGGCCGGGTCGCCGGCGGGGATGGGCTCTTGCTCAAACACATCCAGAGCCGCGCCGGCGAGACGGTCGTGGTTCAGGGCGTCCAGAAGGGCGGCCTGGTCGATGGCGCTGCCGCGGCCCACGTTGACCACATAGGCGGTCTTCGGCAGCAGGGCGAGGCGCGCCGCGGAGAGAAACCCCTTCGTCTCACCGGTGGCGGGCAGGGCCAGGGCCAGGATATCCGTATCCGGCAGGAGGGCGTCCAGCTCGTCGTTGGTATGGATCTCGTCAAAGGCGAGGTCGGCGGCCTTTTTGGTGCGGCGGACACCGCGGACGGCGGCAGCACCCATGGCCTTGGCGCGGCGGGCGAACTCGGTGCCGATATCGCCGGTGCCGACGATGGTGATGGTGCTGCCCATAATGGAGCGCATGGGAAGCACACGGCCCCAGCGGCCGGCGGCCTGGTCGGCGCAGTAGGCCGGGGCGTGGCGCAGGAGCATCAGCGTGACCATGACCATGTGCTCGGCGATGGTGACACCGTAGGCGCCGGAGGAGTTGGACAGCATGACCTCGGGAGAGGGATACAGGCTGTCGTCCAGATAAGCGTCCACGCCGGCAAAGCTGCCGCAGAACCACTTGAGGTTCACGAAGTCCTTTAATTCACCGGGCTTGGGCATACCGTAGATGACCTCATAGTCACCCCGCTTGTCCGCGGGGACGGCGGCGGGGGCCGCGTAGTAGTCCACGGTGAAGCCGGCGCGGGCCGCTGTCTCGTCGATGAGCCGGCGGTGCTTGGGCTCGGTGAAGCTGTCATAGATGGCGATCTTTCTCATGTTGTATATACCTCCAGGAGTTTTTCCGCGCAGCGCATTCCGTCGGCGGCAGCGGAGAGGATGCCGCCGGCATAGCCGGCCCCCTCGCCGCAGGGGAATATGCCGCGTATATTGGCTTCATAGTGCGCGTTACGCACCAGGCGCACCGGGGAGGACGAGCGCGTCTCCACGCCGGTGAGCAGGGCGTCCGGGTCATCGTAGCCCCGAAGCTGACGGCCCAGGACCGGCAGGGCCAGGGCCAGCGTCTCGCCGATAAAATCCGGCAGACAGCGGCGCAGGTCGGTATAGACCACGCCGGGGCGGTAGCTGGGGCGCACGATCCCCGGTCCGGCGGAGGGACGGCCTGTCAGAAAGTCCGCCACCCGCTGGCAGGGGGCGGCAAAGCCGCCGGTGAGGGCGTAGGCCGCCGTCTCCAGCTGCCGCTGGAGGGCAATTCCTGCAAGGGGATGGTCCGAGGGGAAATCCGCCGGCGTGACATTCACCAGCAGCGCGCCGTTGATGTTCTCCCCATCACGGGCATAGACGCTCATGCCGTTGGTTACGGTGCGCCCCGGCTCGGAGGCGGCGGCCACCACCTGACCGCCGGGGCAGACGCAGAAGCTGAAGGCGCTGCGGCCGTTGGGCAGGTGGCAGGACAGCTTGTAGGTGCTGGGGGGCAAGGCCGGGTGGCCCGCCAGAGAACGGTACTGGGCGGCATCGATGGCCGACTGGCGGTGCTCGATGCGGACACCCATGGCGAAGGGCTTGGGCTCCATATACAGTCCGACGCGATGCAACATTTCAAAGGTATCCCGGGCGCTGTGACCCAGGGCCAGGAGCACATGGCGGGCGGGCAGGTCATAGGTCTGCCCGTTCTGGCAGACGGTGACGGCGCTGACCGCGCCGTCCTGTATCCGTATATGCTCCAGCCGGGCGTTGAAGCGTATGTCCGCCCCGGCCGCCTCCAGCTCCTGCCGCAGGGCCTGCAGGGCGATGTGGAGCTTGTCGGTGCCCACATGGGGCTTGGCGTCGGTCAAAATGGTATCCGGTGCGCCGCAGCGGACCAACGTCTCCAGAATGAAGCGGTGGCGCAGATCCTTCGTACCGGTGTTCAGCTTGCCGTCAGAAAAGGCGCCGGCGCCGCCCTCGCCGAACTGGACATTGCTGTCCGGGTCCAGCGGGCCGCCGGACCAGAAGCGCTCAACGTCCGCCTGACGGTGTTCTACCGGCCGGCCGCGCTCCAATAGAATAGGGCGTGCGCCGCAGCGGGCCAGCACCAGGGCAGCGAACAGGCCCGCCGGTCCCGCGCCCACCACGATGGGCCGGACCGCCGGGGCCGTCACCGGCGGCGGCAGGAAGTATACTTCCTGTTTATAGACGGATATGCGCTTATCGCGGCAGCGGCGCAGGACCTGGGCCTCGTTTTTTACAGAGACGGACACCGTGTAGACAAGGGTCAGGTCTTCGCGGGCGTCAATGGCCTTTCGCAGAACGGTGCAGGCGGTGATGTCCGCCGGAGCCACGCGGAGCAGCTTGGCGCACCGGGCGCGCAGGAGCGTCTCCTGCTGGCCGGGGTGCAGGCGCAGTTGGTCGATACGGAGCATGGGTGCGTCTCCTTTTTATAGGATCGGGTGGGGGTTCGCCGCCGCGGCGGCGAGTTGGCTTTCCCCTGGCGGGGAGGCGGCCTCCGGCGGCCACATTTCTTTCTGCGAAGAAAGAAATGTGGGAAAGAAAGTCGCTTAGACCTACGGTCTAAGGACCCCTTGGCGCGGGGCGGGTAAGTGCAAATTTGGCGGTGTGTACTCGCGCATGAAGTGCAGTGGGTAACATTGTCGGTTCAGGGATCGCTTGTACCGCTTGCGCCGCTGCCGCTGACAGCGGTGAGGGTAGGGGTTGGTGCGCTGGTCGTTTTTGGCGATTATCAAATCGCGCCTTTGCCGCCGCAAGGCGGCAAAGGTAGGTGTGCCCGTTGGGCACAGAATATAATTATTTCTTAGCCTGCGACACGGCAGAACGAATAATTTTTACCATAGTAGCAGGCAGCGGCAGCGGAAAGCTGTGCTGGCACAGTCGGGGGACCGACAACGATCAGGAAAACGCCGGTTACGTGAGGGAAAGCGCGGGTGGCAGTGAACAGGCGTAGCGCGCTGAGGAAGTGCAGAAACGCAGTTTCTGCCGGCGTTCTTTCCCCCCATTTCTTCCGCTGTTGGAAGAAATGGGGCCGTCGGAGACAAAGAAAGCGCTCGCGCCGGGGCGCGAAATAGCCCCTGCGGCGGGTACGGGGGGGGCTTTACGCCGCTGCGCGGCGACACCTCATTCGCCACGGCTTCGCCGTGCCACCTGTCTCCCTGCGGGTCGGTCGGTTCGCGGATCTGACACGCCACCGGCGTGTCATTCAACACCGCGGACCCATCAAGGGGAAGGCTTGGCGCCTGCGGGCGGGTGTTCAAAGAAAGTTCACGGTTTTTCTGCAAAACTTAAAGGTAGAATTAAGGAAAGCGAGTATGCTATAAAACAGAAAGAGCAATGAGCCCCTTCGAAGCAGGCACCCTTCTTCATGTCTGCTTCCTCCATCATACCACGCTTTCCCCTCGGCGGCAAGATGGGAGAGCGCTCCTTATACGAAACTGCGACACAGGAGGTCATTACGATGTATAACGACGAATTCAACAACAACGATATGTACCGCTTCACCAACCGGGAGGTGCCCCGCGACGACTACGCGCCCGCACCCCGGCAGGAGAACACGTATACCGCGCCGGTGAGGAAGCAGGGCTTCTTCCACAGGACGTGGGTAAAGGTCACAGCGCTGGTGCTGGCCTGCGCCGTGGTGGGCGGCGCGGCAGGCTACGGCGGCGCGGCGCTGGCAGGCGGCAGCACCTCCGGCGGCAAGACCACCATCAATGAGAGTGACCGCACGGCCACTGCCGTGCAGATCAAGAAGGTGGACGGCAAGACGAAGATGCAGCCCGCCGAGGTCTATGCCTCCACGGTAAACTCCACCGTGTCCATCAACTGCTCCACCACCACCAACGTGTTCGGTCAAACCACCCAGTCCGCCTCCAGCGGCAGCGGCTTCATCATCAGTCAGGACGGCTACATCGTCACCAACTACCATGTGATCAGCGGCGCCTCCTCCGTGAAGGTGACGCTGTATAACGGCGACACCTACGATGCCACCGTCATCGGCGGCGACAGCGACTACGATGTGGCGGTGCTGAAGATCAACGCCGCCGGGCTGACCCCCGTGACATTGGGCAACAGCGCCGATGTGAACGTGGGCGACTCCGTGCTGGCCATCGGCAATCCCCTGGGCGAGCTGACGTTCTCCATGAGCGGCGGCTATGTGTCCAGCTGCAACCGCGCCATCAACGTGGACGGCACCCCCTTCAACATGATCCAGGTGGACTGCTCCATCAACCCCGGCAACTCCGGCGGCCCCCTGATGAACCTGTACGGCGAGGTGGTGGGCATCGTGTCCGCCAAGTACTCCACCTACTCCTCCACCACGGTGGAGGGTCTGGGCTTCGCCATTCCCATTGACGATGTGAAGTCCATCATAACCGACATCATGGAGAACGGCGCCGTCACCGGCAAGGCATACATGGCCGTGACCGTGGGCACCATGAACTCCCAGATGGCCGCTCAGTACAGCATCGACATCGATCAGGGCGTGTTCGTCTACTCCGTCGTCAAGGGCGGCGCCGGCGACAAGGCCGGCCTGCGCCTGGGCGACGTGATCACCAAGATGGGCGACACCACGCTGACCAGCCGTCAGGATCTGTCCGCGGCGCTGAAGAGCTACCGCGCCGGCGACACCGCCACCCTGACCGTGTTCCGCGACGGCAGCTACATCACCACCGACATCACCTTCGACCAACAGCCCCAGATCACCGGCACCGACACGGAGGAGGACACCTCCTCTCAGGGCGGTAATAACGGCGGTTACAGCGGCCAGATCCCCGAGAACTGGCAGGAGTTTTATAACTACTTCTTCGGCAACCGGGGCTGATACCGGCCCGGGAACAGCGGCATAACTGACCACTATGCCGCCAAGATACCACGATCTTCTTCACATTCTTCATGTTTCCCAGCACACATTCGCTTCCCCCGCACCGTCCCTGCCGGAGCTACCCCGCCGGCGGGGACGGTTTTTTGCGCGGTTGCAAGGCGTTGACAGATATGGTATAATTCTTTATTGGTATACTATGTGGAAAAATGAGGAAACGACTATGGAAGTAACACAGGGCGCACCGTTTGAGAGCTTTGGCCTGTCAGAGGCCACCATGCGCGCCATACGAAATAAGCACTACACCGTCAGCACCCCCGTGCAGGCCGGGTGCATCCCCCCCATGCTGGCGGGGAAGGACGTGATCGCCAAGGCTCCCACCGGCACGGGCAAGACCATGGCCTTCGGCATCCCCATCATCGAGCGCATCGACCGGGAGAGTGAGGAGGTGCAGGCGGTCATTCTGGCACCCACGCGGGAGCTGGCCATGCAGATCACCGACGAGATGCGGGACATCGCCGTGTGCCACGAGGGCGTTCGGCTGGTATGTCTGTACGGCGGACAGCCCATTGGCAAGCAGATCGACGCACTGAAGCGGCGGCCCCAAATCGTGGTGGCCACGCCGGGGCGGCTGAGCGACCACATGAAGCGGCGGACCGTGAATTTGAAGAGCGTGCAGACGGTGGTGCTGGACGAGGCGGACCGGATGCTGGATATGGGCTTTATCCACGACGTGACGCGTATTCTGGACAAGATCCCCAGCCGGAAAAACCTGGGGATGTTCTCCGCCACCATCTCGCGGGAGGTGATGGACATCTCATGGGTATACCAGCGGGACCCGGAGGAGATCACGGTGCAGGCCACCAAGGAAAACAAGCCGGACATTTTGCAGTACCGGCTGGAGGTTCCCTCCGACGGGAAGGTGGACGCCATTGCGAAGATACTGGCGCATGAGAACTATGACCGGGTGATCTGCTTCTGCAACACCAAGGGCAGCACGGAGCGGCTGACAAAATTTTTACAGATGCGGGGCGTGGACGCCCAGTGCATCCATGGCGACATTCCCCAGCGCAAGCGGGAGGAGGTCATGCAGCGGTTCCGGGACGGAAAGCTGCGGGTGTTCGTGGCCACGGACGTGGCCAGCCGGGGCATCGACGTGGACGATGTGGACGCGGTGTTCAACTATGAGGTGCCGGAGGAGAACGAGTATTACATCCACCGCATCGGCCGGACGGGACGGGCCAAGAAGCACGGCGTGGCGTACACGCTGCTCAGCGACTTCCCCAGCCGGCTGCGGCTGGACAACATCGCGCGGAACACGCGGAGCACCATCGTGCCCGCCGTGCTGGGCGAGGACGGCAGTGTGACTGTCGGCGAGAAATGAGAAAAGAGCGCACTTCAGCAGGCGGGTCCTTTTTTACGGAACGGCAGCAGGTGGGCGCCGTTGGGCCGCGCGGGTTGCTATTTCGCGCGGTGTGTGGTACAATATACACATATAGCCGCAAAATCCCGAAAAGGAGCGAAGATAATGAACGAAGAGTTGAAGAATATCCTCTCCCGCGTGGACCACACGCTGCTGGCACAAGGTGCCACCTGGAATGAGATCAAGGCCATCTGCGACGACGGCATCAAGTACGGCTGTGCCAGCGTCTGCATCCCCGCCAGCTATGTGAAGCAGGCGGCGGAATATGTGGACGGCAAGATCGCCGTCTGCACCGTTATCGGCTTCCCCAACGGCTACGACACCACCGCCGCCAAGTGCTTCGAGGCTGCCGACGCTGTGAAAAACGGTGCGTCCGAGGTGGACATGGTCATCAACATCGGTTGGGTGAAGGACGGCCTGTACGACAAGGTGCTGGATGAGATCCGCCAGATCAAGGCCGCCTGCGGCGGTAAGCTGCTGAAGGTCATCATCGAGACTTGCCTGCTGACGGACGCGGAGAAGATCGAGATGTGCCGCGTGGTGTCCGAGTCCGGCGCGGACTATATCAAGACGTCCACCGGCTTCGGCGGCGGCGGGGCTACCCGTGAGGACGTAGCTCTGTTCAAAAAGCATGTCGCTCCCCATGTGAAGATCAAGGCCGCCGGCGGCATCGCAGATCTCAACGACGCCCGCGACTTCATCGCACTGGGTGCCGACCGTCTGGGCACCAGCCGCATCGTCAAGGCCGTGAAGGCCATGGAACAGTAAATATAAGGAGGAACCACTATGCCGACTCCCCACAATAACGCCAACAAGGGCGATTTCGCCAAGACCGTTCTCATGCCCGGCGATCCGCTGCGGGCCAAGTTCATTGCCGAGACGTTCCTCACCGAGCCGAAGCTGGTGAACAACGTCCGCGGTGTGCAGGGCTATACCGGCACGTACAAGGGCGTGCCGGTGTCCGTCATGGCCAGCGGCATGGGCATCCCGTCCATCGGCATCTATTCCTACGAGCTGTACACCCAGTATGATGTGGAGAACATTATCCGCGTGGGCAGCGCCGGTGCCATGCGTGCCGACCTGGAGCTGGGCAGCGTGGTGGCCGGCCAGGGCGCCTGCACCAATTCCGACTTTGCCAGCCAGTATGAGCTGGGCGGCTCCTTCGCCCCTATCTGCGATTTTGACCTGCTGATGGCCGCCGTGGAGAGCGCCAGGGAGCTGGGCGTCAAGATGCCCGTGGGCAACCTGTATTCCTCCGACACGTTCTATGACGCCGCCGGGCGCAACATGCGCTTCGCCAAGATGGGCGTTATGGCCGTGGAGATGGAGGCCGCCGGTCTGTACTGCACCGCCGCCTATACCGGCAAGCGGGCGCTGGCCATCTGCTCCATCTCCGACAACCTGGTCAACGGCACCGAGCTGTCCGCCGATGAGCGCCAGACCACCTTCACCAATATGATGAAGATCGCGCTGGAGGCGGCGGTCAAGATGGCCGCAAGGGAATAAGCGTTTGTGTGACAGCACAGGGTGTAATGCTCTGTGCTGTCGTTATCAACAGCACATTTGTGCGTTTTGTAGAAACAAAGTGTAAATTTTTGATTACATTTGTTTACAATTCGCCCGCAAAATGCGTTTTTCCCTTGCCAAAGGCGAAAAAGTCTGCTATAATGCGCAAGGCACAGGGGGAGGAAGACCCCGTGCCGAAATGATGGTTTTCCCGCCGCAAGGCGCGAAAATAAAAAAATTGAGGAAGGTAGAATAACCATGAAGAAGTTTCTTGCTATGATCCTGGCTCTGGTTATGGCGCTGTCCCTGGTCGCTTGCGGCGACAAGAAGGACGACCCCAAGACCGACGACAACCAGGGCAACAATCCCGAAGTCACCGAGATCACCAACGCCGACGAGATCGCCGATGAGATGACCTCCGAGGATGGCAAGTACGAGATCGCTTTCGTCACCGACGTGGGCCAGCTGAAGGATAAGTCCTTCAACCAGGGCACCTTCGACGGCGTGAAGCTGTACGCTGCCAACAACGGCCTGAGCTACAAGTACTATCAGCCCGCCAACGGCGACCAGGCTACCGATGACGACCGTTACGATGCCATGAAGGCTGCTGCCGAGGGCGGCGCCAAGGTCATCGTGGCTGCCGGCTTTATGCAGGCCACTGCCCTGACCAAGGCCGCTGCTGAGTTCACCGATGTCAAGTTCGTGTTCGTGGACCGCGACAGCGCTGTGACCACCGAGGACGGCACCGCCCTGAAGAACGTTCTGGGCATCTGCTTCCAGGAAGAGCAGTGCGGCTATCTGGCCGGTTACGCTGTTGTTAAGGAAGGCTACACCAAGCTGGGCTTCACCGGTGGTGGCGGCGGCGACAACCCCGCTTGCTGCCGTTACGGCTACGGCTTCGTGCAGGGCGCTTCCGCTGCTGCTGCTGAGATGGGCGTGAAGGTCGAGATGAACTACTCCTGGCTGTATGGCGCTTCCTTCGCCGCTTCCACCGAGCTGCAGACCATGGCTTCCGGCTGGTATGAGAACGGCACCGAGGTCATCTTCGCCTGCGGCGGTAATATGTTCCAGTCTGTCGCCGCTGCCGCTGCCGCTAACGACGGCGCCGTGGTGGGCGTGGACGTTGACCAGTCCAGCCAGTCCGATACCGTTATCACCTCCGCTATGAAGGGCCTGTCCGCCTCCGTGCAGTGGGCTTGCGGCAAGGTCTATGACGGTTCCTTCGACGAGATCGGCGGCACCTTTGTGACCCTGGGCGCCAAGGACAACGCTGTGGGCCTGCCCACCGCTACCTGGTCCCTGACCAAGTGGACTGTGGACGACTACAACGCCATGCTGGCCAAGATGGCCGATGGTTCTCTGGTCGTCGACAACGACTACTCCAAGCTGGACAGCACCGACAGCCTGACCCTGAACCTGGTCAAGTAATCGGAACGTACTTAACAAAAAAAGAGACGCCTGCGGGCGTCTCTTTTTTTTGCGTCAAGCGCCGTGATGCGAGGAGTAAAACGCCGCTGTTTTTCTTGCAATCTGTGCATATATGCTATATAATAAATTTATGCCTTTATCGCCATTAGGCAAAATAATAGAGGAAAGTAGGTGGCGGCATGGATAAGACTCCCACGTATGTGATCGAGATGCTTCACATTACCAAGGAGTTCCCCGGCATCAAGGCCAACGACGATATCACCCTCCAACTGAAAAAGGGAGAGATCCACGCGCTGCTGGGCGAAAACGGCGCCGGCAAATCCACGCTGATGAGCGTGCTGTTCGGCCTGTACCAGCCCGAGGCGGGTGAGATACGCAAGAACGGCCAGACGGTGAAGATCAACGATCCCAACGATGCCACGGCACTGGGTATCGGCATGGTCCACCAGCACTTCAAGCTGGTGGAGGTATTCTCCGTGCTGGACAACATCATTCTGGGCGCCGAAACGACGAAGTGCGGCTTCCTGCAGAAAAAGGAAGCGCGGAGGAAGGTCGAGGAGCTCTCCAAGCGGTACGGCCTGCACGTGGACCTGGACGCCAAGGTGGAGGATATCACTGTGGGTATGCAGCAGCGTACCGAGATCCTGAAGATGCTCTACCGCGACAACGAGATCCTCATCTTCGACGAGCCCACCGCCGTGCTGACGCCCCAGGAGATCGACGAGCTGATGGCCATTATGAAGAACCTGACGGCGGAGGGGAAATCCATCCTCTTCATCTCCCACAAGCTCAACGAGATCATGGCGGTGGCGGACCGGGTGACGGTTCTGCGTAAGGGCCGCTATGTGGGTACCGTGAACACCTGCGACACCAACAAGCAGGAGCTGTCCAACATGATGGTGGGCCGCCCGGTGCAGCTGGAGGTCGTAAAGGAGCCGGCCAAGCCCACGGATGTGGTGCTGAAGGTCCGGGATCTGTGTGTGCCCTCTCATACCCACAAGCGCAACGCCGTGGACCATGTCAGCTTTGATGCACGCGCCGGCGAGATACTCTGTATCGCCGGTATCGACGGCAACGGACAGACGGAGTTCATTCACGCGCTCACCGGCCTGGATAAGAGCAATGGCGGCACGGTGACGCTGTGCGGCAAGGATATCTCCCACGCCAGCATCCGTCGCCGTGGAGAGTGTATGAGCCACATCCCCGAGGATCGGCACAAGCACGGCCTGGTGCTGGATTTTACGCTGGAGCAGAACCTGGTGCTGCAGCGGTATAAGGAGCCGGAATTCGAAAAGGGCGGCTTCATCAAAAAGGACGCGGTGCGTGCCTACGCTGAGAGGCTGATCGAGGAATACGATATCCGCAGCGGACAGGGCCCCGTGACCACCGCCCGCAGTATGTCCGGCGGCAACCAGCAGAAGGCGATCATCGCCCGCGAGGTGGACCGCAACAAGCCGCTGATCGTGGCGGTCCAGCCTACCCGCGGCCTGGACGTGGGCGCGATCGAAAACGTACACAAGGAACTGGTAAAGCAGCGTGATGCCGGCAAGGCAGTGCTGCTGGTATCCCTGGAGCTGGACGAGGTCATGAGCCTTTCCGACCGCATTCTGGTCATGTACGAGGGTGAAGTCGTGGGTGAGTTCGACCCGAAGCAGATCACCGTGCAGGAGTTGGGCCTCTATATGGCCGGCGCCAAGCGGGCGGACAAGAAAGAGGGTGAGACGGCGTGAAACAAAAACTGACAGATCTGTATGCCAAGAATGGCACCAAGAAAGTCCTGGCCTCTCTGCTGTCCATCCTGGCCGGCCTGCTGCTGGGCAGCATCGTGGTCATTATTGTGGGCTTGGCGGAGCAGAAGATCACCACCGCCGGTATGTGGGAGGGCGTCCGCCTGATTTTTGCCGGCATCCTCAGCACAGGCCGCGACGCTGCGGGCGCGCTGACCTGGGGCTTTAACGCCCAGAATGTGGGCAATATGCTCTTCCGCGCCATGCCGCTGATCATGACCGGCCTTTCCGTGGCGGTGGCCTTCAAGACGGGCCTGTTCAATATCGGCGCACCCGGCCAGTATCTGATGGGTACGCTTGTCTCGCTGTCCGTCGCGCTGGGCATCCCCTCCGAGTCCGTGCCCGTTGGCATCATCTGGCTGCTGGCCTTTCTGGGCGGTATGCTGGCTGGCGCCCTGTGGGGTGCGATCCCCGGATTGCTGAAGGCGCTGCTGAATATCAACGAGGTGCTGGCCTGCATCATGACCAACTGGATCGCAGCCAATCTTGTCACCTGGATGTTTGATATCAGCAGCTTCAAGAACGTAACAGAGGGCACGAAGTCCGGTTACATCTACAAGACCACCTTCAACGGTGTGGCCACACCCAAGCTGGGACTGGATCAGCTGTTTCCCGGCTCCCAGGTCAATGCCGGTATTCTGGTGGCCATCATTCTGGCCATCGTGGTGTACATTATCATGGAGAAGACGGTGTTCGGCTATGAGCTGAAGGCCTGCGGCGCCAACCGCCATGCGGCCCGCTACGCCGGTATCCCCGATAAGCGCAATATCGTGCTGTCCATGGCCATTGCCGGCGCGCTGGCCGGCGCCGGCGCCGCGCTGTACTGGCTCAGCGGCAACACCGAGTTCTACTGGAACACCTACCAGGCCCTGCCCGGCGTGGGCTTTAACGGAATCCCCGTGGCCCTGCTGGCGGTGAACAACCCCATCGCGGTCATTTTCACCGGCATCTTCATGGCCATGCTGGATATCGTCGGTCTGCAGCTGACCAACCTGACCGCCTACAACGAGTACATCACCGACGTGATCATCTCCGTCATCGTGTATCTGTCCGCCTTCTCTCTGCTCATCCAGATGATGCTGACCGGACGGAAAAAGAAGCTCGTCGTGGAGGCCAACAAGACCACCACGGCGGATATACCGGCAGAGGCGGAGACACCGCCACTGGATGTGCCGCCGGAGGACATACCGGACATACCGATGGAGGAAGCACCGCAGGTACCTGAGCAGCCGGAGGAAGGAGGGGGGCAGGCATGACATTTCTGATCCAACAGACCATGATCTACGCCGTTCCCCTGATGATCGTGGCGCTGGCCGGCGTGTTCGCCGAGCGCAGCGGTATCATCAACCTGGCGTTGGAAGGTATTATGATCCTGGGTGCGTTTATCGGCGTGCTGTTCGTGAACATCATGCAGACCAACCATGTCTACGACGCGGCCAAGGCTGCCGGCGACTGGGTGGCTTTGCAGGGCTTTGAGCTGCTGGCTATGCTGGTGGCGGCCATATTCGGCGCCATTTTCTCCCTGCTGCTGAGCTTTGCCTCCGTAAATCTGCGGGCGGACCAGACCATCGGCGGTACGGCGCTGAACCTGATGGCTCCGGCCCTGGTGCTGTTCCTCATCCGTATCATCGCCAACCAGAACACCCTGCAAATGGCCACCGGCGATGCGGCCAGTTGGTTCATGATCAAGAAGACCACTCTGGGCTACGCGAAGACGGACGACCTGGGCTTCCTGGGCAATACCTTCCTGCACAAGGTGTATCTGGCGACCTATGTCTGCATCATCATTTTCGTGGTGCTGTCGATCCTGCTGTACAAGACCCGGTTTGGCCTGCGGCTGCGCTCCTGCGGTGAAAATCCCCAGGCGGCGGACTCCGTGGGTATCAACGTGTACAAGATGCGCTATGCCGGTACGACCATCTCCGGCGCGCTGGCCGGCATGGGCGGCTTTGTCTACGCCCTGACCACGGCCAACTGCACGGCCAACGGCGATGTGGCGGGCTTCGGCTTCCTGGCGCTGGCCGTTATGATCTTCGGTAACTGGAAGCCGCTGAACATCGCCGGGGCGTCGCTGCTGTTCGGCCTGTTCAAGTGTATCGCCGCGGCGTACTCCAGCCTGGATATCAACGGCGACGGCGTGTATTGGCTGGCGGAGATCGGCATCAGCTCCCACGTGTACCGTATGCTGCCGTACCTGATCACGCTGGTGGTGCTGGCCTTCACATCCAAGAAATCCCGCGCACCCAAGGCGGAGGGTATCCCCTACGACAAGGGCCAGCGGTAAAAGAAGCATAAAAAAGAAGCACCCGTACGGGTGCTTCTTTTTGCGCTGTTTTACATGGATTTTACAAAAGATGGCCTGCGAACTTGACATTTATACCGTACAATGTAGATGGACAATAAGGTGACATCTGAGAAAATGTAAAGTTGAGGGAAAGAAAATGGATATTTTTCATGCGCTGACCATGCTGGGCGGGCTGTGCCTGTTTCTGTTCGGCATGAATTTCATGGGCCAGGCGCTGGAGCGCCGGGCCGGCGGCAAGCTGCGGACGCTGCTGGATAAAATGACCGGCAGCGTGGGTGCCGGTTTCCTGACCGGACTGGGCATCACCGCCATCATTCAGAGCTCATCGGCCACCACCGTCATGGTGGTGGGCTTCGTGAACTCCGGGCTGATGACCCTGCGGCAGGCTATCAATGTTATCATGGGCGCCAACGTGGGCACCACGGTGACGGCCTGGCTGCTGAGCCTGGCGGGGATCGACGGCGGCAGCGTGTGGCTGCAGCTGCTGAAGCCCACCGCCTTTACGCCGGTGCTGGCGCTGATCGGCATCATTTTCTATATGTTCTGCAAGGACAGCCGGAAAAAGGAGACTGGCTCCATTCTGCTTGGCTTTGCCACGCTGATGTTCGGCATGGACACCATGAGCGCCGCGGTGGCGGGGCTGAAGGACGTGCCGGGGTTTGCAGAGCTGTTTTTGGCCTTTACAAACCCGCTGCTGGGCGTGCTGGTGGGCGCGGTGCTGACGGCGATCATCCAGTCGTCCTCCGCCTCGGTGGGTATTTTGCAGGCGCTGGCCTCTACCGGCCAGGTCAGCTACGCCGCCGCGGTGCCCATTATCATGGGCCAGAACATCGGTACCTGCGTCACGGCGCTGATCTCCTGCGTCGGCACCAACAAAAACGCCAAGCGGGCGGCCGTGGTGCATCTGATGTTCAATGTGATCGGCGTGGCGGTGCTGCTGACGGTGTTCTGCATCGTCAAGGCCATCTTTGCCCCGGTACTGCTGAACAAGGCGGCGTCTATGGCGGGTATCGCTGTGGCCCATTCGGTGTTCAATATCTTGTGTACGGCCATACTGCTGCCCTGCGGCGACCTGCTGGAGAAGTTGGCTATCCGCTTGGTGCCGGATAAGGCCCACGCGGCCGATAAAACGGTGGAGCTGGACCAGCGCCTGCTGACCACACCGGCCGTGGCGCTGGAGCGCTGCCGGGTCGTCACCTGCGAGATGGCGGAGGTTGCCGTGCGGGCGCTGCAAAACGCCCTGCGGAGCTTTGACCACTACACCGAAGCGCTGGCCTCCGCCATCCGGGAGGATGAGAGCCGCTGCGACCACTACGAGGACGTGCTGGGCACCTATCTGGTAAAGCTCAGCGCCCAGAAGCTGGGTGAGCAGGAGAGCGAGGAGTCCGCGGAGCTGCTGAAGGCCATCGGCGATTTTGAGCGTATCTCCGACCATGCGGTGAACGTGCTGGAGTCGGCGGAGGAGCTGCGGGAGAAGGGGCTGGCCTTCAGCGACGAGGCGAAGCGGGAGCTGAGCGTGATGTCCGCCGCGGTCAACGATATCCTCATGCGGGCGCTGGACGCCTTCCGGGAGCAGGATATGACCGCCGCCCGGCAGGTGGAGCCGCTGGAGCAGGTCATCGACGATCTGAAGGAGCAGCTGCGTACCCGACATATCCTGCGGATGCAGCAAGGCCAGTGCAGCATCGAGGCAGGCTTTGTCTGGTCCGACCTGCTGACGGATCTGGAGCGTACCTCGGACCACTGCTCCAATATCGCCGGGTGCGTGATCGACGCCGCCCACCACGATCTGAATATGCACGCCACGCTGGATGCGGCGCGGCGCCGGGACCCGAACTTCCGGGAGCAGTACCAACGCTGCGCGGCGAAATATCAGGTGTAAACAAAAGAAGTCCCTCCCGCCGGGAGGGACTTCTTCTTGTGCGCTTACAGCCCGCGGGAGGCGCGCTCCCGCGCCTCGGCCTCCGCCCGCTGGCGGCAGACCTCCACCCAGTCGGGCAGCTTGTCCAGCTCGGCGGCAAAGGCTGCCAGTTCATCGGGAATGACGATCTTCTGGGGGCAGACAGCGGTGCAGGCGCCGCAGCCCAGACAGGCGTGAGGCCACTTGTTCGCGGGCACCGCGTCCAGCTGCATCTTGATGGTGCTGCCGCTGCCGGTGCGGAGCTGGTTGTACTTGTGCAGCAGATCCGGGATATCCAACTGCTGGGGACAGCCGTCACAGCAGTAGCGGCAGGCAGTGCAGGGGATGGAATTCTTCATCTTATCCGCCGCAGCAAAGAGGATCGCCTCCTCAGCGGGGGAGAGGGGGTCGAGGTGCTCGAAGGTGGCCACATTATCCGCCATCTGCGCCATGTCGGACATACCGGAGAGGACCATGTGGACGTTATCCAGTCCCTGGAGCCAGCGGAAGCCGAAGGAGGCGATGCTGGCGTTGGGGCGAAGGGCGTGGAGCTGCTGTTCACTGTCGGCATCCAGGGCGGCCAGCTTGCCGCCGCGGACCGGCTCCATGACCCAGACGGGGATATGGTGCTTTTCCAGCAGCTCGTATTTCTCCCTGGCCCGCTGGATGGTCCAGTCCAGATAGTTCAGCTGGATCTGACAGAACTCCATCTCCCTGCCATAGCGCTCCAGAAAAGCGGTGAGGCAGGGAAGGTCCGCGTGGGTGGAAAAGCCCAGGTGCTTGATGCGGCCCAGGCGCTTCTGCTCCACAAAATAGTCGATGATGCCCCACCGGGGATCGGTGTAGATATCCACGTCGTTTTCATAGACGTTGTGCAGCAGGTAGAAATCGAAGTAGTCCACCTGACACTTCTCCAGCTGCTGGGCAAAGATGTCCGCCGGGTCCGGGTCGCAGGTGAGCATATGGCCGGGGTATTTGGTGGCCAGGTAGAAGCTGTCCCGGGGATGCTTTTTCAGGCAGCGGCCCACCACCGTCTCGGACAGATTTTGCATATAGGGCCAGGCGGTGTCGAAATAATTGACGCCGTGGGCCAGCGCATAGTCCACCATCGCCTGGGTGGTGTCCTCGTCGATGGTGCCGTCCGCCGTGGTGGGCAGGCGCATGGTGCCGAAGCCCAGCAGGGACAGGTGCAGGTCCTGAAAATCACGATAGATCATGGCATTGCCCTCCTTTTTTGTGGTGCTATTTTACCGCGAAAAATGCCGGAGCGCAAGAGTGGAATTGGCCGTGCAGTACGCCTGCGCCGCCGCTGCACCCGGGAGAGGGCCTGCGGCGTGATGGAGACGGTCCTGGGCGACAGACTGCACCAGCTGAAGTGCGGACTGGAGATGACCTTCTGAAAAACAGACCACCCCCGGCTCCTCGCCGGGGGTGGTTTTGCTTGCTCAGGGCAGCAGTGTTTTCTCCAGGAAGTCGTAAACGGCCTCGGCGGTCTGGTGGACGGAGTCCAGCAGGACGTATTCGTCGCTGCTGTGATAGTTCTCGCCGTCGGCGCCGAAGATGATGGCCGGCGCGCCCAGCCGTGTGCCCAGGTAGTTGAAATCGCCGATGCTGGCGAAGTAGGAGATGGTGGGTTCCTTGCCGGTGACCTTGCGGATGGACTCCAGCAGGGAGACGGTCATGGGTTCGTCCTGGGGGACGGTGTAGGGCATGAAGCCCCGGGAGCCCTCGGACGGCGCCTCGCGGAAGCAGATCTCATACCGCCCGGTGATACCGGCGCGCTGCACGGCCTTTTCGATCTCGCGGACGATGGTGTCCGGGCTTTCGCCCACCACGATGTGCCAGAACAGGTGGAGCACGGCGAAGTCCGGCACGCTGCACGCGCCGCCGTCGGCGTTGATGCCCACCACGCAGCAGGTGCCCTTGCCCAGGTGCGGGTCCTCAACATAGTCCACCTGCTCCAGGGCCTGCGCCACCTTGGCCGCGTCCAGCAGGGCGCTGTGGCCCTTTTCCGGGTTGGCCGCGTGGGCGGACTTTCCGTAGAAGCGGATCTCCAGACCATAGCCGCCCCGGGCACCCAGGCAGACATCGGGGAAGGGCTTGCCGTCAAAGCCGGCGCTTGGCTCGGTGATGATGGAGAAGTCCACGTCGGAGAGATAGCCGTCCTCGATGAGGGCATTGGTGCCCAGGCCGTAGGGGCCCTCCTCGTCAGAGACCAGCGCCAGCTTGATCTTCCCGGCGAAGGTCTTATGGGCGGCGGCGAAGCGGGCGGCCGTGACCATCAGCGCGGCGCAGCCGGATTTCATGTCCAGCGCGCCCACACCATAGAGCCTGTCGCCGTCCAGCTCGCCGTAGGGATCGCGGGTCCAACCGCCGCACAGCTGCACGGTGTCCAGATGGCCGTTCAGGCAGATGACCGGTCCGGGTCTGCCGCCGTCGATAACGGCGATGACATTTTTTCCATGGAAATCTGTGACCTTGGCATCGTGGTATTCGTGCAGCTGTGCGGGCAGTCCCTGCCGGCACAGCCAATCCCTGGCGAAGGCCATGATCTCGTCCTCATGGAAATATTCGCTTTTGATGGCCGTGAGCTGCTGCAAAAGTGCTGTGACCTCAGCTTTTTCTATCATCAGTATGATCGCTCCTTTCTGCTGTGGGGCCGGAAATATGCGCTTTCTCCGTACAGTATAGCGGGCAGGCGTTTAACGCCTGTTGGTCCGGGCGTTTTTCACTTATTGCTCCACGCGCCACAGCGCGCCGAAGTACCACGCACCCATGCCGTCGGACACCACGCCGGTCACGTCGCCGCGCAGGGCGTAGGCCTGCCCCTTCTCATACAGCGGTATCACGTTGGCCGTGTCCAGCAGCAGCCACTCCGCATCCTTCAAATAGGCGTCCCGCGCCTCGGCGGAGGTGCTGGCCGCCGCCACCCGCATCAGAATGTTATAGGCGTTCATGTAGATCAGCGCGTAGTTCCGCGTGTCGCCGCTGCGCCACAGGTCCAGATAGGCTGATGCATCGTTGTACAGCGCGTCCAGCTCCGTCAGGGCCAGGGTGAACGCGCCGCTGCTGAGCAGCTGCTGATACGTCTCCGCATCCTCACCCTGCAGGGTCACGCTCAGTCCCAGTTTTTCCTGCCACACCTTCTGCAGCCGCTGGGCCAGTGCCGTCTGCGCCGGCGTATTCCGGTACAGCAGCGTCACCGTCCCCAGGCTTATCAGCGCCTCCGGCCGCCGCAGGCCCGCCTGCGTCATCAGCTCCAGCGCCTGACTGCACCGGTCCGTGTAGGTATCCGCCTCGCAGTCGATCACCGCGCCGTTGACCGCCCGGAACTCCTCGCCTCCGGCGGTGCGTATGCCGTGGGGCACCAGCCCCTCCGCGGCGGCATAGTCCGCGCCCAGAGCGCCGGCCGCCGCATCCCGGTCGATGACCAGACTCATGGCCTGCCGCAGCTCCGTCCGGTCCATGTTGGTGGCCATCTGGTTGATGAGCAGCACGCCCACGGTGCTGCTGCCGCCGTAGGTGCCGTCCTCTCCTGCCGCGCCGATGACCGCGTCCGCGGTGCCCGCGTCCTTGGCGGCCTCCGCCGCGCTCTTGAACCGGATCTCGATCCGGTCCGCGCGCACCTGCCGCGCGTTATAGTGGTCCTCCTGCTTCACCAGCGTGGCGAAGAGACTGTCGCTCCAGTCGCCGGTGCGGCGGTACGGCCCGTTGCCCACGAACCACGTCCGGCTGGCGCTCCAGCCCTCGCCGCCTTCCACAGCCTTCTGCTGCACCGGCATGGTGGCCGCCGCTGTGCACACCGCGTCCACAAAGTACGGGCACATCGTGCTCAGCGTCACCACGAAGGTGTGCTCGTCCTCGGCGTATACGCCCAGCGCCTCCGGGTCGCCCGCGTGGGCGTCCTCATAGCCCGCCACCATGGACAGGATATCCGCCTCCTGGCTGTCCGTCTCCGGTGCTGTCAGCCGCCGCCAGGCGTACACGAAATCCTCTGCCGTCACGTCGCTGCCGTCGGACCACTTGCCGTCGCGCCGCAGGTGGAACGTGTACGTCTGCGTGCCGTCCTCGTTGTCCGTGCAGTCGTAGGCGTGGGCCGCTGCGGGCACCGCGCCCTCCGCCGTCCAGCGGTACAGGTTGTCGAACAGGTGCAGCACCAGGGTGCGCTCCGCCTGTGTGGCGGCATAGGCCGGGTCCACCGTGGACACGCTGCCGGTCATCACCACCGACGCGGTGCTCTCGCCGCTGCGGCCGCGGCCGCAGCCGGCCAGCAGCGCCGCCATCATACACAGGCACAGCAGCATGGCCGCGCCCCGCTTCCATCGTTTCATAGGACTTCCTCCGGGAATAGACTTTTCCCCATTATATATGGTTTTGCGCCAAAAGTAAAGCCGCCCTCCGGGCGGCCTCACTTTGTTTACAATTACTCCGCGATCAGCAGCTGGGCGATCTGCACGGCGTTGGTGGCCGCGCCCTTGCGTACCTGGTCGCCGCAGCACCAGATGTTCAGCCCGTTGTCGCTGGTCAGGTCGTCCCGGATACGGCCCACGAACACCAGGTCCTGGTCGCTGGTCTCCAGCGGCATGGGATAGCGCTTGTTGGCCAGGTCGTCCACCAGCCGGCAGCCGGGGGCGGCGGCGATCAGCTCCCGGGCGCGCTCCACGCTGATTTTCTCCTTGGTCCGCACCACGATGGACACGCTGTGGCTCCGTACCACAGGAACGCGGACGCAGGTGCAGCTGACCTTCAGCTCCGGCAGGTGCATGATCTTCCGGCCCTCGTTCTGCATCTTCATCTCTTCGGAGGTATAGCCCTCAAAGGCCTCGCCGCCGATCTGGGGGATGACGTTGTAGGCGATCTGGTACTGGAACACCTTGGGCTCCACCGGCTTGCCCTCCCGCAGCAGCTCCACCTCGTCCATCAGCTCGATGGGGCCGCCGGCGCCGGCGCCGGACACCGCCTGGTAGCTGCTGGCCACGATGCTCTCGATGGGGCTGTCGTGGTTCAGGGCGTTGATGGCCACCAGCGAAACGATGGTGGTGCAGTTGGGGTTGGAGATGATGCCCTTGTGCTTCTTCACGTCCTCCGGATTGATCTCCGGCACGATCAGGGGCACATCCGGGTCCATGCGGAAGGCGCTGGAGTTATCCACGAACACCGCGCCCGCCTTGACGATGGCCGGGGCGAACTGCTTGGCGATGTCGTTCTCCGCCGCGCCCAGCACGATGTCCATGCCCCTGAAGGCCTCGTCACAGGCCAGCTCCACGGGGAGGTCGTGGCCCTTCCAGTGGACAGCCTGTCCCACGGACCGGGCCGACGCCAGCAGGTGCAGCTCCTCGATGGGGAAATCGCGCTCGGCCAGTACCTTCATCATCTCGCGGCCCACCGCGCCGGTGGCGCCCAGAATAGCAACTTTATACTTTTTCATATGATGTACTCCTTTTCTCGATATCGAATAAGTGACGTATCCTGCGTTCAGATGCGGCGCATGGCGCAGGCGCACCTTGTGTACGGCAAGCCGCTGCGGCGAAGTATGGGCGCAGGAGACGCACTTTATTTTACAAAACTGTTGTACAGCACCCGGATAGCCTTCTCAAAGTCGGCGCTGTCCACGCCCACGATGATGTTCAGCTCTTCGGGCCCCTGGGTGATCATGCGGATATTGATGCCGTTTTCGCCCAGCTTGGCGAAGATCTTGCCGGAGGAACCGGGCTGGAAGGCCATCTTCCGGCCCACGGCCGCCACCACGGCCATACCGTCGGTAACGTGCAGGCTGTCGGGCTTGATCTCCTTCTCCATGTCGCCCAGTGCCTGATACAGATACGGCGCGGCCTTGGCCGCCTCCACCACCAGCGATACCGAGTCGATACCGGAGGGGATGTACTCCACGTTGATGTGATAGCGCTCCAATATCTCCAGCACCCGGCGGATAACGCCCAGCTCCGAGGACATTCCGTTCTTGGTCATGGTGATGACGGAAAAGCCCTTCTTTCCGGCGATGCCGGTGATCATGCTGCTCTCCTGCAGCTCCGCCGCCGTGTCGTCGAAGGCCTCCCGTATCATGGTGCCCGGGTGCTCCGGCTGGTTGGTGTTGCGGATGTTCAGGGGGATGTTCTTCTCCCGCACCGGGGAGACGGTGCCTTCATGCAGCACCTGCGCGCCGATGTAGCTCAGCTCACGCAGCTCGGCGTAGGTAATGCGCTCGATGGGCCGCGGGTCGGTTACGATCTTGGGGTCGGCCATCAGGAAGCCGGACACGTCCGTCCAGTTCTCATACACGTCGGCGTCCAGCGCCGCCGCCGCCAGCGCACCGGTGATGTCGCTGCCGCCCCGGCTGAAGGTGTGGATGCTGCCGTCCGGCAGCACGCCGTAGAAGCCGGGAATGACTACCTTCCGCCCGCTGGCCGCATGGACCAGAGCCTGATAGCTGGCCTCCTGGTCCACCGTGCCGTCCATGCGGAAGTGCAGCCACAGGCTGCTGTCCAGAAAGTCAAAGCCCAGGCAGTCGGCCATGATCCGGGCAGCGAAATACTCGCCCCGGCTCACCAGCTCATCGGCGGAGATGCCCTTGTCCATCTTGGCGCGCAGGGCGTCGAATTCCGCCTCCAGCGGCGTGGACAGGCCCAGCTCGTCCCGAATCTCCAGATACCGGCTGCGTACCATATCGAATATACCGTCGCAGCTGACGCCGTACTGCAGGTGGGCGTGGCACAGATACAGCAGGTCCGTGATCTTGTGGTCGTCCTTGAACCGTTTTCCGGCGGCGCTGACCACCACCACCCGGCGGGCGGGGTCTGCCTCCACGATGGAGCGTACTTTTTCCAGCTGGTGGGCATCCGCCATGGACGACCCGCCGAATTTCAACACTTTCAACATAGTCCTTGCCTCTTTCGCTTTGGTTATTGTGTGCAGGGTTTTTCATGCGCGACAAAAAAATATTTTATGTCCATGAGGGAAAAACACTTGCTTTTTTGATGGGGACAGTGTATCATAGCCATATCAGAAATGCAAGACCCAATTTCAAAAGTTTTTTCGGAGGCTTTTTACCATGATCTACCACAGCACAAGAAACGAGCAGCTCACCGCTTCCTCCACCCACGCGGTGCTCCAGGGCATCGCCCCGGACGGCGGCCTGTACATCTGCGACCCGGCGGCCCTGCGCTTCGACTGGCGCGCCGCCCTGGAAAAGGACACCCTCTCCATGGCGGCGGATATCCTCCACGCCCTGCTGCCGGACTTTCAGGACATGGACCGGCTGGTCCGCGACAGCTACGCCGGCAAGTTCCCCACGTCCGACCTGACGCCCTTGACCCCCGTGGCGGATAAATACGTGCTGGAGCTGTACCATGGCCCCACCTCCGCCTTCAAGGATGTGGCCCTCAGCGTCCTGCCCCGCCTCATCGTGGCGGCGGCCAAGGCTGAGGGCATGAAGGGCGACGTGGTCATCCTGACGGCCACCTCCGGCGACACCGGCAAGGCGGCCATGGAGGGCTTCCACGATGTGCCCGGCACCCGCATCACTGTGTTCTACCCCTATGGCGGCGTCTCCGCCGTTCAGCAGGCCCAGATGGCCACCCAGGAGGGCGCCAACGTCCGCGTCTGCGCCGTCCGCGGCAACTTCGACGACGCCCAGACCGGCGTGAAGGAGATCTTCGCCGCCTGCAAGGACAAGGACCTCCACGGCGCCATGCTCTCCTCCGCCAACTCCATTAATATCGGCCGTCTGGCCCCCCAGGTGGTCTATTACTTCCGCGCCTACGGCGATCTGGTGAAGTCCGGCCGCATCCGGCTGGGCGACGTGGTGGACTACACCGTCCCCACCGGCAACTTCGGCGACATTCTGGCCGGCTATTTTGCCAGGCAGATGGGCCTGCCTGTGGGCCGCCTGATCTGCGCCAGCAACGCCAACGACGTACTCACCGAGTTCCTGACCACCGGCCGCTACGACAAGCGCCGCCCCTTCTACAAGACCACCTCCCCCTCCATGGATATCCTGGTGTCCAGCAATCTCGAGCGTCTGCTCTATCTGGTCAGCCAGGATGCCAGCTGCGTGGAGCGCCTGATGCGTGAGCTGAACACCCAGGGCTGGTATCAGGTCAGCGGCTGGATGCTGGAGAGGCTCCGCGCCGTCTTCGGCTGCGGCTGCTGCGACGATGCCGGCGCGGCGGAGGTCATCGGTCGGGTGTGGCGTGAGCACAAGTACCTCTGCGACCCCCACACCGCCGTGGCCTGGGCCGTAGCGGAGAAGCATACCCGCGAGGGCGTCCCCATGGTGGTCCTGTCCACCGCCTCGCCCTACAAGTTCCCCGCCGCCGTGCTGCACGCCCTGGGCGAGGCATCCGGTGACGATGAGTTCGCCATGATGGAGCAGCTCCACGCCCTCACCGGCATGGACATCCCCAAAAATCTCCGCGGCCTGGAGGGCCGCCCCGTCCTCCATACCGACGTCATCGACAAGGACGCCATGCTGGACTATGTGCTGTCCGACGTGCTGAAATAAAAGAAAGGAACCGTTCCCTATGAATATCGTTTGTTTGGACATGGAGGGTGTCCTCGTCCCCGAGATCTGGATCGCCTTTGCCGAGGAAAGCGGCATTCCCGAGCTGCGCCGCACCACTCGCGATGAGCCGGATTATGACAAACTCATGCGCTGGCGCATCGATCTGCTGCGGCAGCGCGGCCTGAAGCTCAGCGCCATTCAGGAGACCATCTCCCGCATCGCCCCCCTGCCCGGCGCCAAGGACTTCCTGGACGCGCTGCGTAAGGACACTCAGGTGGTCATCCTCAGCGACACCTTCGACCAGTTCGCCATGCCCCTCATGGCCAAGCTGGGCTATCCCACCCTGCTGTGCAACACCCTCGAGGTGGACGGCGAGGGCTACATCACCCGCCACCTCATGCGCTGTGAACACTCCAAGCTCACCACCGTCAAGGCCCTTCAGTCTATCGGCTACGACACCATCGCCAGCGGCGACAGCTATAACGATTTGGAGATGATCCTCCACAGCAAGGCCGGCTTTCTCTTCCGCGGTCCCGACAAGATCAAGCAGGACTACCCCGACCTGCCCGCCTTCGAGGACTACGGCGACCTGCTGGCCGCCATCCGCGCCGCCCTGTAACAGCAGTGCTGCGGTGAAAGACAAAGCAAAAACCGGCGCCCCCCGGCGCCGGTTTTTGCTTTGTGAAAGGAGGGGGTAAGATCACATCTGGACGCGGTTCTCGCGGGTCCAGCTGGTGATGTCCAGGTTGGGATAGCGGCGGCGCAGCTCGTCCAGCTTGCCTTCGGTGTCGCCCAGTGCGGCGATGCTGTTGATGGCCGCCACATCGGCGGCGTTCATGGCGTGGGCCTCATCGGCGCCGCAGGACGCGCAGTGATAGTGCTTGGTCGCCTCGGAAAACGTAACATCGGTGCTGCCGCAGACGGCGCAGCGGGTGGTCTTGGATACGATAGCCATAACTTATTACCTCCATATTGTTGTTTTGTTTCATTGTCCTTATACTACCACAAAAGTTTTCAGTTGTAAAACGCATAATTGTATTTGCAAGTATGAGAAAAAGTATGATATAATAGCGACAGCGACTGTACAGGAGGTCCCGCCATGAGCGTATCCAAATACCAGATGTTCCTCAAGACCGTGGAGTGCGGCAGCTTCTCCCGGGCGGCGGAGGAGCTGAACTTCACCCAGTCCGGCGTCAGCCACGCCGTCCAGGCGCTGGAGGACGAGCTGGGAATCACGCTGCTCAGCCGCAACCGCGGCGGCGTGGTGCTGACGGCTGACGGCCGCGCGCTGCTGCCCCGGGTCGAGGCCCTCTGCGCCGCCCACCATGCCCTCATGCAGTCCGCGGCGGACCTGAAGGGCCTGGACGCCGGTCTGGTCAAGGTGGCCACCTTCTCCAGCGTCTCCGCCCAGTGGCTCCCCTCCATCCTCAAAAGCTTCGGCGACGTCTACCCCAACATCGAGTTCGAGGTGGTGGATGCCGATTTCTACGGCCAGACCGAGGAGTGGATCCTCCAGGGCAAGGTAGACTGCGGCTTCCTGCGCCTGCCCTCAGCAAAATCCCTCTGCGCCCACCCCCTGTACCGGGATGAGCTGTTGGTGGTCGTCCCCTGCGGCCACCCGTTGGCGGACGCGGCGGCTTTTCCCCTGTCGGCCCTGTCCGCCGAGCCCTTCATCCGTCTGGAGGAGGGCCGCGACTATGAGCTTACCGCCGCCCTGGACGCCATGGGCGTCCACCCCAACGTGAAATACACCGCCCGCGAGGACCGCACCATCCTGGCCATGGTGTCCAAGGGCCTGGGCATCAGCCTCCTGCCGGAGCTGATGGTCCGCCGCAGCCCCTATCCCGTGGCCGCCTGCCACGCCCCCGAGCGCTTCTACCGCAACATCGGCATCGCCGTCAAGGATGAAAAGGCCCAGTCCGCCTCCACCCGCCGCTTCGTGGACTACGTCCGCCGCTGGGTGGCCGAAAACGGCGAGAACTGACCTCCCACGCCTTCCCCCTGGGAGCGGATGAGGTGTCCCCGCCCGCAGGCGGCGTAAAACTCCCCCGTCCCCGCCGTAGCAGAGGGCGTGCTGAAATTCGAGATCATGGCCGGCTGACACGAGGCCGGAGCAGCAAAAGCAGGGAGCGAAACGCTCCCTGCTTTTCTATCTTATCAAACTTGCTTACTTGCCGAAGTAGCGGTTCAGCAGACCCTCGAAGGCCTTGCCGTGGCGGGCTTCGTCGCGGGCCATCTCGTGGACGGTGTCGTGGATGGCGTCCAGGTTGTACTTCTTGGCCAGCTTCGCCAGCTCGAACTTGCCGGCGGTCGCGCCGTTCTCGGCATCCACGCGCATCTCCAGGTTTTTCTTGGTGCTGTCAGTGATGACCTCGCCCAGCAGCTCGGCGAACTTGGCGGCGTGCTCGGCCTCCTCCAGGCCGGCCTTCTCCCAGTACAGGCCGATCTCGGGATAGCCCTCGCGGTGGGCCACACGGGCCATGGCCAGATACATACCGACCTCGGAGCACTCGCCCTCGAAGTTGGCGCGCAGACCGTCGATGATCTCCTTGCGGACATCCTCGGGGACATCGTCGCCAAAGACCTTGCCTACGCCCACGATGTGCTCGGCGGCCCAGGACTTCTCCTCAGACTGCAGCAGGAACTTGTCGCCGCTGACGTGGCAGACCGGGCACTCGGCGGGGGGAACATCACCCTCGTGAACATAACCGCAAACAGGACAGACCCACTTCTTCATAATCGTTACCTCCATAAATGTATTCATGTCGTTGTGTTTGTTATTTTGACGCCGCCGCAGCGGCATTTGTCAACTGGTTTTCTTCTCGGCCAGGCAGCCGTTGCAGCGGCCGTAGAACACGACGCCGCAGCTGTCCGCCTCGCCCACAGCTGTCATATCCGGCAGCTCCACCGGGATGGGCGGCAGGTCGATGACCGCGCCGCAGGTGCGGCAGACGAAGTGCCCGTGGGGGGCGGTGTCACCGTCGTAGCGATCCTCGCCGTCCACACAGCCGATGACCTGCACCGCGCCCTCCGCCCGGAACCGCGCCAGATTGCGGTAGACGGTGGCCAGAGAGAGGTCGGGTATGCGGGGCTTCAGCTGGCTGTACACCCACTCCGCCGATGGGTGGCAGGTGGTGGAGCGCAGGCATTGCAGTATGGCGTCCCGCTTGGGGCTGTACCGTGTGTTATCCATCTGCGGCGCTCCTTTCTTGTTGCTAACAATTATCGTTTTCATTAGTATAGTAGCACACCCGTTTGGATTTGTAAAGAGGTTTTTTGCATTTTTTTAAAAAAATTTTCCAGTGCCTGTTAGCCTCCCCTATCGGTGCGGAAAATATGCAAAGGAGCCCGGTACGCACAGCGTACCGGGCTCCTCATTTCAATTTACTCGGCCTCGGCCAGCGCCTTAGCCTCGGCAATAGCCTTCTCCTGCGCCGCGGCGGGGCAATCCTCGTAGCGGACGAAGTTGAAGGTGAACGTACCGCGGGACTGGGTCATGGATCGCAGATCGATGGCGTAGCTCATCATCTCGGCCATGGGGACCTCAGCCTCCAGCACCTGCTCGCCGTCACCGGTGGGGTTCATGCCCATCACACGGCCGCGGCGCTTATTCAGATCGCCCATCACATCGCCCAGATAGCTGTCGGGGATGGTGACCTTCAGCTCACCAATGGGCTCCATCAGCACGGGCTTGGCCTCGGGCAGCGCGGCCTTGAAGGCCAGGTTGGCAGCCAGCTTGAACGCGATTTCGGAGGAGTCAACGGGGTGGTAGGAACCATCCACCAGGGTGGCCTTCAGGAACACCACGGGATAGCCGGCCAGCACGCCGTGCAGGCAGCTCTCGCGCAGGCCCTTTTCCACGGCGGGGAAGTAGTTCTTGGGCACGGAGCCGCCAAACACGTTCTCCTCGAAGATCATATCCTCCTGCTCAGTCTGGGGCTCGAAAATGATATGGACATCGCCGAACTGACCGCTGCCGCCGGTCTGCTTCTTATAGCGGCCCTGCTTGCGGACGGTGCTGCGGATCTTCTCGCGATAGGCCACGCGGGGAGTATCCAGCTCCGCGTCCACGCCGAAGCGGCTCTTCAGCTTACTGCACAGCACGTCGATCTGGATGTCGCCGGCGCCGGAGATCACGGTCTGATGGGTCTCGGCGTTGTTGGTGACGGAGAAGGTGGGATCCTCCTCGTTCAGCTTGTTCAGGCCGGTGCCCAGCTTCTCGATCTCCTGCTTGGTCTTGGGGGAGATGGCGCGCTCGTAGCAGGCGGGGGCAAAGGCCAGCGGCGCGAACTTCACATAGGTCTTGGGCTCGCACAGGGTGTCGCCGGTCTTGACCTTGTCCATCTTGCCGATGGCGCCGATGTCGCCGCAGCAGATCTCCTTGGTCTCCTCGGCCTTCTTGCCCTTCATGGTGTACAGGCGGCCCAGCTTCTCGGTGTTGCCGGTGGTCATGTTATACAGGGACATATCGCTGGTGACCTTGCCGCGGATGACCTTGATCATGGAGAACTTGCCGTACTGGTCGGAGATGGTCTTGAACACGAAGGCAGCGGTGGGGCCGTTGGGGTCATAGGCGACCTCGATGGCGTTGCCGTCATCGTCCTCGGCGGCCTCGGCGGGCATATCGGTGGCCACGGGCACCAGATCCACGATGGTCTGCATCAGCATATCCACGCCCATACCGGTAACGGCGGAGCCGCACAGCACGGGGCACACGCTGCCGTCGCGCACACCGATCTTCAGGCCCTTGGCCATATCCTCGGCGGACAGCTCCATGGTCTCGAAGAACTTCTCCATCAGCTCCTCGTCGGCGCCGGCGGCGGCCTCCATCAGCTCAGCGCGCAGGGCCTCCACCTCGTCGGCCATGTCGCCGGGGATGGCGCACTCGCCCTTGGCGTCGTAAGCCTTGTTGTGCAGCAGGTCCACGATGACGGTGACAGCCTTGTTGGCGTCGGCCTTGGTGGCCACGATGGGGGCGATGGCGGTGCCGTACTTGGCCTTGATGGCCTCAATGCAGGACGCGTAGTCGGAGTTGGCCTCCTCCACGCGGTTGATGAACATCATCCGGGGCTTCTTGCCCAGCATCTTCCAGGTACGCTCCATACCCACGGACAGGCCGTCCTTGGCATTGCCCACGATGACGGCGCACTCGGCGGCGCGGATGGCGCACACGGCCTCGCCGGAGAAATCGAAGTTGCCGGGGGCGTCCATGACGTTGATCTTCTTGCCCTTATACTGCACGGGGGCAAAGGCCAGGGAGATGGATATCTGGCGCTTGATCTCCTCGGCATCATAGTCGCAGGTGGTGTTGCCGTCGGCGGTCTTGCCCAGACGGTCAGTACCCTTGGTCATAAACAGCATCTGCTCAGCCAGAGAGGTCTTGCCGGAGCCTCCGTGACCCAGCAGGGCGATATTGCGAATGTCGTTAGCAGTCATAGTGATGATGTTCTCCCTTCATTTTCTTGAAGTCCGCCGCCCACAGCCGCGGACAGTAGCTCAACGTACCGATTATATAGTATTTCTTCAAGCCTGACAACCTCTAATTTAGATATTTGTGGGAAAAGTGCGGGAGTATCCCGCACTTTTCGTCACTTTGTACAACCAACGGTGTCATTCTCTGTTCATCTCGCCAATGTCCCGCGGCGCATATACCGTTACGACCGTCCCGCCGTCCTGTATCCATATATCCTCCGGCAGGCGGCGCAGCCTTCGGTGCATATACAGGGTCATTCCCATCAGGCTTATATTGTTCATCTGCCAGAACCACGCCACCCAGAACCAGCTTCGCGGCAGCGCCAGCGCCGCCAACAGGATCACCGCAAAAAGTATCGCCGGCGCGGTCAGGGTGTACCGCGCATATGCCCCACGGCTGAAATATCCGTCACAGCCCACCGTACAGACCAACCCTTTGGTAATGCCGAAATTCGTCTTTTCCGCCCCGCACCAACGCATGGCGGCCGCGGCCAGCAGACAGGTCAGCACGATCACGGCGACCCCACCCAGGCCCGCGGCGAGCAGCCGCAGGAGCACGGACAGCAGCGCTGCCAAATCCGTATGATCAAAGCGTATCAGCTCCGACAACGGCACGACAAGACAGCCGACACCTACCGTGGCCGCCATCAGCAGTACGGAGAGGATATCTCCCCACACCCTCACTCTTTTGTCGTTCTTTATATCGATGACATCGACTTCCCGATACCCCGCCGGCAGTGTTGTCCTGTACTTTTCCATATGTGCGCTTCCCTTTCTGCCATTAGCGAACTATCTCCCCACATCGGAGAGATCTTCCGTCCTGCCGATGACAGACCGGCGACGGCGTATCGGGTATACGTCGAGAAGGGCTGGCGCAGGCAGGGCACAAAATTCCCCCGGGATCAATAGTGCTTCACCAGCCCCGCCAGCAATAGCGTCGGCAGCAGCCACAGCACCTGATACAGCACCATGGCAATGGGCGTCAGCAGGGCGAAATTTCCCACAGAGGTGAGATAGTAGGCCAGCGCCACGCCTGCCGCCGCGCCGATGTAGCTAAGGAGGGTGGCGGTCCGTACAGCCTTCACCGCCCGGCGGCTCCCGGCCACAGACTCCACCAGCGGCATGAGCCCCTCCCGGCAGATGGCCACGCAGGGCTGCTCGCCCTGCTGCTCCGCCAGCTGGGCCAGCGCCAGCCGCGTGGACACGTCCGGATACACCGGCTTGGCATCCACGCCGAATTTCCGCTTGATCAGCCCCGGTGTCACGTTGCCGCTTCGCACGGCCAGCACCGGCACGATGTGAAACCGCTTCAGCGTCCGCAGGGCCCATTCCGCGTTGCGGGAGGGCTGATATTTCACGGCAAACACCGCTGTCAGCGCCCCGTCTACCGCCAGAAACACGCCGGTAGACAGCTTCATATCCCGGGGCAGGGCCACCTTGCGCTTTTTCATAAAGTACGCACTGCCCATGAGCACCGTTTCGCCCCGGATATTGGCCTCCACGCCGCCCTCCTCGCAGTAGTTCACCCACTCCACCGGCAGGCGGAAGCCGCCCTCGGCGGTGAGCTGGCGCTCCAGCAGCGGCGTCAGGCTGCTGTCCGCCGCCCTGGCTACCGACGCGGCGTAGGACACCGCGCGGCTGCGCTCCTCGCCGAAGACCTTATAGCCGTTCAGTGTCACCGTTCCCGCCGGGAACAGATCATCGTCCGTCAGCACCAGCCGCCGCGGCCGGCTGACCGCCTTCGCCCCGGCATAGCCTGCGGCGGCGCAACCGCTGCGGCTCAGCCGCCGGGACAGATAGTACATGGGCAGGGCCCCGCTGAGGGGGATCCCCAGCCCCGCGCCGGCGGTGGTCAGCGCCGTCAGCACCCAGGGGAAATCGCTCATATTCCCGCCGGAAAAGCACACCACGCCGGACAGCACCGCCGCCGTGGCCAGCACCAGCGGCAGGGCGTAATTCTGCCATCTCCGCGCCGGATCGGGCTTGCTGCACAGACGGTAAAAGCCCTCTGCCGTCCCCTGCTGCCTGCATACGCCCGCCGCCGTCACCGACGCCACATAGGGCACGGTGCCGTTGAGCACCAGCAGGTGATAGGCGTTCCGCAGTGCCGACGCCTCCAGGTACAGCCCCCACTGGCAGGCCAGGATCAGCAGCGCGCCGGCGGCGGCATAGGGTGTGGCCCGGGTACTGCCCGTGACCATGCCGCACACACAGCAGATCAGCTGCGTCAGCACGGCGACAGCGGCACACAGTTCACAGCCCGCCCTTCCCTCACGCAGCAGCGACACGGCCTGCTTCCACACCGGCATACAGGCCAGCGCCGTCAGCAACAGCCCCGCCCCCAGGGCGGCGCACCGCAGCAGCGACTCGTCCAGCCATGCCGACGGCAGCTTTTCCAGCTCCTGCAGCACCGCCGCGGCCACCAGTGCCAGTGCCGGGAGCATCCCCCATATCAGTCCGCCGCGCAGCCGGCTGCACCGGCGCTTGGCATCCCGCAGCACGTCCTCCGGCAGGGGCTCCGGCTCCGGTGGTTCCTCCGGCTCCGGTTCCTCCTCCGGCTCGTCGAACAGCTGCTCGGTGTCCTGAAAAGCCGGACGGCGCTTCTGCTCCGCTGCCGGACGGCGAAGCCTCTCCAGCAGTGCCGCAAAGCGTTCCCGCAGGGGCACCGGCTGGGCGATGACGCCGTCATCCTCGTCCTCCAGCACCGCGTCCACCGTCTGGGACATGATATCCTTCAACGCCACCCGATCCGGCGCGGGGGCCTCGTATTCCGGCTCGTTTTTCTCCGGGGCAGCGGGCTCCGACGGAGCCTCCGTCTCAGATGGCGGTACTGCCTCCGATACCGGCACGGGAGCCCTTTCCTCTGTCGGCGTCTTCGGTATCGCCGCTTCCTCCGTCGGGACAGGCTGACGCCCACCCTTGCCGTACTCGGCAAGAATGGCCTCCAGTGAAAGCTCGTCCTCCTGCTCGTCGAACGCGCCGTATAGCTCCTCGTCCCGTCGCCTTCTCATGCTGTTCTTTCCTGTTTTCTTCCTGTTCTGCGTCGCTTTCCGTTATCCCCGCTGCCGCACAGCCTCGTACAGCAGTATGGCCGCCGCCGCGCTGGCGTTCAGTGAGGATATCTTTCCTTTCATGGGGATGCTCACCAGAAAATCGCAATTCTCCGCCGCCAGGCGGGTCATGCCCGTCCCCTCGGAGCCGATGACAATGGCCGCCGGCCCCTTCAGATCGGCATTGTACAGCGTGGTATTCCCGTCCGCCGCCGTGCCGAACACCCACACGCCCTGCTTTTTCAGGTCCTTCAGCAGCGCCGGGATGTTGGGCACCCGCGCCACCGGGATATAGCTCACCGCGCCGGCGGAGGTCTTTGCCACGATGGCCGTCAGCCCCGCGCTGCGCCGCTTGGGAATGACGACCCCATGGGCCCCGGCGCACTCGGCGGTACGCAGGATCGCGCCCAGGTTGTGGGGGTCGGATATCTCGTCGCACACCACCAGCAGCGGCGCCTCGCCCTTGTCGGCGGCGGACTGCAGGATCTGCTCCACCGTGGCGTACTCCCGCACGGCCGCCAGAGCGATGACCCCCTGGTGGGCATGGGTGCGGCTCATGGCGTCCAGCTTCCGCCGGTCGGCGTCCACCACCACGATACCCGCGGCGCGGGCCTTGGAGGCGATGTGCCCCAGCGTCTTATCCGTCTCGCCCTTGGCGATGTAAATTTTATCGATGGCCGTCTCCGTCCGCAGGGCCTCGATGACCGCGTTGCGGCCCTCGATGATGCCGTCCGCCTCGGCGTCGGGCAGCGGCCGTCTGTTCTCGGTGTCCTTTATCTCTCTCATGGGGCATACCTCGCGATCCATATAATTGTCACCAGTATACCACATCCTTTCGTCAATATAAAGGCACATTCATAGAAATTTTACAGGAAAACCCTCTGCCTTTGCCTTGAGACTTTCGGGCAGGTGTGGTATACTGATTAGAAATTATATTCCCCTCACAAGTCAAACGGAGGATAAATATATGGCCAATAACAACAGCAGCAACAATAACAACCGCGGCGGCAAGAACGGCAAAAACGGCGGTTTCCGCGGCGTTCTCACGCTGATCGCGTGGGCACTGGTGCTGACGGTGGCGTTCCAGTATTTCAACGCCTACAACAACAACGCCGCCAATAAGAGCACCAGTCACGAGATCAAATACAGCGACATGATCTCCATGATCGAAAAGGATCAGGTGAAGGAGATCCTGTTCAAGGACAGCACCATCTACGTCACCCCCGTGGACGGCTACGTCTTCACCGAGGAGGTCACTTCCGGCAGCAAGACGGAGACAAAAACCTACACCCAGTCCAAGGACTCCGGCCTGACGCTGTACACCGTGTACCTCTCCAACGCCGACCTGCTCCCCCTGCTGGAGGAGCACAATGTGGCCTATACCGGCTTCTATGAGGCCGAGATGAGCCCCTTCCTGATGATCATGATCCAGTATATTCTGCCCACCATCTTCATCGTGGGCGCGTTCATGCTGGTCATGCGTCTGATGAGCAAATCCGGAGGCGGCGGCTTCGGCGGCATCGGCAGTGTGGGCAAGGCCAATGCCAAGGTCTACATGGAGAAGTCCACCGGCGTCACTTTCAAGGATGTGGCCGGTCAGGACGAGGCCAAGGAGTCGCTGGAGGAGATCATCGACTTCCTTCACAATCCCGGCAAATACACCGCCATCGGTGCCAAGCTGCCTAAGGGCGCGCTGCTGGTGGGTTCCCCCGGCACCGGCAAGACCCTGCTGGCCAAGGCTGTGGCCGGCGAGGCCGGCGTCCCCTTCTTCTCCATCTCTGGTTCCGACTTCGTGGAGATGTTCGTTGGCGTGGGCGCCAGCCGCGTCCGCGACCTGTTCAAGGAGGCCGCCAAGGTCGCTCCCTGCATTATCTTCATCGATGAGATCGACACCATCGGCAAATCCCGCGATGGCAGCCGCTTTGGCGGCAACGATGAGCGCGAGCAGACGCTGAACCAGCTGCTGGCCGAGCTGGACGGCTTTGACCCCAGCAAGGGCGTCATCGTGCTGGGCGCCACCAACCGCCCCGAGGTACTGGACAAGGCGCTGCTGCGCCCCGGCCGCTTCGACCGGCGCATCACCGTGGACCGGCCCAACCTGGCCGGCCGTCTGGCCACCTTGCAGGTACACACCCGCAATATCCGCCTGGCCGAGGACGTGAACCTGGAAAAGATCGCCCAGGCCACCGCCGGCTGCGTGGGCGCCGACCTGGCCAATCTGGTGAACGAGGCCGCCCTGCGTGCCGTGCGCAAGGGCCGCCGGGCCGTAAATCAGGACGATCTGCTGGTGTCCTTTGAGCTGGTCATCGCCGGCAGCGAGAAAAAGGGCACCGTCATCACCGAGGCGGAAAAGCGCATTATCGCTTACCACGAGGTGGGCCACGCGCTGGTGGCGGCCAAGCAGAAGAATGCCCAGCCCGTCAGCAAGATCACCATCGTCCCCCACACCCAGGGTGCGCTGGGCTACACCCTGCACCTGCCGGAGGAGGAAAAGTTCCTCATGTCCCGCGAGGACATTCTGACCGAGATCCGTACCCTGCTGGCCGGACGCTCCAGTGAGGAGGTGGTGTGCAACACCATGACCTCCGGCGCCGCCAACGACATCGAGCGCGCCACGGAGATGGCCCGGAACCTGGTGGCACGCTTCGGTATGTGCGACGAGTTCGACATGATGGCCCTGGGCAGCGTCCAGAGCCAGTATCTGGACGGCGGCTACTCCATGACCTGCGCCCAGGAGACCTACGCCGCAGCCGACCGCGAGACCATCAAGATCCTGCGCCAGTGCCACGAGGAGGCCAAGCAGATCCTTCGGGAAAACCGGGAGCTGCTGGATAAGATCGCCGCCTATCTGCTGAAGAAGGAGACGATCACCGGCCAGGAGATGATGGCCATCATCGAGGGCCGTGACCCGGAGACCGTGGACAACTACGGCGCCAGCAAGAGCAGCCAGCCCGCCTTCCGGCCCAGCGTACCGGAGACCATCGAGGCCCCCGCCAGACACATCAACATCGTGTCCGAGCCCATCCCCATGCCGAACTACGATGAGAAGCCGGAGGATAAGGACCCGGAAGGCACCCCCGCCGAAGACAAACCGGCGGAGCACGCGGACGGCGACCCCGAATAAATGCACAGCAGCCCTGCGGCAGCGCCGCAGGGCTGTTTTCTTTTTCAGTTTTCCGGCAGGTCCCGCACCCGTTCGCACAGCAGCGGCAGCGCCTTTTCAAACTCCACGCCGTACCACCCGGCCTGCGGGTCCCGCGCCGTGGCGTCGATACAGGCCAGCACAAATTCCACCGCCAGCGAAGCCGCCTGCTCCAGCGTCATGCCCCGCATGAGCCCGCCGGTGACAACGGCGGCAAAAATATCCCCCGTGCCGTGGAAGGAGGCCGGGTTCCGCGGGCCGAGACAGGTAAAATATGTCTCCGCGCCGCTGTCATAGCCCATAGCGCCCAGCTTATCCGGCGCAAAGGACACCCCGGTGAGGATCACCTTCTTCGCCCCCAGCGCGGCCACCCCCCGCAGCAGCTCACGGGCAAAGCCCTCGTCCACCTCCTCCCGGTAAAGTGTACCGGTCAGCAGACAGGCCTCCGTGATATTGGGCAGCGCCACGTCCGCCCGAGCCGTCAGGCGGGCCATCGCCGCCGGGAAAGCGCCGTCAAACCCGCTGTACAGCTTCCCGTGGTCCGCCATGGCCGGGTCCACGATCAGCAGCGTATCCGGGCTCTTCACCGCGTCGAAAAAATCCATCACCTGCTGCACCTGGGGCGCGGAGGCGATGTAACCGGTATAGAGCGCGTCAAAATGCACCTGCTGGGACCGCCAGTGATCGGCGATGGCCGGCAGCTGGTCGCTGAGATCCCGGCTGACAAAGCCCGGGAATGCCGTGTGGGCGCTGAGCACCGCCGTGGGCACGATGGCGCACTCCACCCCCATGGCGGAGATCACCGGCAGCGCCACCGTCAGCGAGCACCGCCCCAGACAGGAAATGTCCTGTATGGACGCTATTCGTTTCATAGAGCCGCCTCCTGTTCATCATACCAAAAAGGGAGAGGCACATGAATATGTGTCTTTCCCTTTTTGGTGCGGGCGGCGGGACTCGAACCCGCACGCCTGTTGGCAATGGAACCTAAATCCATCGAGTCTACCAATTCCACCACGCCCGCATATCCACGCCGTATTGTAGCACACTTCACGTCGGCGTGCAAGGAATGTTTTGCCTTTCCCCTCCACCCTATGCTATACTGTCATCAACAGTACACGAAAGGATGGTGCCCCATGAGCGAAAATGCCCTCGCCTTGGCGCGTCAGCACGCGCCCTGCTACATTTACTCCCGCGAGATCCTTACCGCACAGGCAGAGACTCTCCACAGGACCTTCCCCGGCTTTGATATTCTGTTCTCCGTGAAGGCCAACCCCTTCCCACCGGTAATACGGCACCTTGCGGCGCTTGGCATCGGCGCGGATGCGGCCAGTGCGGGTGAGGTCTGCCTGGCCGCGGAATGCGGGATCGCGCAGGAGGATATCTACTTCTCCGCCGCCGGAAAAAGTGATCGTGCACTGGCCGCCGCGTGGGATAACTGCCATCTGATCGCCGATTCTATCGGCGAGGTGCGGCGAATCGCCGCTATGGCCGCTGCCCGCGGCGAGACAAAGACCATCGGCCTGCGCGTGAACCCCGCTTTCAGTATGGACGGCAGTACGGGCGGAACGTCCAAGTTCGGCATCGACGAGTCCGATCTCCCGGCACTGAAAATCCTGCTGCAAACGCTGCCGGTAGCCGTCTGCGGCCTCCATATTCACCTGCGCTCCCAGAACCTCTCCGCGGACACTCTCGCCCGCTACTACAAAAATTGCTTCGCGCTGGCCCTCCGCGTCCGCGATATTCTGGACTGTGCCATCGAGTATATCAACTTCGGCGGCGGAGTAGGCATCGTTTACGACCCGGCGTGCCAACCGCCGCTGAACATGAGCACCTTGAAGCAATGTGCACAGGCCGTAGCAGAGGAAAACGCCCGTACCCTCCGCGCACGGCTGCTGGTGGAGTCCGGGCGGTTTCTGACAGCACAGGC
Source organism: Vescimonas sanitatis (assembly GCF_049060325.1). Classification (NCBI taxonomy): domain Bacteria; kingdom Bacillati; phylum Bacillota; class Clostridia; order Eubacteriales; family Oscillospiraceae; genus Vescimonas; species Vescimonas sanitatis. Next base: position 73,395 of record NZ_JBMGPW010000002.1, on the reverse strand, counting down.
GGGAACGTACTATCTGCCTGTGGTAGACAAAAAGACGTCCCACGGCACCACCTATGTCATCGTAGAAAACTGTCTCAACGGCTTCCAGAAGCCCTCTCTTGCCGCCATGCTGCGTAACGCCGCCGGAGAAGGCCCCCTTGCGCCTCAGGAACCTCTGTTTACCGGCGAGACCTCCTTCCCCATCACCGCCCTGCCTGCGGAGGATACCGGCATCACCGAGACCGTAGACATCGTAGGAAACCTCTGCTGCGCCGCGGACGTGCTGGCTAAGAACTTCACCGGTCCGGCGCTGGCGGTGGGAGATCTTGTGGCCGTGGGGAACACCGGGGCCTACGCCAGAACACTGTCGCCGCTGCTGTTTTCCTCCCACGACGTCCCTGCGGAATTCTTGATCTGAAAAACAGGGCAGCCCGTTGGGCTGCCCTGTTTTCTTATTTCTCCCGTCTGATGGGCCGGATATACTTGAAGTACTGCCCCGGCACAAAATAGAAATACGTCTTGACGCCCTGTTCACTTTTGACCATACCGATCTCTCCCAATCCAAAGATATAGCGATCGAAGGGATGGATGCGGGTGCGGAGCACTACGGGGCGGGGCCGGCGGCGGTAAACACCGGGGGTAACGCCGTAGAGCGCCTTGAAGGCGCGGGTAAAGGCCTCCTGCCCGGAAAAGCCGTAGTCCAGCGCGATGTCCAGCAAAGGCCGGTCGGTATCGCGCACTTCCTTCAGGGCAAAGGCCAGGCGCCGCTGGTGCAGGTAGGTACGCAGGGACATACCCGCGATCTCGCGGAATTTATGGGTGGCGTGGTACTCAGAATAGTGCAGACGTGCCGCCAGCGCCCGCAGTGTCAACGCCTGATCGTCCCGGCGCATAATGGCGTCGTCCATCTCATTGACGACGGTCTGGATCATCTGCTGCCATTCGTACATAGGCTTGCTCCCTTCTCTCGCTGTGAACAGAATACACCCTTTCCGCCCCAAATGTTTGATATGAGTTGCTGTTAAAACAGGGACGGCTCCCGCCGTCCCTGTCCGCTTATTCCACTTCAGCAGCCTCCGCCGGCTCCTCCTGCCCCTGCTTGGGCAGCTGCTCGGGCCACTTGGCCCAGGTCTGGCGGATATAGGGGATCATCTGATCCCGGGGCATATCCAGTGCCGCGGCCAGCTCGCCGTAGAGCTGGTCCTCAGCCCGCTTGAGATAGCGCTCATCCATCTGGCTGACCTTCTTACCATGGCGCAGGGCCCACGCCCGCTTGCGGCAGATACCGTGGATCATGGCGGCCAGCTCGGCGCAGTCACAGCGGAGCACCAGCTGGTGGTAGAAATCCTTGGCAGCACGCATACCGCGCTCGGCGGGCTTCTGCTCCGGCAGGGCCGGCAGCGCAGCGATCAGCTCCAGCGCACAGTCTCGGCTGATGATGGGGCGCATGAGGACAGTGGTGTCCACAGGAGTCATAACGGTGCCGCCGCGGTACAGGGGAGAGAGATGATAGTAGACCTTGTCGCCGCCGTCATAGGCCAGACCGGATGGCCCTATGGACTCCACCCGGCAGACGCCCTCGCCGCCGTATACCACCAGATCACCCGCTGCAAACATCACACACGCTCCTTATCCGCAACATACATACACATATATACACAAAAAGGCACATGGCACACGACCATGCGTTCCCCTTTTGCTCACCATTACCTGACATCAGTATAACATATTCTGACGAAAAATGTAAGCACAAATTTTACCGTGACTGTCGATTTTCCCGGAAAGTTGTGATACAATGCAGGAAAACTTTTGCGAGGTGCAGCCATGAAAAAACCTGTCATCCATCCCTCCGCCTTTGTGGCGGACAACGCCACCGTCCGGGGCAGCGTGACCCTGGGCGCCAACAGCAGCGTGTTCTTCGGCGCGGTGCTGCGGGGCGACCGGGCGCCGATCACCATCGGTGCGGGCACGAATATCCAGGATAACTGTGTGGTGCACGTGGACTACGACCATCCGGTGACGGTGGGCGAAAACGTAACGGTGGGCCACGGGGCCATTCTCCATGGGTGCACCGTGGGTGACAACACCCTCATCGGCATGGGCGCCATCGTGCTGAACGGCGCGAAGGTCGGCAGCAACTGCCTGATCGGCGCGGGGGCGCTGGTACCGCAGAACGTGGAGATACCGGACGGGTCTTTGGCCTTCGGCTCCCCCGCCAAGATCAAAGGCCAGCTGGACGAAGCAGCCATTGCCGAGCTGCGGCAGGCGGCGCTGGACTACCAGAAGGAGGCCATGGCATACAAGGCCGAGCAGGAACAATAAAAATATGCGCTCCGACCAAGAGCCGGTGCGCATGGATGAAAAGCGGCCCCCGGCACAGCCGGGGGCCGCTGACCGTTTAGACGACGGCAAAGAACTTGATGATAAACAGCAGGGAAATAATGTAGGTCAGGACAGACACATCCTTGGCACGGCCGGAGAACACCTTGATCACGGTGTAGGAAATCATGGCAATACCGATTCCGTGGCCGATGGAGCCGGAGATGGGCATGGCCAGCAGCATCAGGAACACGGGGACCACCTGGTCCAGATCGTCGAAATCCACGTTCTTCAGGCCCTGGAGCATCAGGATGCCCACGTAGATCAGGGCGGAGGAGGTAGCGGCAGCGGGAATGACGGCCGCCACGGGCGCGATGAACATACAGGCCAGGAACATGAACGCGGCGGTCAGGCTGGTCAGGCCGGTGCGGCCGCCGGCCTCCACGCCGGAGGCGGACTCCACGAAGGTGGTAACGGTGGAGGTGCCGCAGCAGGCGCCGGCCACGGTGCCCACGGCATCGGACAGCAGGGCCTCCTTCATGTTGGGCATATTGCCGTCCTTGTCGGTCATGCCGGCGCGGGAGGCCGTACCCACCAGGGTGCCGATGGTGTCGAACATATCGATCATGCAGAAGGTGATGATCAGGCTGATCGCTGTGAACCAGCCGATATTAAAGAAGTCGGTGAAGTCAAATTTGAACAGCGTGGTCTCCACCATGTCGTGGAAAGGCGGCAGGAAGGACGCGCCCTCCAGCGAGGCAAAGGGGTTGGTACCCAGGAAGATAAAGCAACCGGCCCAGTAGATCACGGAGGCTACCAGCATACCCACCAGCACAGCGGCCTTGACGCCCTTCTTGGCCAGCAGGATGATGACAAACAGACCGATGAACATGGTGATAACAGTCAGGACCATCTGGCTGTACTCGGCACCCATGTGGTCCTTGATCACGCTGGGGGTCATGGCGCCGAAGAAGTCACGCATGACATAGAAGGGGGAGGTATAGCCATTGCCCTCGGCATAGATGCCCACGTTGGAGCCCAGGCCGATGTTCATCAGCATAAGGCCGATGGCGGGACCGATACCCAGACGGACGCCCAGAGGAATGGCGTGAACGATCTTGTCGCGGATATTGAATACGCTCAGCAGCAGGAAAACGATACCCTCCACCAGAATGATGCACAGCACCGCCTGGAAGGCGCTGGTGTAGTCGGTGTTCAGCATGGCGGCCACATTGCCGGCGATGACGGCGAAGAAGCTGTTAAGTCCCATACCCGGCGCCATGACAAAGGGCTTGTTGGCGAGGAAGGCCATGACCACGGTGCCGATGGCGCTGGCGATGCAGGTGGCCAGAAAGACACCGTTCCACAGCGGAGTGCCCACGGCAAAGTTGGTCAGCAGGTTGGGGTTCAGGGCGATGATGTAGGCCATCGTCATGAACGTGGTGAGACCGGCCAGGATCTCCGTCTTGACGGAGGTGCCGTTCTCTTTCAGATGAAAGATACGCTCCATGTGATTCTCTCCTTTACAAAATGCTGCGCGCCCTCCGGCGCAAGTATCATCTTAACGCTTTTTAACAGGAAAAACAAGACTTTTTGTCAGGCCTGCTGAATTTTTTTCAGATGTCAGTCAAAAAAAGCGCCCCCGGCGTGGCCGAGGGCAAGGAGGTGGGGGTGCCTCCTTCTGTTCTCAGGGGGCTGCGTCAGCCGGGGTATAACTGACACGATGCTGATGAGATAGCAGCATGGGGTGCCGACCGGGACAGGTCAGCCTTCCGTCCGCATCCGGGGGCGCATGACAGGGGCGCTTTTTTCAGGGAAGCTTATTGGGCCGCGCGATCGGCCTGAATGAGCAGCTTCAGCGCCTCCACGCCCACCTGAACGGCGGAGGTAGTGTCCTCGCTCATATCCTGGTCCAAGCCGGCCTTTTCACGCTCCTGGTTCCAGACCACATGGAAGCAGCTGCCGCAGCGGCAGTTCAGGGCATCGGCCACCACAAAGAGGGCGGCGGACTCCATTTCACTGGCCTTGACGTGCAGGCGCTTCCAGGCCTCCCATTTGTTGAGCAGCTCATAGGATACCGGCATACGCTCGGGGCTGTGCTGGCCATAGAACGCGTCCTTGCACTGAACGACGCCTACCTGGGTGCGCTTACCCAGCGCCTTGGCCGCCTGGACCAGTGCGGTGGTGACCTCGAAGTTCGCCACCGCGGGGTACTCGATGGGGGCATATTCCCGGCTGGTATGCTCAAAGCGGATCGCGCCGGTGGCGACCACCACGTCGCCGCTGCGGACATCCAGCTCGATTCCGCCGCAGGTCCCTACGCGGATAAACGTGTCAGCGCCGATGTTGTGCAGCTCCTCCATGGCGATGGAGGCGGAGGGCCCGCCGATACCGGTGGAGCAGACAGAGACCTTCTCCCCCAGCAGTGTACCGGTATAGATGGTGTACTCACGGTTCTGAGAAACAAAGTGCGCATCGTCGAACAGCTCGGCGATCTTGGCACAGCGGCCGGGGTCACCGGGAAGAATAACATAGCGGCCCACGTCGCCCTCGGCGCAGTGGATATGATACTGCTTTTCCAGTTCCTGCATGATACATCGTCCTCCATCTATGTTCAAGTCGTTATGTCCTAAGCAAATAACACGGTTCATAATCAAACATTTACCCATCGCTGAGGTAGAAAAAATCATATCATGGTTTTTCGGAAAATGCAATACTTCCGCCACAAAAGATACGGCTTTCCTGTACAAATGATGCAAAAGGCAAAAAGTGTCGGGGCTATAAAACCGCCCGCGGCAAAACCTACGTTTGGCGGCGGCTGTTCTCCGCGCATGTGCGCGTGTTTTTGCGCGGATCGGCCGACGCATATGGGAAAAGGAGGAAAAAGATATGACAGATCGACTCGCTGCACTGGCGGCGGCAGTGATGCTGGCGGTGACGCTGGCGGCCTGCGGCGCGGCAGACGACAAGGCAAACGGCACCGCGCCGGACACCACACCCAACGGCAGCATCACCACGCAGCCGGACACCAACGGCACGGACACCGGCAGCGCCAAAGATGACCTGAACGGCGGCCACAGCGAAAGCGGCCGGGCGGATGAGGACGGACAGATGGACGGCACCGCGGAGACGCGGCGGTACGACCGGGCACTGGCAGCGTCGCTCAGTCAGCTGATCCTAAACCGGATCGGCGAATGACAAAAGCGCGGCGGGCATCGTGTGCCCGCCGCGCGGTTTTTAACGGCAGGACTTGCATTTTTCAAAAAATGGGATATTATATAGGTGAAAAACGTCCCCGCCCCCTTTTTTCGTCCTCTGAACGGCGAACGCGGGGCACGGAACAAAATTTACGCCGCAGTGGGCGGCAGAGAAAAGAAGGTTTTTTCTATGACAAAGATCGACATCGTTTCCGGATTCTTGGGCGCAGGTAAGACGACCCTTATCAAGAAGCTGCTGGCCGAGGCCTTCCCCGGCGAGAAGCTGGTACTGATCGAAAACGAGTTCGGTGAGATCAGCATTGACGGTGGGTTCCTGAAGGACTCCGGCGTGCAGATCAGTGAAATGTCCTCCGGGTGCATCTGCTGCTCTCTGGTGGGCGACTTCAACAAGGCGCTGAAGGACGTACATGAGCAGTTCCACCCTGACCGCATCCTCATCGAGCCCAGCGGCGTGGGCAAGCTCAGCGACGTGATCGTGGCGGTGGAGAACACCGTGAAGGACGTACCGGACATGAAGCTGAACAGCTTTGTGACCGTAGCGGACGCCACAAAGGTCAAGATATACATGAAGAACTTCGGCGAGTTCTACAACAACCAGATCGAGTCCGCCGGTACCATCATCCTCTCCCGCACCCAACGGCTGAGCCAGGAGAAGCTGGAGGCCGCCGTGGCGCTGCTGCGGGAGAAGAACCCCAATGCCGCCATTCTCACCACACCCTGGGACCAGCTGGATGGCATGACCATTCTCAGCGCCATCGAGAAGGTCTCTCTGGCGGACGAGCTGCTGGCGCATATGCGCGCCGAGCACGAGGCGGATGAGGCGGAGCACGAGCATGAGCATCACCATCACCACCATGACGAGGATGAGCACGATCATGACCATTGCTGCCATCACCATGACCACGATGATGACGATGACGACGACCACGACCATGAGCACTGCTGCCATCATCACCACGATGAGGACGAGCATGACCACGATCATCACCACCATCACCACGACGGCGAGGAATGCGATGATCCCCACTGCGGCTGCCACCATCACCATCATCACGCCGACGAGGTATTCACCAGCTGGGGCACGGAGACGGTGAAGGCCTACTCCGAAGCGGAGCTGGAGCACATCCTGACGGCGCTGGACAGCGGCGAATACGGCGCGATCCTGCGGGCCAAGGGTATCGTGGCTGCCGCCGACGGCGGCCAGTGGCTGCACTATGACTTTGTGCCCGAGGAGCACCAGGTGCGGCGCGGTCCGGCGGACTACACCGGCCGTATCTGTGTGATCGGCTCCCAACTGAAAGAGGATAAGCTCTCTCAGCTGTTCGGACTGTAAGGAGCGGCTGACATGGATATTCCTGTTTATCTTATTGCCGGATTTCTGGACGCCGGTAAGACCGAATTCATCAACGGCATCCTGCGGGACGGTTTCGCCGCCGAGGATCGGACGCTGCTGCTGTGCTGCGAGGAAGGTGAGAACGGCTATGATCCCAAGGTGCTGGGCAACGTATTCACCTATACCGTGGAGGACGAGGACCAACTGACGCCCGACTTTCTGAAAAAGCTGGAAAAGCAGTACCGGCCCAAGCAGGTCATCGTGGAGTACAACGGCATGTGGAGCATGGAGAAGCTGTACCGCGAGGGGCTGCCCGCCAACTGGATCCTGTACCAGATCATGTGCCTGGTGGACGCCACGACCTTCGAGATGTATTTGAAGAACATGGGGCAGCTGATGATGGAGAAGATCACCAACTGCGATATGCTGATCTTCAACCGCTGCAATGAGCAGCTGCGCGCCCAGCTTCGCAGCCGCAACCTGCGGATGGCCAACCGTCGGGCGGATATCTATCTGGAAAACGAGGACGGCACCAGCGAGGAGTACGTCACGCCGGAGATGTCGCCCTTCGACCTGACCGGCGGCAAGCTGGAGGTGCCGGACGAGGACTACGGCATCTGGTATGTGGACATGATGGACAACCCGGGACGCTACGAGGGCGTGGAGGTGTCCTTCAGGGCGCTGATGTGCCACTCCAAAAAGTTCAAGGGCGTGCACTGCCCGGGGCGCTTCGCCATGGTGTGCTGCGACAAGGATATGCAGTTCCTGGCCTTGGTGTGCCGCGGCGAAGGGCTGGAGCAGTATAAGGACAAGCAGTGGGTGAAGATACACGCCACAGTGAAGAAGGAGGCCTGTGACGCCTATCAGGGCGAAGGCCCCGTGCTGTACGTCACCTCCATCGCCGCCACCACCAAGCCGGACCCGGAGATGGTGTCCTTCTGATCGCGATCTGTATATTTTCACCGCACAATTGCAGCGTGTATAGAAAAAGACCCGCCGATGGCGGGTCTTTTCAACTTGTTTCGGCCTCAGCGGACCAGCTGGATGGCGGCGGGGAGGTTTTCGATCTCCACGCGGGGCGCACTGGGGCAGTATTCACCGTCCAGGGACCAGGGGAGGTTCTCCTCCGTGGTCAGGGTGACGCGCCGGACATGGCGCAGTATCACGCCGGGATAGTCGTACTGCATACGGGTCATGGCGGTAATGAGGTTCTGCAGATCCAGTGCCGTCTTTGGCATACGGAGCAGCAGCAGTTCGAATTTTCCGTCGTCCATCCGTACACGGGAGGGATCCAGCTTCACTAGGCCGCCCAAGGAGGTGGAATTGCACACAGCGCCGAAAATGAACTCCCCCTCAAAGCGCTCACCATCGGCTTCCACCGCGCAGCGGTAGGGCCGCAGGGAGTCCAGATCGCCCAGCCCCTCCAGAATGTAGGCAAAATGGCCCAGGGCGTTCTTGGCCGCCTGGGTAGCGGAGTAGGAGGACCGGGTAAAGGCTCCAAAGGAGGCCACATAGGCGAAATAGCGGTCGTTATGCCTCCCCACGTCCAGGGGGCAGGGCGTGCCGGTGGCGGCCGCCTCTGCCGCGGCGGGCAGCATGGTGTGAAGATGCAGGCTCATGGCAAAGTCGTTGGTGCTGCCGCAGGGCAGATAGCCCAGCAGGGGCCGCTGCTCCAGCTGCATAAGCCCGGATAGCGTCTCGTTCAGCGTGCCGTCGCCTCCGGCACAGACCACCATGTCGTACTGTCCGCCCCACCGTGCGGTGATATCGCGGGCCTGGCCGCCCGCCTCGGTGATATAGACCCGTACCAGATAGCCGGCACGGGAGAACTGCGCCACGGCATCGAACAGCGGGGCGCGGGATTTTGTCTTTCCCGCACGGGGATTGACGATAAACAAGAGCTTTTTCATAGGGACACCCTTCCATACCATCGTAATTCTCGCATTTTGCGCGGGGTTGTCCGAGTATGATACCACAGTTGCGGCGGGATTGCAATACACATTCCGCCGCGGGTGTTTGTGTTCGAAAATTGTTGCAAAACGCCGCGTATACGGGTATGATAGAAAAAACAGCAGTGGGAGGTCCTGCCATGAAGCGAACGCAGTATTTCAAATGGGGGCTGACGGCCTTTTTGACCGTATGTGCCGTGCTGGTGTTCTACGACACCTTCTATCAGGCGGGAACGCTGCAGCAGTTCGTGTCCAAGCTGGCATCCATCCTGGCGCCGGTGCTGTATGGCTTCGCCATCGCCTATCTGCTGACGCCCATCATGTCCTGGCTGGAACGAGCCATTGCGGCGCTGTGGAAAAAGCTCTTCAAAAAAGAGCTGAAGCAGCCGTCGGGCGCGCTGCGGCTGGTGAGCATCCTGTTGACCGAGGCCGTGGTCATCTTCCTTCTGTACCTGCTGATGAGCGTGCTGGTGCCCCAGGTGCTGGACAGCGTGACCACCCTCATCAACAACGCAGAGTCCTACTACCGCAAGGTCTATCGCTGGGCCAACGACCTGCTGGAGAGCGACAGTGGGATCGGTGTCTGGCTGGCGGGGCTCATCACCGAGCGCTATACCGACGGCATGGCCTTTTTGACCGACAAGGTGCTGCCCTGGGCCCAGAAGGCCATTGTGCCGCTGACCAACGGAATTTGGAGCGGCATCCGCGGCGCGGTGGGCTTTGCCTTTGACCTGATCGTGGGCATCATCGTGTCCATCTATCTGATGGGCATGAAGGAGAAGAGCCTGGCTCGCTGCTGCAAGGCGGTCTACGCCGCGCTGCCGGAGGAAAATGCCGACGCGGTCATGCGCGGCACGCGGCGGGTGAACGCCATCTTCTCCGGCTTTGTCCGCGGCAAGCTGCTGGACTCCCTCATCATCGGCATCCTGTGCTTTATCTGCTGCTCCATCCTGAAAATGCCCTACACCCCGCTGGTCAGCGTGGTGGTGGGCGTGACCAACGTGATCCCCTTCTTCGGGCCCTTCCTGGGCGCGGTGCCGTCGGCATTCCTGATCCTGCTGGTCAGCCCCAAGCAATGTCTGGTGTTCGTGATCTTCATCGTGATCCTCCAGCAATTTGACGGCAACATCCTGGGGCCCAAAATTCTGGGCGACGCCACGGGCATCTCCAGCTTCTGGGTCATCGTGGCCATCCTGGTGGGCGGCGGCTTCGCCGGCGTGCTGGGTATGTTCATCGGCGTGCCGGTGTTCGCCTGCATACAGGAACTGCTGAAATTCCTGATGGACCGCCGGCTGCGGAAGCGGAATATGCCCACGGAGGCCTACGCCTATGTGGGTCGGGCCAAGGATTCCCCGCCGGAGGATACGCCCGCGCCCGAACCCAAAGATCCCGCGTGATATGGCAGGCAGGCGGGCACGCAGCCCGCCTGCCTTTTCTTTGAAAGGAGCACCTCCATGACAAAAGACCTCTACGATAAGCTGATGGTCTTCGGCAACGACCGGGAGCCGTTTCTCACCCACAACTTTATGCGGACCACCGACCTGGACGACGGTACCGCCACCGTGACGCTGCCCATGCACACCGAAAGTCTGAACCGCTGGGGCGGCGCCCACGGCGGCATCCTGTTCTCGCTGTGCGATGTGGCCATGGGCATGGCCATTATGACGCTGCGGCAGGAGATGGTGGTCACGGTGAACTCCACCATCGATTATCTGTCCGCCGCGGCCGCCGGCAGCACCCTGACCACCGTGGGCAAGGTGGACCGCCTGGGCGGCAAGCTGGCCTTCTGTTCCGCCGAGATGACCGACGAAACCGGCAAGGTCATCGTCCGCGCCCACTGCGTCATGTGCTTCACCGGCAGGGCCCTGCCCCTATGAGCCGCCGCGCCCTGTGCCGCTGGTGTATTGCGCTGGCGGTGTTCTTTGCCGCGTATTTCGCCCTGCGCACCAGCCGCACGGCCATGACTGCCCTGTGGTACGGCGCCGTGCTGCCGGCGGAGCAGTGGCTGGGGCGGCTGTGTGGAAGGTTGACGCTCTCCGTAGGTGAGGTCCTGATCTTGACGGCGGTGTTCTGCGCCATACTGTGGCTGGCCAACGTACCCCGGCGCATCATCGCCGCGCGGGGCCGCCGTTGGGGCATGGCCCTGCGCCTGACGCTGACAGCGGCGCTGGCGGCAGCCACGGTGTATGCCGGCTTCTGCCTGACCTGGGGCATCGGGTACAACACTGACGGCTTTCAGGAGAAAAGCGGCATCCATGCCCGGCCTTCCACGGCGGAGACGCTGGCGGAGGTAACGGCCTATTTTGCCGGCAATCTGGCCGCCTGCGCCGATGACGTCCCCAGAGATGAAAGCGGTGTCTGCACGCTGGACCGGCAGGCGGTGCTGAACCGGAGCGCCTCCGCGCTGGATGTGCTCTGCGGCGAGTTCCCGTTCCTGCGGGCGGAAACGGGCGGTGCCAAGGGCTTCGGCTGCTCCCGGGCGCTGAGTGCCCTGCGCTTCACCGGGTTCTACTTCCCCTTCACCGGCGAGCCGAACGTCAACATGGACAGTCCGGCGGCCTTTCTGCCGGCCACTGTATGCCATGAGCTGGCGCACCAGCGGGGCATCACGGCGGAGGAGGAGTGCAATTTCATCGGCATACTGGCCGCTGTCCGGTCAGAGGACGCAGGGTACCGCTACTCCGGCTGGCTGACGGGGTTCGGGTATCTGTCCAACGCCCTGTACAGCGCTGACCGGGAGGCGTGGCAGACCATACGGGACGCACTGCCGGACACGGTGGTGGCCGACCTGCGGGCGGACAACGCCTACTGGGCGCAGTTTCGCGGCGTCGTCTCAAAGGTCTCGGACACCGTGTATGACGGCTTTCTCAAGAGCAACGGCGACACGGACGGCAGCAAGAGCTACGGCGTGGTCACGGACCTGCTGGTGGCCTATTTCGGATAAAAAATATTCCCTTAGGCCAGTTGGCCTAAGGGAATATTTTTTATTGGTCCGTTTGATCCGGCGAAGCCTCCGGGCAGTCTATTGGGATCATCCTATGCTCATACGCTCCAGCACGATAATATGATACAGCTCTTCCGCATTGGACGCATCGGCAGATTGCCCCCAGTGCGTTTGCAGCCCTATCCGAAGCGTCTCCCCGTCCGGCGTATGCCAGAGCAGCGCCGATGCGTAGACATTGCCGTTTTCATCGGATCGCATTTCGACCTCTACATCCGTTCCCGGCTGCGCCCTCCCGTTGACAACGGGAAATGTCGTCTCATAGCGCCCGTCGCCGGTGCGGAGGGTGACCTTGCCGTTTTCCAGACATACGCTCCCATATATCATGCCGTCCCGGTAGTCATCGGCGACATACACAGCGTCTCCCTCACTGATCCATACGCTTTTGCAGACGCCCTGCGTATAGGCCGCCCGATACTGTCTGACATCATGGATATCCGTGGGCCATCTTACTCCGTCCACGGTCCACTTTTCTTTCCACGTTGAAAATTTCAGATTGTTAAGGCCCTCCGCCCTGCTGTCGCATACAAGCCAGTGGTAGGTATGTTCATCGCCGTGCCTTTGAGTATACCGCCATGACGTATCATCCCAATCAACAGAGGGATCTCCACTCTCATACTTGCTGTACCAGATATGCAGGTTTCTCCCCAGCTTAAAGATATCCACCGCATCATTAATGGCACCCAGCGTTTCCCCGTCATAATCGATGTCCCGGTAGTAGGTATAAAGCTCGTCCTTGCGCACCATATCGCTGTAGGAAGCGTCGTAGGGCAGCAGCACGTCGTAGTAATACGGTTCTATGACCTCCTCGCAGAGCTGCCGCATCATGGGATCCAGCGCCAGCGCCTCCAGACCTGGGATGTCCTCCTCCAGCAGCGCCTCGCTGACCGCGTCCAGATAGGCGCACTGCTCCGCCGTCAGCGCGGCGCGGGGCGTGTTGTCCGTCACGGCGGCGCCCCAGCACGACAGGCCGATGGCCACCGCCGCGGCCCCGGCCACCAGCATGGCCGGAAGACTGCGGCGCTTCTTCTGCGGCGGCGCGGTGTCGTCGCGGGATATCTCGTTCCCCGGCGCGGCCCACTCCCGCGGCGGCGCGGAGAACTCCGGCCTCGGCGGAGAAAATTCCGCGGGTGCCGGTGAAAATTCCTTGTCGTTCATGGCTTACTCCCGATCCAGCTCCACCCTGTGGACGGGGCAGGAGAGCCCCTCCTCCTCAAAGGCCATGAACAGCGTGCGGTTCAGCAGGCGCTGCGCCTTGTAAATGTTCTCCTCGTGTGTCTCACCCGCCACGCGGATCACAACGGCGCGATTTTCATAGTCCAGCGTCTGCACACCCAGATAGGCCGGGGCCTTGCTGAACAGGTCGGGGTGCTCCCGGTTCAGCTTCGGCAGCACCTCGCCCAGCACCTTCTCCGCCCGCGCCAGACTCTCCTTGTCATAGGGGACCGCCATGTCGCACACGGCAAAGGACAGGTCGTTGGATCGGTTGATCAGACTGCGGATATCGGAGTTGTTGATGATCTTCACGTTTCCGCCGGAGTCCATGATCTGCGTGGTACGGATGCCGATTTGTGTGACCGTGCCGCGGAAGTCGCCCACCACGATGATGTCGCCCACCTCGTACTGGTGCTCAAACAGCATGAACGTACCGGTGATCACGTCGGCAATCAAGCTCTCCGCACCGAAGCCGATGATCAGCGCCAGCACGCCGGCGCCGGCCAGCAGCGCCCGCACATCCACGCCCACGATAGACAGCGCCCACAGCAGCCCCACGATGATCAGCAGATATCGGATAGCGCTGTCCGCCAGCGTGAACACGGTCTTGCCGTGGTTGCTGCTGGGCGACACTCTCTGAAATACGGCTCTGGCCGCCGCCGAAAACAGCACCAACCCGGAAAACAGTATGATCAGCTGTGTGCCGATGTTCCAGATCTGCGTAAACAGGCCCGCGGGCACGGGCACCGCCGCCCGCGCTGCCAGGGCCGCCGCCAGCAGCACAGCGGCCAACCACGGCAGCACCTTTCCCGGTTTCTTTTTCATCTCGTTTTTTTCGTTTTCCATGATGTATTTCTCCCGTTTTTTATCCATATGATAAGCAGAAATTTAGCAAAACTTCTACATACACAGAATACACCGCCTTGTCGAATGTGTCAATATATCGCGCGAAATATCCGAATATTTTGCCCTTTTTGCGCGAAAAACACCCGCCCTGCGTTATGCAGGGCGGGCGCTTTTCTATCACGGTTTACAGGCCCAGGCCGGGGATGTTCAGTCCGCCGGTGAGTGAGCTCATGGAGTTGTTCATGGCATCATCTGCCTGCCGAAGTGCCTCATTTACCGCAGAAATGACCAGATCCTGCAACATTTCCGCGTCCTCCGGGTCGATGACATCGGGCTTGATGGTCAGCTTGGTCAGCTCCTTTTTGCCGGTGACCACGGCGGTGACGGCGCCGCCGCCCACCGAGGCGGCAAACTCCGTTTTTTCAACTTCTTCCTGCGCTTTTGCCATATCCTGCTGCATTTTCAGCAGTTTTTGCTGCATCTGCGCCTGCTGCTGCATCATCCCGGCACCGCCGGTAAAGCCCCTGCGGGCGCTATATCCCTTTGCCATATTCGTTTCTCCTTTATATCGATCTGTTCATTTTGCCAGTGTAAACTATCGGACATCTTATGTGCAGCATCGGTCTACCCATGTGTAATACCGATGCGCTCTTTGTGTAACATTGGTGTGCTCCATGTGAGACACCGGTGCGCTCAGCATGAACTGTCGGCTTATTTGATGCGAAAATTGTCCAGCTGTTTGGCGTTTTCCACCAACTCGTCCAGCTTGTCCCTGTGGGGAGCCGGCACCTCCCAGGGCGGCAGATCCGGCGGAGCGGGCGGCGCCTCCTCCGGCAGGGGCGGGCGCTCATAGTCGTCCGCCGGCGGGGTGGGTTCGGGCCGGGGCGCGGGGCGGACCGGGGCGTGCCGCACGGGCACGGCGGAGCCGCCGCCTACGGTGAACTGCACCCGGACGGGACGGCCCACATGGCGGCTGGTGACGCCGCAGAGCACGTCCTCGATGGCCTTGCGGCTGAGCTGCTGCTTCACCAGATCGTTGGCACAGGAAACGGTGAGCACATCCCCCTCCAGCGTACCTGTCGCCTGGTTCAGCCATACCCGGTCGGGGATGGTCAGCGGGCCTTTATAGTGCTCGATAAGCGCGGCCCAGACCTGGCTGTCACCGCCGGCAGCGGGCGCCGCCGGGGCGCTCTCCGGCGCAGGCGCCGCGGGTGCGGGGGCCATGGGGACCGGTGCGGGTTCCGGTGCGGGAGATGTCTCCTGCGGGATCGGAGGCACTTCACGCCGGGGCGGCGGAGTCGGCGCAGCCGCCGGACGGGCGGCGGGTCTTTCCGCCGGGACGACGCCCTTCTTCAAGGCGTCCTCCAGGGCGGAGACGCGGTCCGCCAGAGTCTCCGTGTCGTTGGAAAGGCTCTCGTCGCACAGACGCAGCAGGCACAGCTCGGCGTCCGTCCGCTGGCGGATGCTCCGGGGCAGGGCCGCGGCGGTGCGCTGGATGGTATCGGTCATATAGAGCAGGCGGCGCATGGGGACCTCCGCCGTCAGTTCAGAGAGGGTCTTGCGATCATACAGGCCGCCCAGCAGGGCGGCGCCGCCCTCCGGCGCGGCGGCCAGAACGGTCATGTCCCGGCAGAGATCGCTGAGCTCGCCCAGCAGCGCGCCCACATCCTTGCCGCCCCGGTACAGCTGGTCCAGCAGCGCCAAAGCGTCGCCCCCCTGACGCGCCAGGAGCAGGCGCATGAGCTGCACCGTCTGGGTGCTGCCGGCCAGTCCCAGCGTGTCCAGCACGCTGCGGCCGTCCACGACCGCGCCGGCGGCACGGCACTGGTCCAGCAGGCTGAGCGCGTCGCGCAGCGCACCGTTGGCCATGCGGGCCAGCAGGTCCGCCCCGTCCGGGGTCAGGTCGATGGCTTCGGCCTTCGCCACCTTCAGCAGCTGCTGCTCCATATCGTGGGGCAGGATGCGCTTGAAGTTGAACCGCTGGCAGCGGGAGAGTATGGTGGCCGGGACCTTCTGGATCTCGGTGGTGGCCAGAATAAACAGCAGGTGGGCGGGCGGCTCCTCCATGATCTTCAGCAGGGCGTTGAAGGCGTCGCGGGAGAGCATATGCACCTCATCGATGATGTAGACGCGCTTTTGCAGCACCGCCGGCGGGTAGACGGCCTCCTCCCGCAGGCTGCGGGCGTCGTTGACGCTGCCGTTGGAGGCGGCGTCCAGCTCCGTCACATCCAGCAGTGAACCGTCATCAATGCCGCGGCAGGCGGCGCACTGGTTGCAGGGCGCGCCGTCAATGGGGTGCTGGCAGTTGACGGCCTTGGCCAGAATACGGGCGCAGGTGGTCTTGCCGGTGCCGCGGGTACCGGTGAACAGGTAGGCGTGGCCCACCTGACCGTCGGCCACCTGGCGCTGGAGCGTATCGGTGATGTGCTGCTGGCCCACCACCTCGGAAAAGGTCTTGGGCCGGTATTTGCGGTACAGCGCCTGGTACATGGGCACACCTCCCTGCTGACAAACAAAATAAACGAGTCCTCCGCCGTGAGCCACAGGGCCGGCACCCTCGCGGCACATGGATGATCCCTCTTAATGCTGCTCGGTTCCCCGCCTGACATGATTCGTGGGTATCCATTGCGCGAGACCGGCCCCGCAGCTCACGGCGGAGGACAAGTTCGTGAGATACATTCTACTACAATTCTTCCGCGATGGCAACTGTTTTTTGCGTTTGCTTCGCGTTTGCTTTCATCATGCCCTCATAGCCATTGGATATAAACGAGGCCGAAGGGCAGGCGGCGCGGCGCAGACGCAGTTCAGCCGCGCCGGAAACGACAGACACGAAAAAAGGCGGCGCTGAAGCGCCGCCTTTTTTTCAGTAAAAGGAGAGAGAAATACAATGGGTGGGTATCCTTTCGGATGAGCGTATCATACACGCACCCGGGCGGGAAGTCAACAGGTTTGGCAAAGAATTAACAAACCATTCACAAAGTAGGGACTCCGTTCACAAATCGTTTACAGGCAGGACACCCCTCCCCTATTGACAACAAAAAATATTGGTGCTACCATTTAGCACGCTAATAATTCGTATGCTAATAATTTAAAGGTGAAGAAGGAGGGTCGCTATGAAATGTTGCTTTGACGAGCACCCGGCGCACTTCGGCGCGCTGTTCGGCTACTGCGATCACCAGGTGCATAAGCTGATGGGGCGGATGCTGAAGCGCTACGACGTATCGCCCATGCAGTGCCGGACGCTGATGTTCCTGCACGACGCGGAGGGCAGCGTGAACCAGAAAACACTGGAGCGCCACCTGATGATCAAGCCCAGCACGGTGAACGGCATCGTGGACCGGCTGGAGGAGAAGGGGCTGGTATACCGCACCGTCAGCGCCACGGACGGACGGTGCCGCATTCTGGCACTGACAGAGGAGGGCCAGCGGTTCCATGACGATTTCCAGACCGTGCTGCACCAGGTGAACGAACGGCTGGAGCGCGGCTTCACGCAGGAGGAAAAGGCGCAGTTCACCGCGTTCCTGCTGCGGGCGGGACGGAACCTGACCGACGAGGAGGAGGAAGCATGATAAAAAAATTGGCGCCCTATACCAAGGGCTACCGCCTGCTGATGCTGTTCGCCATCGCCTGCTCCGCCGGAGAGGCGGTGCTGGAGCTGACGCTGCCTCAGGTGATGAGCGACATCGTGGATATCGGCATCGCCAACGGAGACAGAGGCTATATCCTGATGGCGGGGCTGAAAATGGTCATTATGGCGCTGCTGGCGCTGGGCTGCGGCGTGGGCGCGGCGGCTTTGGCCGCCAAGGCGTCCATGGGCTTCGGCGCGGCGCTGCGGAAGGCGGAGTACGAGCAGGTACAGCGCTTCTCCTTTGCCAACATCGAGCGCTTCTCCACCGCCAGTCTGGTGACGCGGCTGACCAACGACGTGGCCTCGGTGCAGATGACCACATTTATGGGAATGCGTATGCTGGTCCGCGCCCCCACCATGCTGGTGACGGCGCTGGTAATGGCCCTGATCATCAGCCAGCGGCTGAGCCAGGTGTTCCTGGTGGTCATTCCCCTGCTGGTCATCGCGGTGGTCATCGTCATCAAGCGGGTAGGTCCGTTCTTCACCTCTTTGCAGGGGGCCACGGACCAGCTGAACCTGGTGGTGCAGGAGGACCTGAACGCCATCCGCGTGGTGAAATCCTTTGTGCGTGAGGCGCAGGAAAAGGAGAAGTTCACCCAGCGCAGCGAGAAGCTGCGAAGCATGGCCGAGCGCGCCTTCGGCTTTGTGGTGCTGTTCATGCCGGTGATGATGATCCTGATGGGCGGCACCATCACGGCGGTCATGTGGATCGGCGGCCACTACGTGTGGGAGGGCACGCTGCTCTCCGGCGATCTGATCGCGTTCTTTACCTATGTGAGTGAGATACTGATGTCGCTGATGATGGTATCCGTGGTGCTGATGATGCTGACCCGGGCCATCGCCTGCGGCAAGCGCATCGCCGAGGTGCTGGAGGAGAAACCCCGCATCACCGACGAGCAGGCCGACCCGGCGCTGAAGGTGGAGGACGGCTCCATCCGCTTCGACCATGTGTATTTCAAGTACCACGACACGGCGGAGGCCTGGAACCTGGAGGATGTGAGCTTTACCGTACCCAGCGGGGCCACGGTGGGCATTTTAGGCGGCACCGGCAGCGCCAAGACCACGCTGGTGAGCATGATCCCCCGGCTGTACGACGTGAACGGCGGCGCGGTGTATGTGGGCGGCCACAATGTGAAGAACTACACCATGGAGGCGCTGCGCGACGGCTGCGCCATGGTGCTGCAGAAGAACACGCTGTTCTCCGGCACCATCCGGGAGAACCTGCGCTGGGGCGACGAGAACGCCAGCGATCAGGAGATCGAGGCGGCCTGCCGTCTGGCCTGCGCCGACGAGTTTATTGAGAAAATGCCGGACGGATACGACACCTATATCGAACAGGGCGGCACCAACGTCTCCGGCGGGCAGAAGCAGCGGCTGTGCATCGCCCGAGCGGTGCTGCGGAAGCCGAAGATACTGATCCTGGACGACTCCACCAGCGCGGTGGACACCGCCACGGACGCGAAGATCCGAGGCGCGCTGAAAACGGCGCTGCCCGGCACCACAAAGCTCATCATCGCCCAGCGGATCACATCCGTTATGGACGCCGACCTGATACTGGTGATGGACGATGGGCACATCTCCGCCATAGGCACCCATGAGGAGCTGATGGCGCAGAGCGACATTTATCGGGAGGTCTATCGCTCCCAACAGGAAGGGGTGAGCATCGATGGCTGAACAAAAACGCGGCGGCCCTCGCGGCCACGGGCCCCAGGGGCACGGCTTCCAGCGGCCCAAGGACTTCAGAGGCACGGTGAGCAAGCTGCTGCGCTATATCGGGCGCTATAAGGCGTCGCTGGCGGTGGTGTTCATCTGCCTGGTGATCAGCTCCGTGGGCTCGGTGATGAGCAGCTATCTGCTCAAGCCTATTATCAACGACTATATCCTGGTGGGCGACTTCGCCGGCCTGCTGAAAATGCTGGCGCTGCTGCTGGGACTGTTCCTGCTGTCGGGCCTGTGCTCCTATGCCTACGCCCGCATCATGGTGCATATCTCCCAGCGGACGGTGGCTCAGATGCGGCAGGATCTGTTCGACAAATTGCAGGACCTGCCCCTGCGGTACTTCGACACCCACCAGTCCGGCGACCTGATGAGCCGCTTTACCAACGACATGGACACCGTGTCGGAGATGATCAACTCCAGCTTCGCCAGTGTGGTGTCCTGCGCCTTGACGTTTATCGGCATTGTTGTTATGATGCTGTATATGAACTGGGTGCTGACGCTGATCACCTTTGCCTTTCTGGTGCTGATGCTGCTGGTGGTCAAGGGCGTTGGCGGCAGAAGCCGCGTGAGCTTTCAGGCACAGCAGCAGGCGCTGGGCGCCATGAACGGCTATATCGAGGAGATGGTGGAGGGCCAGAAGGTCATCAAGGTGTTCAACCACGAGAGCAAGGCCATCGCGCAGTTCTCCGGGCTGAACGACAGCTATCGGGACGCCGCCACGGCGGCCCAGACCTACTCCGGCGCCATGATGCCGGCCATGGCCAACCTGTCCCGCATCGACTACGCCGTCACCTGCTGCGTGGGCGGGCTGCTGGCCATCGGCGGAATGTTCGACGTGGGCTCCCTGGGTGCGTACCTGCTGTATGTGAAGCAGGTGAGCCAGCCCATCTCGCAGATCAGCCAGCAGGTGAATGTGCTGCTGGCGGCGGTGGCCGGCGCGGAGCGCATCTTCGCCGTGATGGAGGCCGAGCCGGAGACGGACGAGGGCAAGACCGTCATCGTCCGGGTGGAAAAGCACGGCGATACGCTGACCGAGACAGACCGCCGCACCGGCTGCTGGGCATGGAAAAAGCCCGACGGCACGCTGGTGGAGCTGAAGGGCGACGTGCGCTTCGACCATGTGACCTTCTCCTATGACGGGGAGAAAACGGTGCTGAACGACGTGTCGCTGTTCGCCAAGCCGGGGCAGAAGATCGCCTTTGTGGGCTCCACCGGCGCGGGCAAGACCACCATCACCAACCTCATCAACCGGTTTTACGACGTACAGGAGGGCACCATCACCTATGACGGCATTGACGTGAGGGACATCCAGAAGGACTCTCTGCGCCGTTCGCTGGGCATGGTATTGCAGGACACCCATCTGTTCACCGGCACCATCGCCGACAACATCCGCTACGGACGGCTGGACGCCACGGACGAGGAGGTACGGGCCGCGGCGAAGCTGGCCAACGCCGACAGCTTTATCCGCCATCTGCCCCAGGGGTATGACACGGTCATCACCGGGGACGGCGGCAGCCTGAGCCAGGGCGAGCGGCAGCTGCTGGCCATCGCCCGGGCGGCAGTGTCCGACCCGCCGGTACTGATCCTGGACGAGGCCACCAGCTCCATCGACACGCGGACGGAAAACCTGATCGAACAGGGCATGGACTCGCTGATGGAGGGCCGGACGGTGTTCGTTATCGCACACCGGCTGTCCACCGTGCGGAACAGTCAGGCCATTCTGGTGCTGGAGCATGGGCGCATCATCGAACGCGGCGACCATCAGGAGCTGCTGGCGCAGAAGGGCAAGTATTATCAGCTCTACACCGGCAAGGCGGAGTTGAGCTGAGGTATAAACGAGGAAGAAACCGGAAAAGATCAAAGGAGGATGCACCATGACGGAAAAACAGCTTTGTGATATGGCGGTGGCCATGCTGGAGCGTTCCTATGTGCCCTATTCCCACTTCCCGGTGGGCGCGGCGCTGCTGTGCAAGGACGGCACAGTATTCACCGGCTGCAACGTGGAGAACGCCGCCTACGGCGCCACGATATGCGCCGAACGGACGGCCATGGTCAAGGCGGTCAGTGAGGGACACAGGGACTTCGACACCATTGTGATCGCCGGGCGCAGCGAGGACTACTGCGTGCCCTGCGGCACCTGCCGGCAGGTGATGATGGAGTTCGCACCCGGCCTGACGGTGATCTGCCTGAACGGAAAGGGCGAGAGCAAGCGCTTCGCGCTGAAGGAGCTGCTGCCCTACGGCTTTGACCAGAGCTGGCTATAAACGCGGCAGAATTTTCATGGAACCAAATCGCACCGCGCTCCGTCTCAATGGACAGAAACCTATTTCAGGAGGAAACTACACGATGAAAAAAATCATTTCCCTTGTGCTCGCCGCCGTGCTGACCCTGAGTCTCGCCGCCTGCGGCACGAAGAACGACAGCAAGGGCGACCAGCCCGCCGCGCCTGCCAGCGCTCTTGACCTGCTGGAAAAGGTGTGGAGCACCTACACCGAGGACGAGAAGTTCCCCGCCAGCGGCGGCGACTACTCCGAGGCGAACAGCAAGGAGGACGCCCCCGGCGTCTATGACCTGACCGACCGTGCCGCTGTGGACAGTGCCCTCGGCCTGCCGGAGACGGCCAAGGTGGATCAGGCCGCGTCGCTGGTCCATATGATGAACCAGAACACCTTTACCGCCGCGGCGTACCACTGCACCGATGATGCCGATGCGCTGGCCACCGCCCTGCGGGACAACATCCAGCAGCGGCAGTGGATGTGCGGCTTCCCCGATAAGGTTGCCGTGGCCGTGGTGGGCGAGTATGTGGTGTCCGTGTTCGGTGCCGAGGATCTTGTGGACACCTTTATGTCCCACCTGAACGGCATCTTCGGCGTGCAGCCCGTCTACGACGAGGCCATCCTGTGAAGCGCTGGATAGAGCGAGGCGTATTTCTGCTGGCGGCAGCGGCTATGGTCATAGCTGCTGCCGCCATTCCCACCCGGCGGGCGCAGGAGGATACGCTGCCGGAGGTATATGTGTACCGTGGCTATGCCGCCGCCACCGACGCACCGTGGAGCGAGAAATCACTGGACTTCGCCGTAAAACGGTTTTCTCACCTGTTGGAGGCATATTTCCCCGGGTCGGAACACGTATATATGAGCGTGATCCCAGATAAGGCCGCTTTTATGGAGACGCCGGAGGGCTACACGCCCGCCGGGGCCCAGGAGACGGCGGACTATCTGGCGCAGCGGCTGCCGGTACAGACGATCGATATTTCCGGGCTGCTGTCGCTGGAGGACTATTACCGTACCGATCCCCACTGGCGGCAGGAGCGTCTTTCCGCCGTGGCGCAGACCATATCGGAGGCCATGGGTGCACTTGTGCCGAACACGACGGAGGAGACGCTGTGCGCGCTGGCGGGCGAATTCCACGGCAGCTACTGGGGCAAGACGGCGGAGCCGCTGACGGCGGACGTCCTGTCCTATATCACCTCTCCCCTGCTGGAGGGCTGCACGGTGTACGACTATGAGACGGACAGCACCGGCGGCGTGTATGATCTGACGGCAGCGGAGAAGGCGCCCTACGACCTGTTTCTGGGCGGGCCGAAGGCGCTGCTGCGGATCGAAAACCCGGCGGCAGACAACGACCGGACGCTGGTGGTGATGCGTGACTCCTTCGGCAGCAGCCTGATTCCCCTGCTGGCAGGCGGCTACAGCACCGTATACGCGGTGGACATCCGCTATATTTCCACCGACGCGCTGGCGCGGGTGACGGAATTCCCGGAGGGGGCAGACGTACTGCTGCTGTACAGCGTTGCCGTACTGCAAAACAGCATTACGCTTAAGTAAGCAAAAGGCCGGGTGCTTTCAGCGCCCGGCCTTTTTATGGCAGAAAGAACGCCGGAGCATTGCTCCGGCGTTCTGCATTTACTTAGAAGAAGAAATCCTTGATCTGGCCGTACAGGATGAGGACCATGCACAGCGGGGTGATGAACTTGACGCAGACCTTGAAGAAGCCGTAGCTGCCCATGGCATGACCGGACTGCTCCGCCTCTTCCTTGACGAACTCGGGGCCGACCTCCCAGCCGATCATCAGGCACATCAGCAGGGCGCCCAGCGGCATCATAACGCCCTCGGACAGTGCATCCCAGAAGTCCAGCCAGTCAGCCGCCCAGTTCTTGGGTTCCGCTATATTCAGTATATTGGCCGGTGCGATACCGCTGGAACCCAGGCAGTCGGCGCAGACCAGGATGCAGCCCAGGCCCACCAGAGCCGCGGCGATCAGGGTGTACTTCTTGCGCTTGTCGCCCTTGCCCTCGATACGGGCCTTATCCACAAAGTGGGCCACGATGACCTCCAGCAGGGAGATGGAGGAGGAGATGGCGGCAAACACCACCAGCAGATAGAACAGGATGCCGAAGATGGGGCCCAGTGTGCCCATGGAGTGGAACACGTTCTGCATGGTGATAAACAGCAGCTTGGGGCCGCCGATGTTGCCGGCGGGATCCAGCGCGAAGCGGGCGGGCATGACGCACAGACCGGCCATCAGGGCCACCATGGTATCCATGATGATGATCAGCAGGGCGTTCTTCTGCAGGTTCTCCTTCTTCTGCAGGTAGGAGCCGTAGGTGATCATGGCGCCCATGCCCAGAGACAGGGAGAAGAACATCTGGCCGCCAGCGGTGGAAACAACGTTAAAGATGCTGGGAGCGCCGGACTGGTAGGAGACGATGGCCTGTGCCACGCCATTGACCATGATGGAGGAAACCTCCACGCCGTCAACAACCGCCTTGGCGGGCACATAATAGCCGACATTGGCCGCCCAGCCGGGGGAGAACATGTACTTCAGACCGTCCAGAGCACTGCCGTTAACAACGCCCTCCACAAGAGAACCGTCCGCCTGCAGGATCTGCACGGCCACGTCGGTACCCTCCAGGGTGCAGGCGCGGATGATGCAGATCAGCAGGGCCACGAACAGGGCGGGCATACCCACGGAGCAGACCTTCTCGATGCCGCCGCCGACGCCGCCCATAACGATGAGCATGGTCAGCGCCACGAAAATAAGGCCGTAGATAACACCCTCAACGGGACTGCCCAGGAAGTTGCCGAAAATTTCGCCGCCGGACAGGCCATTGGAGCCGAAGCCGGCACCGAACAGATCGCCGATGTTCAGAACGGTGTACTTGATGCAGTAGCCGCCCAGTGCGCAGTAGAAGAACAGGATGAAGAAGGCGGACAGGATGCCCAGCCAGCCCATCCACTTGAACTTCTTGGACAGAGCCTTGTACGCGCCCACGGCGCCGTGGCCGGTCTTGCGGCCGATGGCCAGCTCGCCCACCATGACGATGAAGCCGCACAGGACCGCCAGGATCAGATAGATGATGAGGAACGTGAAGCCGCCGGAGGCGCCCATCTTATTGGGGAAGCCCCAGATGTTGCCCAGGCCGACTGCCGAGCCGACCGCGGCCATCAGGAACCCGAAATTGGTTCCAAAGCCTTTTCTTTCTTCCATTGTTTTCTCTCCTTAACAGATTTTTGCTCCTACATCGACGCAGGAGTTGGTAAATTTTACCGCGCCCGTCTATTGACAGGAAACGGCACGGGGCACCGCCATGCCCCGCAGGTATTTCCTCACGGGATAAAATCCCTTCAAGGCTACCTGAAAAAAGTATACAGGAAACTCTTTCCGCCCGCAATTAGCAGTTTTTATAAAAATTGAGCGCCATATTGTACATTTTTAACATTCTATGAACGGATTTTTCCACATATTTTATATGGTTTTTGCTTCTTTTTTTACATTGAACCATTCAGTTTTTGGCGGGGTTCCGGGATTTTTGCAACAGACGGCGAATGATTTTCTTTTCAAGAAACTTGATCGGTAAAATTTTAACGCGGCGACGAGAAGAACGGCAGGGGCGCGGGGGTTTTCTTTCGGGGAGAAGTGTGGTATACTGTTCCTGATTCTTTGCAGGGAGGTGGGGGATGATGAGACGGTTCCGGGCGCTGGTGCTGGCGGCGGTATTGGCGCTGACGCTGGCGGGCTGCGGGCGGCAGGATCGTCCGCAAAGCGGGAAACTGAACGTGGTGTGCACGCTGTTCCCCTACTACGACTTTGTGCGGCAGATCGGCGGGGACGCGGTGGACGTACAGCTGCTGGTGCCCGCCGGGCGGGAGACACACAGCTTTGAGCCCACGCCGCTGGACGTGATCGCCGTCAGCGAGGCGGAGGTGTTCCTCTACAACGGCGGGGAAAGCGAGCTGTGGGTGGAGGACATTCTGGACGCGGCAGGCGAGGCTATCCCCTACCGGCTGGCTATGATGGACTGCGTGGAGACATACCGGGAGGAGTACGCCGAGGGGATGCAGGGCGGCCATGACCACGCACATGACGAACATGGCGAGCACGATGACCATGAGGCGCATGACGGGCATCTGCACGATGGCCACGAAGAGGAAATAGAGTACGACGAGCACATCTGGACATCGCCGGTGAACGCCATGGCCCTGTGCCGGGCCATCTGCGATACGCTGTGTGAGGCCGATCCGGACAATGCCGACGGCTATCGGGCTCGGCTGGCGGACTATCTGGACGAATTGCAGGCGCTGGACGAGACATTCCGGGACATCACGGGCCATGCGGCACGGCGGCTGCTGGTGTTCGGCGATCGGTTCCCGCTGCTGTATTTCTGTAGGGAATATGATTTGGATTACCGGGCGGCGTTCCACGGCTGCGCGGGAGACACGGAGCCGTCCCTCGCCACGCTGAAATATCTGATCGACGTGGTGGAGGAGCAGGAGATACCGGTGGTATACACCATCGAGCTGAGCAGCCGGAAGGTGGCGCAGGCCATCGCCGAGACCACCGGGGCGCAGGTGCGGACATTCCACTCCTGCCAGACGGTGAGCCGGGCGGAATTCGACGGCGGAGCCACCTATATCAGTCTGATGACCGCCAACGCGGCGGCACTGAAGGAGGGACTGTCCTGATGGAACAGGAGAAACGCATATTGTTGGACTGCCGGGATGCAGCGCTGGGCTATGAGGGCAAGCCGGTGTGGGAGCACCTGAGCTTTCAGGTACACAGCGGCGACTATGTGTGCATCGTGGGCGAGAACGGCAGCGGCAAGTCCACGCTGGTGAAGAGCCTGCTGGGGCTGCTGCACCCCATGGCGGGCGAGATCGTACGTTCGCCCTCCCTGCGCTCCGGCGCCATCGGCTATCTGCCCCAGCAGACAAAGGCGCAGAAGGACTTTCCCGCCACGGTGACGGAGGTAGTGCGCAGCGGCTTTCTCAGCGGGAAGGGAATGCGGTTTTTCTACACGCCGAAGGAGAAGTCCACCGCGCTGATGCACATGGGCAAGCTGGGCGTGCTGGAGCTGAAGGACCGGTGCTACCGGGAGCTGTCCGGCGGGCAGCAGCAGCGGGTGCTGCTGGCGCGGGCCCTGTGCGCCGCCGGTGAGCTGCTGATCCTGGACGAGCCGGTGACGGGGCTGGACCCGGCGGCAGCCCAGGAGCTGTACCGCACGCTGGAATACCTGAACAAGCAGGAGCGCATCGCCATCGTGGCGGTGACACACGATATACGCAGCGCCCTGCGCTACGCCGACCACATTCTGCACGCCGGCCACGGAACGTACTTTTTCGGCACGGCGGCGGACTATCTAACGTCCCCCTGGGGCAAACGGTTCGGAGGTGACGAGGCATGAGCTTACTGCTGGAAATGTTCACATACCCGTTCATCCTGCGGGCTTTTGTGGTGGGTATCCTGGTGGCGCTGTGCGCGGCGCTGCTGGGCGTACCGCTGGTGCTGAAGCGGTACTCCATGATCGGCGACGGGCTGAGCCATGTGTCCTTCGGCGCACTGAGCATCGCACTGGCCTGCGGCTGGGCGCCGCTGCCGGTGTCTATCCCGGTGGTGGTGCTGGCGGCACTGGGGCTGCTGCGGATGACGGAGAGAAGCCGGATGGGCGCGGACGCGGCCATCGCGGTGGTCAGCGCGTCGGCGCTGGCCGTGGGCGTGGTGGTGACAAGTCTGACCACCGGCATGACCACGGATGTGGACAGCTTTATGTTCGGCTCCATCCTGGCCATGGACCGGGCGGATGTGGCACTGAGCGTGGGGCTGTGCGCGGCGGTACTGGTGCTGTATGTGCTGTTTTACCATCGGCTGTTCGCCATCACCTTCGACGAGAGCTTCGCCCGGGCCACCGGGGTGAAGGTGGGGCTGTACAACACCATCCTGTCGGTGCTGACGGCCCTGACCATCGTGCTGGGTATGCGGATGATGGGCGCGATGCTGATCTCCAGTCTGGTCATCTTCCCGGCGCTGACGGCCATGACGCTGCTGCGGAGCTTCCGGGGCGTGGTCATCTGCGCCGCAGGGCTGAGCGTGGTGTGCTTCTGCGTGGGGCTGACCGGGTCGTACCTGTGGGGCACGCCGGTGGGCGCCACGGTGGTGCTGGTAAATTTGGCGGCGTTTTTGCTGTCGAGAGGCGTTATGAAGCTGAAAAGAGCGTCCTAAGGGCGTTCTTTTCAGCTTTTCGACCTATTTTGCGGGTGCTTTTTGCGGAAAAACCCTTGCGTTTCGTGTGCTTATATGGTATGCTATGTGTGTACGTAAGGTTAAGGTATTGACTGGAGTGGACGAGATCGTCCGCTTTTTTTAATGGTCATCGTTCTATGATGACCGGGACGTTCTGTTGGAGGGCTTGCTGTGAAAAAGATCACCGAGGTCGTATGGGCGCTGGCGGAGCCGGCGGTGCAGGCGCAGGGCTGCCGCATCTGGGATGTAGAGTACGTCCGGGAGGCGGGACAGTGGTACCTGCGGCTGTATCTGGACAAGGACGGCGGCGTGGACATTCTGGACTGCGAGGCCATCAGCCGCACGGTCAGCGATCTGCTGGACGAGGCGGACCCCATCGAGAGCAGCTACGTGTTCGAGGTGGGCTCGGCGGGGCTGGAGCGCCAGCTGAAGCGGCCGGGGGATTTTGCGCAGTTCATGGGCAGCCCCGTGCTGGTGAAAACGTACCAGCCCAAGGACGGGCGCAAGGAGTTCGCCGGGACCCTGGCTGGCTATGAAGACGGCGCGGTGCTGCTGGACATGGGCGGCGAGACGGTACGCTTTGAGAAGAACGAGACGGCGCTGGTGCGCCTGCGGGTAGAATTCTGAGACAACACGACTTGAGATAGAAGGAGAAACGACCATGAAATGTGACGAGATCTTCGCGGCACTGGCTATGCTGGAAAAGGAACGGGGCATTCCCCAGAGCTTTATGATGGGCAAGATCATCCAGGCGCTGACCACCGCCTATAAGCGCGACCACGAGGGCGTGGAGTATGTGGTGGTGGACGTGGATGAGGAGAAGAAGGACCTGAAAATGTACGTCCAGAAGGAGATCGTGGAGGAGGTGGAGAACCCCGCCAGCCAGATCTCGCTGGAGGAGGCCAAGCGCATCTCCGCCAAGAACGAGCTGGGCGGCATGGTGAACTTCCCGGTGGAGTCCGTGGAATTCGGCCGCATCGCCGCCGGCAACGGCAAGCAGGTCATCATCCAGGGCCTGCGGGAAGCCGAGCACGGCATGATCTATGACGAGTGGGGCAGCAAGCAGCACGAGATCCTCACCGGCACCGTCAGCCGCATCGACCCCCGGAACGGCAATGTGATCCTGCGGATCGGCAGCGGCAGCGAGGCCACGGAGGCTGTGCTGACCATGAACGAGCAGGTGCCCGGCGAGGAGCTGCACGAGGGGCAGATGGTGAAGGTGTATCTGGTGGAGGTGCGCCGCAGCACGCGCGGGCCGCAGGTGATGATCTCCCGCACCCACCCCGGTCTGGTGAAGCGGCTGTTTGAGCTGGAGGTGCCGGAGATCTACGACGGCACCGTGGAGGTGCGGTCCATCGCCCGGGAGGCCGGCAACCGCACGAAGATCGCCGTGTGGTCCGAGGACCCCAACGTGGACGCCATCGGCGCGTGCGTGGGCCCCAGGGGCCAGCGCGTGAACGCCATCGTGGACGAACTGCGGGGCGAGAAGATCGACATCGTGAAGTACAGCGAGGACCCGGCGGAGTTTATCGCCGCGGCGCTGGCGCCGGCGGATGTGGTCAGCGTGCAGCTGGCCGACGAGGGCAAGGCCTGCCGCGTGACGGTGCCCGCAGACCAGCTGAGTCTGGCCATCGGCAAGGAGGGGCAGAACGCCCGTCTGGCCGCGCGGCTGACCGGCTATAAGATCGACATCAAGGCGGCCAACGCGGAGTAAGCGGCGGCTGCGGAAAGGAACGGCAGCGATGCAGAAGACCCGAAAGATACCCCAGCGGCAATGTGTGGGCTGCCGGGAAATGAAGGACAAAAAGGCGCTGCTGCGTATCGTGAAGACCCCGGAGGGGGAGATACTGCTGGACAGCACCGGAAAGAGATCCGGCCGGGGCGCGTACGTGTGCCCGGACCCGGAGTGCCTGAAAAAAGCACGGAAAAGCCGTGCGCTGGAGCGCGCCTTCGACACCGCCATACCGGCGGAGGTGTACGACGCGCTGGAAGGGCAGATGGTGGCACTGTGACAGAGCATTTGTTATCCACTTTGGGTCTGGCGCTGCGCGCCGGTGCGGTGGCCGTGGGCGAGGAACCCGTAGGCGCGGCGGCACGGGCCAAGAAGGCCAGGGTCATCTTTACGGCGCGGGACGCGGCGGCATCCTCGGTGCGGCGGGCGTACAGCTTCGGCCGGGCAGGCAGCTGTCTGTGCCTGCCCTTCCCGGCGGACAAGGAGGATTTCGGCCGGGCGCTGGGCCGGACCAGCGTGGCCATGTGCGCGGTGACGGACATCGGGTTCGCCCAGTCGCTGGTGAAGAAGCTGGCGGCGGCGGAGCCGGAGATCTACGGCGCGGCGGCGGAGGCGCTGGACCTGAAGGCCAAGCGGGCAAGGGAACGGAAGGAAGAGCAATTACAGCACGAGAAGAACCTGCGCCAGGGCAGGCACCGCGTTCACGGCGGCAAGCCGCCGGAGCCGCCCCACGCGTCTCCGGAGCCTCCGGCACCGGAGCACAGGCCCCCCGCGCCGGAACACCGGCGTCCGCCGCGGCGGGAGTATCCGGAGGGACGCCCCGACCGGGTCTATAAGGAACGGAACGGCCGCCCGCCCAGGGATAAACGGCCGGCAAAGAAGGAGGCCCCCGGCGCACGGTATGAAAACGCGCGTCCGGTAAAGAAAGGCAAGGGAAGCCGGAAGACGACCGGCAGATAACAGGAACACAGCGCGCCGTGAGCGCGGTGCGAGCAACTGAGATGGAGGTGGCTTTATTTGGGTAGTATCGCTAACAAATACAGAGTGCATGAGGTGGCCAAGGACTTCGGTGTGTCCACGAAGGAGATCACGGAGATCCTGACCAAGTACGCCGAAACGCCCAAAAATCATATGCAGGTGCTGGAGGA
Organism: Vescimonas sanitatis; assembly: GCF_049060325.1. Classification (NCBI taxonomy): domain Bacteria; kingdom Bacillati; phylum Bacillota; class Clostridia; order Eubacteriales; family Oscillospiraceae; genus Vescimonas; species Vescimonas sanitatis. The sequence continues at coordinate 42,788 of NZ_JBMGPW010000002.1, read as the reverse complement.
CCGGGAGCTGAGCCTGATCTTTGAGTATCTGACCCAGCACAACCCGGTGAGCAGCATCGCGGTGATCTTCGCCGAGGGCGCCAAGCCGGAGGAGAAGAAGGCGGAGAAGCCCGCCGCCAAGCCGGCGCAGAACGCATCCGCGCCGGTACAGGGTCAGGGCCAGGGCGGCAAGCCCCAGCAGGGCGGCAAGCCCCAGCAGGGCGGCGCGCCCAAGGCGGAGCAGCCCAAACAGCCCATGTCCCGCGTGCCCCAGCGGCAGGTGGTGGACACCCGCAAGGCCACCAACGTCAATCTGGACAAGTACGACGAGAAATTGCAGGATATGGCCGACGCCCGCAGCAGCGGTAAGCGGGACCAGCAGGCCCCACAGGGCAAGGAGAAGTTCCGCAGCAATAAGCAGCGGCGGGACAATAACTTCGCCAGCAACAAGCGCAAGCAGGAGGAGGCCGACCGGCTGCGGAAGCTGCGGCTGGAGGTCATCAAGAAGACCCCTGTGACCGTGCAGATCCCCGACGAGATCAGCGTGGGCGAGCTGGCCAGCCGGATGAAGAAGACCGGCGCAGAGGTGGTCAAGTGCCTGATGAAGAACGGCGTGATGGCCTCCCTGAGCCAGATGATCGACTTCGACACCGCCGCCATCATCGCCGAGGAGATGGGCTGCAAGGTAGAGAAGGAGGTCGTCGTCACCATCGAGGAGCGCCTGATCGACGACCATCAGGACAAGGACGAGGATCTGGTGCCCCGGGCACCCGTGGTGGTGGTCATGGGCCACGTGGACCACGGCAAAACCAGCCTGCTGGACTATATCCGCAACGCCCACGTGGCCAGCGGCGAGGCCGGCGGCATCACCCAGCACATCGGCGCCTATCAGGTGCAGATCAACGGCAAGCCCATCACATTTTTGGATACCCCCGGCCATGAGGCCTTTACCTCCATGCGCGCCCGCGGCGCCATGGTGACGGATATCGCCATTCTGGTGGTGGCCGCCGAGGACGGCATCATGCCCCAGACGGTGGAGTCCATCAACCACGCCAAGGCCGCCGGTATCCCCATTATCGTGGCCATCAACAAGATGGATAAGCCCGAGGCCAACCCCGAGCGCATCAAGCAGCAGCTGACCGAGTACGGCCTAGTGTGCGAGGAGTGGGGCGGCGACACCATCGTGTGCCCCATCTCCGCCAAGACCGGCATGGGCGTGGACAATCTGCTGGAGATGCTGACGCTGACCGCCGAGGTGGGCGAGCTGAAGGCCAACCCCAACCGCGCGGCGCAGGGCACCGTGATCGAGGCCCGTCTGGACAAGGGCCGCGGCCCCGTGGCCACCCTGTTGGTACAGAACGGTACGCTGCATCAGGGCGACATCATCATCGCCGGTACCTCTGTGGGCCGCGTGCGTGCCATGGTCAGTGACAAGGGCCAGCGCATCACCGAGGCCGGCCCCAGCGTGCCCGTGGAGATCACGGGTCTGAGCGAGGCACCCTCCGCCGGCGCTACCTTCAACGCCGTGGCCGACGAAAAGCTGGCCCGCGAGCTGGTGGAGCAGCGCAAGGCCGAGGAGAAGGCCAAGGCCAACGCCCCTGTGACCAAGGTGTCGCTGGAGGATCTGTTCAGCCAGATCCAGGCCGGCGAGATGAAGAACCTGAACCTGATCGTCAAGGCGGACGTGCAGGGCAGCGTGGAGGCGGTGAAGTCCTCGCTGGAGAAGCTGAGCAACGAGGAGGTCCGTGTGCGCGTGATCCACGGCGGCGTGGGCGCCATCAACGAGAGCGACGTCATGCTGGCGTCCACCTCTCAGGCCATCATCGTGGGCTTCAACGTCCGGCCGGACGCCGCCGCCCGCGACAGTGCCGCCCGGGCCAACGTGGATATGCGGATGTACCGCGTGATCTACGATGCCATCAACGAGATCGAGGCCGCCATGAAGGGCATGCTGGCCCCCAAGTTCCGCGAGGTGCTGCTGGGCCACGCCGAGGTGCGCCAGACGTACAAGGTGTCCGGCGTGGGCACCGTTGCCGGCTGCTACGTGCAGGACGGCAAGCTGCAGCGCAAGGACTGCCAGGTACGGCTGGTCCGCGACGGCATCGTGATCCACGAGGGCGTGCTGGCCTCCCTGCAGCGGTTCAAGGACTCCGTGAAGGAGGTGCAGGCCGGCTACGAGTGCGGCCTGAGCATCGAGAAATTCAACGACATCAAGGAAGGCGACATCGTGGAGGCCTTCACCATGGAGCAGATCGAGGTATAACAAACAGCCGATGGGTGGGCGAGCGCCCACCCATCTTTTTCTTGAAAGGAGGAGCGCCCTATGGCCGGAAACCGCATCGGACGCATCAATGAGGAGATACGCAAGGAGCTGAGCGCCCTGCTCCGCACCGTAAAGGACCCGCGGGTATCCGAGGGGATGCTGACCATCACGCGGGTGGACACCACCAGCGACCTGCGGTACGCGCGGGTGTATATCAGCGCGCTGAACTGCGCGGATGAAAAGGGCCTGATGAAGGGGCTGAAGTCTGCGGCCGGATATCTGCGGCACGAGCTGGGCCAGGCCATCGACCTGCGCTACACGCCGGAGCTGCAGTTCTTCATGGACGACTCCATCGCCCACGGCGCGCACATTCTGGATCTGCTGAACCACGTGAAGCCCGCCAACCCCGCCAACGCGGACATCGTGCTGCCGGAGGACCGGGAATGAGCGCGCGGCTGACGGTGCAGGAGACAGCGGACTTTCTGCGGACGCTGGACGGCGTGCTGATCCTGACCCACGTGCGCCCGGATGGGGACACGGTGGGCTGCGCCGCCGCGCTGTGCCGCGCCCTGCGGGCGCTGGGCCGGACGGCGTATCTGCTGGAAAACCCGGAGATCACGGAGACGTACACGCCCTACGCCGAGGGGCTGTGGGCACCGAAGGGCTATGTGCCGCAGAGCGTGGTGTCGGTGGACATCGCGGCGCTGAATTTGCTGCCGGAGAACGCGGTGCCGTATAAAAACGACATCTGCCTGGCCATCGACCACCACGGATCCCAGGAGTTCTTCGCGGAACGGACGTGCCTGGACGCGGAGGCCGCCGCCTGCGGCGAGATCGTGTATGAGATCGTGGGCAGGCTGACGGACATCACGCCGGAGATGGCCATGGCGCTGTATGTGGCGGTGTCCACAGACTGCGGGTGCTTCGTCTATGCCAACACCACGGCGCGGACGCACCGCATCGCCGCCGCGCTGATGGATCGGGGCATCGACGTGGGGCCGGTGAACAAGGCGCTGTTCCGCACGAAGTCGCCGGTGCGGCTGGCCATGGAGGCCCGGATGGTGGCGGACATGGAGCTGTATGACAACGGCCGGGTGGTGGTGATGTCCATCCCTCTGGCGCTGTGCCGGGAGCTGGGCGCTGCCGAGTCCGACGTGGAGGAGCTGAGCAGTCTGGCGGCGCTGGTGCAGGGCACCGACTGCGGCATCACGCTGCGGGAGCTGAAGCCGGGACGGGTGAAGCTGTCGCTGCGGACGGGACCGCGGGTGGACGCCAGCACCGTATGCCGCGTGCTGGGCGGCGGCGGCCACAGGGGCGCCGCCGGGGCCACGGTGGACGGCACCCTGGACGAAGCGAAGGCGGCCATTCTGGCGGCCTATACGGAGGTCATGGGATAACATGGCCGACGGGATCATCATTATCGACAAGCCCGCGGGATGGACCAGCATGGACGTGTGCGGCAAGCTGCGGGGCATACTGAAAACGAAAAAGGTGGGCCACGCCGGAACGCTGGACCCCATGGCCACCGGCGTGCTGCCAGTGTTCGTGGGAAACGCCACGCGGGCGGTGTCCTACGCCGAGGGCGGGGACAAGGAGTACGTCGCGGGGCTGCGGCTGGGGCTGACGACCAACACCCAGGATACCACCGGCGAGGTGGTGGCGGAGCGCCCTGTGTCCGTGACGCGGGCGCAGCTGGAGGACGTGCTGGCGCGGTTCACCGGGGAGATCGACCAGGTGCCGCCCATGTACTCGGCTATCAAGATCAACGGGCAGAAGCTGTATCAGCTGGCCCGGAAGGGGCAGGAGATCGAACGGCCCCCACGGCGGGTGACCATACACGAGCTGGCGCTGCTGGAGCCGGAGGACGGCGACTGGCGGCTGCGGATACGGTGCAGCAAGGGCACGTATGTGCGGGCGCTGTGCCACGACATCGGGCAGGCGCTGGGCTGCGGCGGATGCATGAGCGCTCTGCGGCGGACCATGGCCGCCGGGTTTACACTGGCGGAGAGCCGCAGTATTGAGGACGTACAGGCGCAGGGCGAGGCCCTGCTCTCCCCTACCGACTCGCTGTTCCGGCAGTACCCGGCCTATCACATCGCCGGTGAACGGGACCACAGACGGTGCCTGTGCGGCAATCCGCTGGCGGCGGAGGGCTTGCAGCCGGGGCTGTACCGGGTGTACAGCCCGGATGGGGCGTTTCTGTGCCTGAGCCGCTGGGAAGCGGGTGTTCTGACATCAGAGAAAAACTTTTTCGGAGCGTGAACAACTTGGAAAAGACAGTTATCGCCCTGGGCTTCTTCGACGGCGTGCACCGGGGCCACGGCGCACTGCTGCGGAAGACGGCGGAGCGCGCCCGGGAGCTGGGAGCCGTCCCCGCGGCATTCACCTTTGACCGGCCGCCGAAGGAGGTGGTCACGGGGCAGCCCGTGTACCTGATCAACTCCAACCGGGACCGGCAGGGGCTGATGGAGCGTCTGTACGGCATCGAGCGGGTCATTTTCGCGCCCTTTGACCGGGAGATGATGACCATGCCGTGGGAGGCCTATCTGGAAATGCTGATCGGGACATACGGCGCGGTGCACTTCGTGGCCGGGCACGACCACCGGTTCGGCCATAAAAACGCCGGGAACGTGCAGCTTTTGCGGCAGAAGTGCGCGGAGATGGACATCGGGTGCGACATCATCCCGCCGGTACAGCGGGAGGGCATCACGGTCAGCTCCACGTACATCCGGACGCTGGTGGAGGCGGGCGACATGGAGCGCGCGGCGGACTTTCTGGGCCACCGGCACTGCCTGAGCCAGACGGTGCAGCACGGACAGCGGATCGGGCGGACCATCGGCATCCCCACGGTAAACCTGGCGGTGCCGGAGCACGTGCTGGCCCCGGCGCACGGGGTGTACGTGACGGAGGTATTTCTGCCGGACGGACGGCGGTGCGCCGGCGTGACCAACGTGGGCACGCGGCCCACGGTGTCCGACAGCGATCAGGTGTCCGTGGAGACGTACCTGCTGGGCTTCGAGGGCGACCTGTACGGGCAGGAGCTCCGGGTGGAGTTCTGCCGCCGGCTGCGGGGCGAGCAGAGGTTCGACACGCTGGAGGCGCTGCGTCAGGAGATACAGCGGAATATTCAGCAGGCAGAAGCCTATTTTGAGGCATGAGAAAAGGCACCCCTGACGGGGGGCCTCTTCTGTTATTTCACACGGCGCCGGGGTAAGACACCGCGGAAAACGGTGTCAGTCCTCGCGCTTTTTGCCCACAAACGCCACGCCGGCGGCGGAGGTCAGCGCCATGCCGACATACAGAGCAATGCCTGCGTCGAAGGTCTTGGGGCTGCCCTTGGTGTCGGTGGTCTTGGTGTCGGTGGTGGGCTGGTAGTAGTAATAGCCGCCGGAGGAAGTGGATGTCCACTTGGCGGTGAGAGTAATGTTATTCACAGCTTTGTATTCAGCATCCACCTTTGTGGTACCATCATACCAGCCTGCGAAGGTATACCCGCTGCGGGTGGGGGCAGGCAGGGTAATGGTGCTGTCTTTTGCCACCTTAAGCGCTTTTGCCGGGGTAGCCTGGTTATCGTTATAATTCAGAGTGACAGTAACCATCTGCTCCTCGCTGACACCTCCGCTATAGTCTGTACCCTTGACCGGTGTCACTTCGATGGACTGGCCGTTTCCGTTTTCTTTGGAGAGATACAGATGCTCAATGGTACCGTCGGTGTATTTAAACTTTGCACCGTAACCCTTATCATGCTCCACATAAAGATTGGTAACCGTACCGCCATTCATCGTAAAGCTACCGGGGTTGCTGGCAGAATACGCATTGGAATTCACAAACACATTGCCGATGGTACCGCCGTTGATCGCAGTCAGTGCACCGGTGGCATTGGCACCGATCCACAGATCGGAACTGTACTGTAAATAATTGTCGTCCTGATACTTTTCAACGTTTTTGTTGCCGACGATACTGCCGGAGTTCATCTCAAACGACGCGCTGCTGGTCATATAAACACCGCCGATAAAATTGGGAGCCTTGCCGTTCGTGATGGTCGCACCATCAATGGTCAGCTTGCCCTTGTCGCAGAAAATCACACGGCACTTTTCGTTGCCGTTCACGGTAACATCTTTTAATGTGACCGTGGCGGAAACATACAAAACACAGGCGGTCTTATTATCGCTGCCGGAAGTAAAGTTGTCAGCCGCCTTGATGGTATACTTGCCCTGGCCGTCAATAGTAACGTCCTTTGCAAGATTGAGTGTAGAAGTCAGCGTAATATCTGCGGCCAGCTTGATCTCGCCGCCATTGCTAACAGCGGCGGTCAGTTCCGCCTCTGTCTTGACCTCTGTTGCATCCGCCCAGCTGACGCTGCACAGTGCCAGGGCCATGACCAGGGCCAGAATGGTTGCTAATACTTTTTTCATTGTTCATTCCCCTTATGGTAGTAGATTTCCGCAGGTGCGCTCGTTTTAATGTGTATTAAAACGCAAATGCAGAGGTACCTCTGCGGATAGTCAGATTATAGCACATTTACACCGTTTGTCCAGCCTTTTTATGGAAATTTTACACATTTTTTCTGTTACCGGGAATAAAAACAGGAAAATTTGGCAGGAAATGGGCGTTGAGGGCGGAGAAAATGCCGCCTGCGGCGGGGCGAGGGCGTTTTTTGGCGCTGCGGGGCAGCAGGGAGGATTTCGCGCCTGCGGGCGCGAGCTGCTTTCTTTTCGTGTCGAAAGAAAGCAGCCAAAGAACGCCACTTAAGGAAAGGGGGATTTCGAATTTCCCCCTTTCCTTAAGAATCCTATCCCCTTGAAACGACAAAGGAGGGGGCTCCGGCCCCCTCCTTTTGAAACCACCCCCAGGGGGAAGGCTTTGGGGGGTCAGACCTTCAGATCAGTGGCGGCGGCGCGGGTGTGCTCACGCATGGCCTGTTTGGCGGCCGCGTCATCCTGCCGGTGGATAGCGCTCAGTATCTCCCGGTGGCGCGCCAGAATACGGCGTTCCAGGGCCAGACACGCGCTGTCGTTCAGCGTCTCCATCTTTTTCAGCAGGGTGTGCTGCTCCACCTGGCCCAGGACATCGGTGACGATCATGGCCACCTGGTTGCCGGTGGCGCGGGAGAGCAGACTGTGGAAACGGACGTCCAGCTCAGCAAAGCGGCGGTAATCGCCCAGGGCCTGCTCCGCCGCCGTGAGGCAGCTGTCCAGCGCCGCCAGATCCTCGTCGGTGCGGCGCCGGGCCGCCCAGCCGGCGATGGTGCCGTCGTTGACGGCGCGGTACTCGCCCAGCTCCTCCAGAGATATCTGGTTCAGCTGGAGCATGGCCGACAGCGGCTGCTCCACGCCGTCGATGGTCAGCTCCTGCACCACGGCGCCGCTGGCGCCGTGGGTGGAGGCCACATAGCCGCCCTGCTCCAGCATACGCAGGGCCTCGCGGATGGTGGGACGGGAACGGTGGAGCTGCTCCATCATGGCACGCTCGGAGGGCAGGCGGTCGCCGGGCTTCAGCACTCCGGAGGTGATAAGCTCCCGCAGCTGGTCATAGATGGCCTCGCTGGCCCGCCCGCCGCCGATGGGCTGCCAGGGGATATGTACGGCTTCCGGCATGGAAGGCCCTCCTTTCACAGAAAATACCCGGACAGTATAGCGCATCCCGGGGAAAATAGCAAGGGCAGGATGCAGGAAAGCCCGGAGGACGGCGCCTTCGGGCTTTCCCGCTGTGGGGAGGGGGATATTACTTCTTCAGGGCTTTCATTTCCTCGATCATCATGGGGACAACCTTGAACAGGTCGCCGCAGATGCCGTAATCCGCCACCTCGAAGATGGGGGCCACGTCGCTCTTGTTGACGGCGATGATGCACTCGGAGTCCTGCATGCCGGCCTTGTGCTGGATGGCACCGGAGATGCCCAGCGCCACGTAGATGCGGGGATGGACGGTCTTGCCGGTCTGTCCCACCTGATGGTCGGCGGTCATCCAGCCGGCGTCCACCACGGCGCGGGACGCGCCCACCACGCCGCCCATGAGGGCGGCCAGCTCCTCGGCCAGGGCGATGCCCTTCTCCACGTCCTTGGCGATGCCGCGGCCCACGGAGACCACCACCTCAGCGCCGGTGAGATCCACCATGGCGCGGGCGGCCTTGACGATCTCCAGCACCTTGGTGTGGATGTCGGCCTCGGTGAGGGTAAAGGCGGGGTGGATGAGCTCCACCTTGCTCGCGCCGTTCTCGTCAAACTCGCGCTTCTTCATCACGCCGGGGCGCACGGTGGCCATGGCGGGGCGGAAGCGGGGGCAGACGATGGTGGCCATCAGGTGGCCGCCGAAGGCGGGACGGGTCATCTTCAGGTTGGTGTTGACGTCAAAGAGCTTGGTCTCGAAGCTCATGCTGTCCACGTCCAGAGAGGAGCCGGTGCGCAGGAAGTTGATGTAGCCGTTGAGATCCACGTCCAGGTGGGTGCAGTCGGCGCACAGGCCGGTGTGGAGACGGGCGGCGCAGCGGGGCGCCAGGTCGCGGCCGATGTGGCTGGCGCCGAACAGCATGATCTCGGGCTTGAACTCGTGCACCGCGTCAGTGATGATCTTGGTGTAGGCGTCGGTGGTGTAGTCCTTCAGCAGGGGGCTGTTGTAGACGTAGACCTTATCCGCGCCGTAGCCGCCCAGCTCCGCGGCGATGCCGTCCACGTTGTCGCCCAGCAGGATGCCGCTGAGCTGCACACCCAGCTCGTCGGCCAGCTTGCGCCCCTCGGAGATCAGCTCAAAGGTGGTGGGCATCATCTTGCCCTGCCGCTGCTCGCAAAAGACCCACACGCCGGAGAAGGCCTTGGGATCGGTATTCATAAAAGTAGACATATCGTTTCTCCCTTCTCAGATGATGTGCTTGGCGGACAGGATGCCGAACAGCTGCTCCACGGTCTCCTTGCCGCTGCCCTCCAGCATCATGCCGCTGCCCTTGCGGGGAGGCGTAAAGCTCTTGTAGATATTGGTGGGAGAACCCTTCAGGCCGATGGTGTCCACCTCGATGAGGGGATCGTCCTTCAGCGCGTTGTAGTCCAGCACGGTGACGGGCTCGGCGTCGCAGTCCAGGATGCCCCGGATGGTCATGTAGCGGGGGGTGTTCAGCTCCTTGATGCAGGTCAGCAGGCAGGGGGTCTGCACCTGCACGGTCATATAGCCGTCCTCCAGCATACGGCGGACGGTGAGGGTGTCGCCGTGCTTCTCGATGTCGGCCACATAGGACACCTGGGGGATCTCCAGCTTTTCGGCGATCTGGGGGCCCACCTGGGCGGTGTCGCCGTCGATGGCCTGACGGCCGCAGAAGATGATGTCGTCCTTGTCCACGCCCAGGTTCTTGATGGCGGCGGCCAAAATCTGGGAGGTGGCGAAGGTGTCGGAGCCGCCGAACTCACGGGCGGACACCAGCACGGCCTTGTCCACGCCCATGGCCTTCAGCTCCAGCAGCATACCGGCGGCGGGCGGGGGGCCCATGGACACGGCGATAACGGGGCAGCCCAGCTGATCCTTCAGGGCCAGGGCGGCCTCGACGGCGTTCATATCATCGGGGTTGATGATGGTCTGCATGGAGGCACGGTCCAGCGTGCCGTCGGCGTTGACGGCCACCTTGCCGGAGGTATCCGGCACCTGCTTGACACATACGATAAGCTTCATTCTATTCTTGCTCCTTTCCGCATTACTTCAGCAAATTGCCGGAGATGACCATCTGCTGGACCTGAGAGGTCCCCTCGTAGATGGTGAACACGCGGCAGTCGCGGTACTTACGCTCGACGGGGTACTCCTTGATGTACCCGTAGCCGCCGTGGATCTGCACCGCCTTGGCGGCGATCTCGTTGCACGTCTCGGAGGCGAAGTACTTGGCCATGGAGCAGTACATGGAGGCGTTGGGGTCATTTCTGTCCTTCATCTGGGCGGCCATATAGACCAGCTCCTTGGCGGCGGTCAGCTTGGTTGCCATATCCGCCAGCATGAAGGCGATGGCCTGGTTCTTGCAGATGGGCTTGCCGAACTGGACGCGCTCCTTGGAGTACTTGATGGCCTCATCCAGGCAGCCCTGGGCCAGACCGATGGACTGGGCGGACACACCCAGACGGCCGCCGTCCAGGGTCTTCATGGCGTTGATAAAGCCCCTGTTCTCCTTGCCCAGCATATCGCTCTTGTGGACGCGGACATCCTCCAGCACCACGTCGGAGGTGGCGTAGCCCACCAGACCCATCTTGGCCTCGTGCTTGCCGCAGGAGACACCGGGGGCCTTCATGTCCACGATAAAGGCGGAGATACCCTTATTGCCGCGGCTCATGTCGGTCTTGGCGTAGACGATGCAGTAGTCGGCCAGGGGTGCACCGGAGATAAAGCACTTACGGCCGTTGAGGATGTAGTCGTCGCCATCCTTCACGGCGGTGGTGACCATGCTGCTGGCGTCGGAGCCGGCGCCCGGCTCGGTGAGGCCGAAGACGATCTTCACCTTGTTCTCCACGGAGGGACGGAGATACTTCTCCAGCTGCTCGGGGGTGCCCGCCTGCATCAGGGGGCCGCCGCCCAGAGAGTTGGGGGTATTGGCGTACAGGCTGGCCACAGCAGAGACACGGGCAATCTCCTCGATCATGATGACATAGGCCAGGGTGTCGGCACCGGCACCGCCGTATTCGCGGGGAATCTTCAGGCCAAGGAAGCCGCACTTGGCCATCTTGTCCACGATCTCCTCGGGAAACTCGCCGGTCTCCTCCACCTTGTCAAGGACCTCGGTGGTGAGCTCGGTCTCGGCAAACTGGCGGACCAGCTTGCGGATCATTTCATGCTTTGCGTCGAAAATCATAGTTTTCCTCCTGTTAAAGTATGGGTCACTGCTCTGCTCAGCAGGGGATCTCGTGCTTGGACTTACCCTCTGTCAAAATCTCATAGATGCTGTTGACGCCGCACTCGGCCATCTGCTCCGCGGCCTCTTCGGTGAAGAAGGCCATGTGGGGCGTGTGGTACACGTTGACGAAGGAGCGCAGGTACTTCAGCTTGAAGTAGGGCATACCGGGGGTACGGATGATGTCCTCATCGTGGGGAACGTGGATGATGCCGGTCTCGCCGGGGAAGGCATCCATGAACAGCGCGCCGAACTTGCCGGACTCCACTGCCTCGGTGACGGCATCGATATCCATCAGCTCGCCCCGGGCGTTATCGATGAACACCACGCCATCCTTCATCTTGGCGATGGCCTCGCGGTCGATCATGCCGGTGGTCTCCGGCAGCAGCGGGGTGTGGATGGTGATGATGTCGGACTCACGGTACAGGGTGTCCAGGTCTACATACTCGGCGTACGCACGGACGGCGTCGTTCTCATAGACATCGTTGGCGATGATACGGCAGCCGAAGCCGCTGAGGCACTTGATGATGGTGAAGCCGATCTTGCCGGTGCCCATGACGCCCACGGTCATGGTGCGCAGCTCGCGGCCCATCTTGCCCTTCAGGGTGAAGTCGTTGTCGTTGGTGTTGTACAGCGCCTTCTTGAACTTGCGGATGCACATCAGGATGGCCATAACGGTGTATTCCGCCACGCCGTTGGGCGCGTAAGCGCCGTTGCACAGGCGGAAGCCCAGAGAGCGGGCATAGCCGCAGTTCATGTGGTTATAGCCCACACAGCGGCTGGCCAGCACCTGCACGCCATAGCCCTTCAGCTCGTCCAGAACGGCGTTGGAATAGTCGCTCTGGCCCAGGGTGGTAACACCGTCGCAGCCGGCGGCCATATGGGCGGTGGTCTTATCCAGATTTGCGGGAGTGGAGATCAGGTCGATGCCATATTTTTTGCACAGGTTCTCGATAACGGGCTTTTCGTCGGGACGTACTTCATAAGCAGCGATTTTCATGATTCTTCTCCTTCATATTTTCGGGTGGCGGCGCGCTCCTCAACGCGCCGCGCCCTATAGTTTGCTTTTCCTCAAGTCGCCGGGGTGTTCGTGTTCGTCGCGCTCCGCCTACGGCGGAGAGATTTTTCGTTCTGCCGATGGCAAACCGGCGATGGCGTACCGTGTGTACGTCGAGACGGTTTGACGATGGCAGGGCGGAAAATATCCCGCCGTCAGTCTTTCAGGGAAGGATCCATGGGCACCGCCTCGCCGGCGGCGATCATGGCGGCCACCTGCTCGTCGGTGTAGCCCAGGTTCTTCAGCACCAGTTCGGTCTGCTCGCCCAGGTACGGACCGCGGTTATAGGGCGGCAGCTCCGTCTCCTCGAAGATAACGGGAGGCCGGACCATGGTGCGTTTATTGCCGTTGGAATATTCCATCTCGTAGAAGCAGCCGGAGGCCCATGCCTGCTTATCCACCAGCAGCTGGTCCCAGGTCTGGGCCACGGCGTAGGGCAGATCGTTGGCGTCCATCAGCTTGCACCACTCGTCCAGGGTGCGGCTGGCCATCTCGGCCACCAGGAAGTCGTAGAACTCCTCGATGTTGGCCTGTAGGTTGGTCTGGGGATAGTAGCGTGGATCCTCGGCCAGCTCGGGATGGCCGATGGCGCTCATAAAGATGGGATAGTGGCGGTTGTACTGGGGCATGGCGATCTGGAGCCACTTGTTGTCCTTGGTCTTGTGGGCCACCACCAGGGGATTGGGCAGGGTACGGCGGGACAGGGGGTACTGGGTGGTGGGGTCGCCGTACTGGCTGGCCTGCAGCAGCAGGGAGACATCCCAGATGGCACTGTGGAACAGGGAGACCACCACGCGGTCGCCGATGCCCGTCTCGCGGGCGCGGTACAGGGCCGCCAGCACGCCGGAGGCCAGGTACATACCCACCTGATGGTCGCCGAAGCCGGCGATGGTCAGCATGGGCAGGGCGTCCTTGTCAAACAGGGTGCCCAGGATACCGCCGCGGGCAAAGAAAGCGGTGAAGTCGAAGCCGGGCAGGTCCTTGTCGGGGCCCTTCTCGCCGTAGCCGGACACGAAGCCATACACCAGCCTGGGGTACTTGGCGTGGAGCGTCTCATAGTCCAGACCGGCCTTTTTCAGAGGGTTCTGCCGCCAGTTGGTGATGAAGATGTCCGCCTCGGCGATGAGCTTCTCCAGTGCCTCACGGCCGGCGGGGGTCTTGGTGTTCAGGCAGACGCAGGTCTTGCCGGCGTTCTCCAGATCGTAGGAGGTGTTCTCCTTCTGGTCCTGGGGACGGCCCTCGTTGACGGCGGTATAGCGCAGGGGGTCGCCGGCGGGAGCCTCGACCTTGATGACCTCGGCGCCCAGATCCGCCAGAAAGCGGGCGCAGCAGGGGGCGGCGATAAAGGTGGCCAGCTCCAGCACCTTTACGCCCTCGAGGGGACGCTTTACTTCACTCATATCGTTCCTCCATGTATGTTAATAAATGGTGTGTTGCTTACATTTTCAGCAGGTCGCGGAAGGTCTCGAGGTTGGTTCGCACCTGCTCAAACCGCACCATCTGACGGTCCACCTCCACCAGCGTCAGGGGCAGGTCGGCGGCCTCGCAGGCCTTCTTGATCATCACATAGTCGAACTCCTCCGGGTCGCAGAACTTGGTCAGCACCACCAGAACACCCTTGGCGCTTCTCGCCTTGGCGGTGTCCACGATCCACTTCACCCGGTTCTTCTCCTGATCGTACAGCACAGAGCAGTTGCCCATGGCGGCGAACTTCTCGGCCAGCGCGTTCAGGGCGTCATCGCGCTCCGGTGCGTCGGTGCGGTACTGGCGGGACTGGGCGGCCACGTCGTCGGCCACGATGTGCAGACCCATTTCGTCCAGAATGGCGTTCAGCGCCGGGGCGTCCGTCAGGATGCCGGAGATGACGATGGGCAGCTTCTCCGCGGCGGGAGTCTTGGCTTCCAGCTTCTCAATGAGCGCCTCCACCAGATCGGTGTGCTCCTCCTTGGTCATGAAGAAGGCGCTCTTGAAGATGTCGCTGCGCTGGGCGGCGGTGATCTCCGGGTGAACAGCCAGCAGCTCGTCGATCTTCCGCATGGCGGCGTTGTGGCGGTTGTAGATCTTGATGGAGGCAAGCAGCTTCTCCTCGGAGAAGGCGCCGCCCAGCTTCTCCAGGTCGCGGATCACGCGCTCATAGCCGGCCTTGGTATAGGCCACGCCGTAGACGGGCTTGCGGTTCTGGGGATAGGTCATGGGGATGAAGGGGATGGACGGCACGGCGTACTTCCAGTTCTCGCCCACGGTCTTGAGGGTATCGCACAAGGAGGGGATGACGATAGCGGACGCGCCCTCGTAGGCACCGCTGATGCCCAGCTCCAGCAGGGACTGGACAATGGCGCACAGGAAGGCGGGACAGTATTCCTTGGCGCGGTTCAGCGCTACATCGCCGCCCCAGGCTCCCATAGGGACGAAGCCCATGGCGTGGATAAGCTCCTCGGGAGTGTAAACAGGAGCGCACAGGACGATCTTTTTGCCCTGCGCCAGATAGCCGTCCATCTGCGCGCGGGGAGAGGCTGCTGCCTCATGCAGCTTGTTGAGGATGTCGTTCATGCCTTACACTCCTTTCGCAGCCTTGTTGGCTTCCATGATCTCCGTCAGACCCTGCACACGGGTGTCGTACTGGGCCTCGGAGAAGTTGCGGGGGTCGGCCTGATCGCCGTCGAAGCTGACCACGGGGATATCGCAGGCCTTGCCGATCTGGCGGCTCATCTCGTACATGAAGCCGCTCCACAGCTTGCAGGAGCGGTTGGTATGCACCAGCATACCCTCCACATGGTTGTCCTTGCAGAGCTTGATGCGCTTGTCGCGGCTCATCTCCAAATTGATGGCGTTGGGCACCTTGCAGTAGGCGCGGATCATCTCGTCAAAGGTGTTGTAGTCGAAGCCGAAGGCGTCGGCGTAGATCGTCGTGACCATGTTGATGCCACGGGACTTCAGGCCGGTGCTGGTGGCACGCAGGTACGGCCAGCAGGCGATGCCCTCAAACATGATGCGGTACTTCTCCTCGCCGCGGAAGGTGGAGGTACCGTTTTTGTGGTTGTCCTCGTACTCCTTCAGCAGCGTCTCCATGGCGTCGGCGGCGGTGGACTTGCCCCGGGCCGTGACCATGACGGCCATGTGGTTCAGCAGGTCGAAGCCGTTGAAGGGGGACGGCACATACCTGGCGCAGCCGGTGGCCGCCAGCCAGGCGCGGCTGGAACGGCAGCTGAAGCCGGTGACCTCCTGGAACTTCTCGTCAGACCACTTCTTGCCGGTGATCTCCTCCAGCTGCTTCACGGCATCCCAGAACTGGCCGGTGACGTAGGCCACCTCCGCGTCGGACACCTCATAGTCGGGATTGAAGGGGATATCCAGCAGGATCATGGGGATATTCAGCTCACGGGCCAGGTTCTCGTACCACTTGATCATGCAGGAGCAGATGTTGCTGCAGCACAGCAGTACGTCGGGCATGGCCACGTCCTGCTCGGGACAGGACTTCAGCTTGGCGTAGGCCAGGGACACGCGGGCGTAGGCGCAGATGTCGTTGGAGTAGCCCTCGGACTCCGCCACCTCGCACATTCTCGTGCCCGCGCCGCGGGCGGCGATGCCGGCGGCCTGATTTTCGGGATACACGGTGGCGATGCCCATAGTCTCCGGGATCTCCACAGGGAAGTTGCTGGAGACCCAAGCCACCTTCTCGCCCCGCTTCTTGGCCTCGATGGCATCCACATAGGCGTCCGCCGCGATCTTGCCCAGCTTATACTTGGCGGAATTGGGATCCACCGGCTTAGGCACCTTCTTCACTTCTTCTGCCATTTCAGTTCCTCCTCACAGCTTTTATCGAAACATATTTCTGTTTATTCATGTCGTCTGCTTATATGCCCACAGGGCCGCGCCGATGGCGCCGAAATACTGGGCCAGCGGGTCCACACTGACGGGGACGTTCAGCTCGTCGCTGAGCGCCTGCCGCACCGCGTCATTCCGGGCCACACCGCCGGAGAGACAGACCTGCTCCGTGACGCCCGCCCGCCGGGCCAGGGCCGCCACGCGGCTGGCCACGCTGCGGCAGATGCCCGCCACCAGGTCGGGGCGCCTGACGCCGTTAGCCAGCTGACTGATGACCTCGCTCTCGGCGAACACGGTGCAGGTGCTGGAGATAGCGGCGGGGGCCGCGGCCTTGGCGGCCTCGGCATCCAGATCGTCCACATCCAGGCGGAGGATAGAGGCCATCACATCCAGAAACCGCCCTGTACCGGCGGCGCACTTATCGTTCATGACGAAGTTTACCATCTTGCCGGAGGGCGACAGGGCGATGACCTTGGCATCCTGCCCGCCGATGTCGATGACGGTACGCAGGTCCGGGAACACGAAGCGCCCGCCCAGGGCGTGGGCCGTCAGCTCGCTGATCTCGCCGTCGGCGCCCTCGTAGTTTTTGCGGCCGTAGCCGGTGACAAAGGCGCAGGCCATATCGGCCCGGGTCAGGCCGCTGGTCTGCCACAGCTGCGCCAGCGCCTCCTCCGGCCCGCCGGTGCCCAGGCCGCCGGTTTGGAGGCTGTGGGCCACCAGCTCTTTTCCGTCTTTAAGAACGGCGCACTTGGAAGTGGTGCTGCCGATGTCGATACCTAAGGTGTACATGGAAACCTCCCTGACCGGGCGCGTAAACGGCGCCACTGGTCTTACCAGTTTACTTATATTATACGGGTTTGTGAAATTTGCGTCAATTATGCGAATTGCCAAAGAAATAACAATTATTTGTGCATTGTACCGAGCCGCACTTTAAATGATTAAAACTTTCCGGATTTTTCCGGGACAATGTTGCGTTTTCTTTGGAAACTCGTCATGGCAGTATGGGAAAGCCGCATGGCGCGCTCGCGCCATGCGGCTTTCTGCGGTTCACGGCTCCAGGTCGTGTTTGTCCAGCTTCATGTTCCGGTAGGCCTTGGGCAGGCCGGGGGCGATGAGGGGAAAGGTGTTCTCCGTGTCAGACGTGGGCTGAATGTTATAGGTGCCGTACATATTCACCAGGTCGAAGCTGCTGCGCGGTACGCCGGGAAAGTGGTGGACGTCCGGTGTAGCGTCATAGGGAAAGCCCTCCCGGCTGCGCTTGCGTTTGGGCATAAAAATCACCTCCGGCCTTAGTATGGCCGGAGGCAGTGGGTTTATGAGTTTCAGCGGTAGACCTCCGCGTCGAAGTCGCGGACGATCTCGTCCCGCTTCTCGTCGCGGACGTAGACGCAGTTCGTCTCGTCAAAGGCCAGGCGCATGGCGAAATCCTTGGCCTCGTAAATATCGTTTGTCTCGAAGAAGTCGCGATAGGCCTCCTCCGGCTCGTGGCTCTTGCGCCAGATAACGTGAAAACGCATAGACACTCCTCCTGCAAAATGGGGGTAATTTTTAGTATACCCCCGCCGGAAGCAAAAAGCAACGGTGGGTTTTGCCAAAAAACACAGTCAAAGTTCGTCACATTTTCCCCCGGGAAAGTTGTGATTTCTTCTTTCCCTGCCCCACAAGATATTGTATAATAGCAGACGATATTTTGGAGAGACAGAGGTGGATCAGGGTGAAGATCGGATTTGACAACGAAAAGTACCTGCAATTACAGGCGGAGCACATCACGGCGCGGCGCGCCCAGTTCGGCGGCAAGCTGTATCTGGAGTTCGGCGGCAAGCTGTTTGACGATTACCACGCCTCCCGTGTGCTGCCGGGGTTCCAGCCGGACAGCAAGATACGGATGCTGCAGACGCTGAAGGACGACGTGGAGATCGTGGTGGCCATCTGCGCCGGGGACATCGAGAAGAACAAGATGCGCGGCGACCTGGGTATCAGCTACGACGTGGACGTGCTGCGGCTGATCGACGTATTCCGGGGGCTGGGCTTCTATGTGGGCAGCGTGGTCATCACCCAGTACGCCGGCCAGCCGGCGGCGGACGCCTTTATCAAGCGGCTGAGCGCCCTTGGCGTGAAGAGCTATAAGCACTATCCCATCGCCGGGTATCCCTCGGACGTGGCGCACATCGTGTCCGACGAGGGCCTGGGCAAGAACGAATATATTGAGACGACCCGGCCGCTGATCGTGGTGACGGCCCCCGGCCCCGGCAGCGGCAAGATGGCCACCTGCCTGAGCCAGCTGTACCACGACAACCGGCGGGGTATCCGGGCGGGCTACGCCAAGTACGAGACGTTCCCCATCTGGAACCTGCCGCTGAAGCACCCGGTGAACCTGGCCTATGAGGCGGCCACGGCAGACCTGAACGACGTGAACATGATCGACCCGTTCCACCTGGAGGCCTACGGCAAGACCACGGTGAATTACAACCGGGACGTGGAGATCTTCCCGGTGCTGGCGGCCATGTTCCGGATGATCCAGGGCGAGTGCCCCTACAAGTCCCCCACGGACATGGGCGTGAACATGGCGGGCTTCGCCATCGTGGACGACGCGGTGTGTCAGGAGGCCAGCCGGATGGAGATCCTGCGCCGGTACTACACCGGGTGCGTGGAACGGGCCAAGGGGCAGGCGGACGAGTGCGTGGTGCGGAAGCTGGAGCTGGTGATGCAGCAGGCCGGCGTGACGCCGGACATCTGCCCGGCGGTGGCGGCCTCGCTGGAAAAGGCGGAGGCCACCGGAAAGCCGGCGGGCGCCATGGTGCTGCCGGACGGCAGCGTGGTGACCGGGCGGACCTCTCCCCTGCTGGGCGCGTCGGCGGCGCTGCTGCTGAACGCGCTGAAGAAGATGGCGGGCATTGACCACAAGCTGGACCTGATCCCCCCGTCGGTGATCGAACCTATCAGCGCCATGAAGACCGGCTGCCTGGGCCACCGAAATCCCCGGCTGCACTCGGATGAGGTGCTGATCGCGCTGGCGATCTCCGGTCTGACGAATCCCCTGGCGGCCATGGTGCAGGCGCAGCTGAAGAACCTGCGGGGCTGCGAGGCCCACTTCTCGGTCATCATCTCCGAGGAGGACGCCAAGCTGTATAAGCGGCTGGGCATCAACGTCAGCTGCGAGGCGAAATATGAGGTCAAGAGCCTGTATCACAAGTAAATAAGCGTCTGTGCCCGCGCCGTGCGCGGGCACAGCTTTCTGAAAGGAGCACATATGCAGAGCATCGCACAGATATTGGCATCGGAGCTGGGCCAGCCGGTCCAGTACGTGGAAAACGTTATCGCGCTGCTGGACGAGGGCAGCACCATTCCGTTCATCGCCCGCTACCGCAAGGAACAGCACGGCTCCATGGACGACACCACCCTGCGAAAGCTGGAGGACCGGCTGCAATACCTGCGGAACCTGGACAAGCGGCGGCAGGAGGTCAAGTCCGCCATCGAGGGACAGGGCAAGCTGACCGATGCGCTGGCGGCGGCCATCGACAGCGCCGCCACGCTGGCGGAGGTGGAGGACCTGTACCGTCCCTACAAGCAAAAGCGGCGCACCCGGGCCACGGTGGCCCGGGAGAAGGGGCTGGAGCCCCTGGCGCAGCTGCTGCTGGCGCAGGAGAAGGACTGTCCCGCGCCGGAGGCGGCCGCACAGGCGTACATCGATCCGGAGAAGGGCGTGGAGACCGCGGCCGACGCATTGCAGGGCGCCAACGACATCATCGCGGAGATCATCAGCGACGACGCGGACATCCGCAAGGCACTGCGGGGCCTGCTGATGCGGCAGGGACAGCTGAGAAGCCTTGCCGCCACGGAGGAGGACAGCGTGTACCGACTGTACTACGACTTTGAACAGGCCATTCCCAAGCTGGCGGGGCACCAGATCCTGGCCATCAACCGGGGCGAAAAAGAGGGGCTGCTCTCCGTCACGGTACTGCTGGACCGGGAGGCCGCGCTGCCGGCACTGCGGCGGGCGGTGGTAAAGCCCGTCTCGGCGGCCATGGAATTCATCAAGGCCGCCTGTGAGGACGCCTATGACCGGCTGATCTATCCGTCGCTGGAGCGCGAGGCGCGGTCCGCCCTGACGGACAGCGCCAACGAGGGCGCTATCGGACAGTTCGCGCTGAACCTGAAGCCGCTGCTGCTCCAGCCGCCGGTAAAGGGCCACGTGACCATGGGGCTGGACCCCGGCTATGCCCACGGGTGCAAGGTGGCGGTCATCGACGGCACCGGCAAGGTGCTGGACACCACGGTGGTCTACCCCACCTACGGCGAACGTCAGAAGCGGGAGGCCATCGCCAAGCTGACGGCCCTGTGCAAAAAACACGGCGTGGCGCACATCGCCATCGGCAACGGCACTGCCAGCCGGGAGACAGAGCAGATGACGGTGGAGATGCTGCGGGGCCTTCCGGGCGTCAGCTATATGATCGTCAACGAGGCGGGCGCGTCGGTGTACTCCGCCGGCAAGCTGGCGGCGGAGGAGTTCCCGGACTACGATGTGAACCTGCGCTCGGCCATCTCCATCGCCCGGCGGTTACAGGACCCGCTGGCGGAGCTGGTGAAGATCGACCCCAAGGCCATCGGCGTGGGGCAGTACCAGCACGATATGCCGCAAAAGCGGCTGGACGAGGCACTATGCGGCGTGGTGGAGGACTGCGTCAACGCCGTGGGTGTTGACCTGAACACCGCCAGCGCCAGCCTGCTGGGCTATGTATCCGGGCTGAACGGCACCACGGCGAAGAACATCGTGGCGTACCGGGAGGCCAACGGCGCCTTCCCGGACCGGAAGCGCCTTTTGAAGGTTCCGAAGCTGGGGCCCAAGGCCTATGAGCAGTGCGCGGGCTTTTTGCGGGTGCCGGAGAGCAAAAACGTGCTGGACAACACCGGCGTACACCCGGAGAGCTATGGGGCGGCGGAGAAGCTGCTAGCCCTGTGCGGCTGCGGCGACGAAGACGTGCGCCGGGGCGCGGTGGACGGATTGATGCGGAAGGTGCAGGCCATGGGCGAGGCAAAGGTGGCTGAGGAGATCGGCGTGGGCGTGCCCACACTGCGGGACGTGGTGAAGGAGCTGATGAAGCCCGGACGTGACCTGCGGAGCGACCTGCCGGCACCCATCCTCCGCACCGATGTGCTGGACATGAAGGACCTGAAGCCCGGCATGGTGCTCACCGGAACGGTGCGGAACGTGATCGACTTCGGCGTATTCGTGGACATCGGCGTGCATCAGGATGGGCTGGTACACATCTCGCAGGTGTGCAGCAGGTTCATCAAGCACCCCTCCGAGGTGGTGGCCGTGGGCGACATCGTGAAGGTGCTGGTGCTGGACGTGGACGAGAAAAAGCACCGCATCAGCCTGTCCATGAAGCAGGTGAAGGAATAAAAAAGAAACCGCCCCCGGGGCGGTTTCTTTTTTATTTGTCTTTTACTCGATGACGGGGAGCTTTTTGACCACGGCGGCGCAGCGGGGGCACAGGTCGGGGTGCTCGCTGTCGCTGCCCACGGTGGGCAGGACCTTCCAGCAGCGGGCACACTTGGCGCCGTTGGCGGGGCGAACGGCCACCTTCTGCTCCGCGTCCACGTCCACGCGGACCTGGGAGACGATAAACAGGTCGGCCACCTGGGCGGCGTCCATGGATGCCAGGAAGCCATCCTCCGGCGTAACGGTCAGGTCCACCTCAGCCTCCAGGCTCTTGCCGATGGTCTTGTTGGCACGGGCAGTCTCCAGCGCGCCGTTGACGGCGGTGCGGAGGGCGGCGATACGGGCCCAACGGGCCATCTCGTCCTCGGAGAGGGCGTAGCCGTTATAGGGTAGCACCATCTCGTTGAACAGGACGTTGCGCGCGTCATCGCAGGAGCGATGGGGCATGGCCAGCCAGATCTCATCGCAGGTAAAGGCCAGAATGGGGGCAAACAGACGGGTCATAGCGTCCAGGATCAGGAACAGGGCGGTCTGGGCGCTGCGGCGGGAGAGGCCCTCGGCCTCGTCGCAGTACAGGCGGTCCTTGAGAATATCGAAGTAGAAGGAACTCAGGTCCACCACGCAGAAGTCGTTGATCATGTGGGACACCACATGGAACTCGTAGTTGTCGTAGGCGGCATAAGCCTTGGTCAGCAGGTCGTTCAGGCGGGTGATGGCCCACTTGTCCAGGGGCAGCATCTCGCCCGGCTCCACCAGATGATCGGCGTCGAAGCCGGTCAGATTGTCCAGGCAGAACTTGGCGGTGTTGCGGAACTTCAGGTAGTTCTGGCTCAGCTGCTTGAAGATCTCGTCGGAGCAGCGGACGTCCACATGGTAATCGGAGCTGCCGGCCCACAGGCGCAGCAGATCGGCGCCGTACTTGTTGAAGATCTCGGCGGGGTCCATGCCGTTGCCCAGAGACTTGTGCATAGCCTTGCCCTCGCCGTCCACGGTCCAGCCGTGGGTGACGCACTCCTTGAACGGTGCGCCGCGGCCCAGAGCACCCACGGCCACCAGCAGGGAGGACTGGAACCAGCCGCGATACTGATCCAGGCCCTCGATGTACATGGTGGCAGGCCAGAAGCCCTGATCGCGCTCCATGGCGGCAAAGTGGGTGGAGCCGGAGTCGAACCAGCCGTCCAGCGTGTCCGTCTCCTTATCAAATCCGGCGGCCTTGCCGCAGTGGGGGCAGGTGAAGCCCTTGGGCAGGATGTCGGCGGCGTCTCTGTCGAACCAGGCGTTGGAGCCCTCCTTCTCAAACAGCCCGGCCACGGCCTCGATGCTCTCGGGGGTGCAGACGGGCTTGCCGCAGTCCTTGCAGTAGAACACGGGGATCGGCAGGCCCCAGCGGCGCTGGCGGCTGATGCACCAGTCGGTGCGCTCCAGGATCATGGAGCGCATACGGTCCTTGCCCCAGGCGGGCACCCAGCGGACGTCCTCGCAGGCGGCGATGGCCTCGTCCTTGAAGCTGTCCACGGAGCAGAACCACTGGGGGGTGGCACGGAAGATGATGGGCTGCTTACAGCGCCAGCAGTGGGGGTAGCTGTGGACGATGTCCTCGCTGGCGAACAGCGTGCCGTTGTCCTTCATATCCTGCAGGATGACGGGGTTGGACGCATCGGTGGTCATGCCCTCGTACTTGCCGGCGTAGGCGGTGTGCTTGCCCTGATCGTCCACGGGCACTACCATGTCCATGCCGTAGCGCTTGCAGGTCACATAGTCGTCGGCACCGAAGCCGGGTGCGGTGTGGACGCAGCCGGTACCGGAGTCCATGGTGACGTAATCCGCCAGCACCAGGCGGGAGGTCTTGGGCAGGAAGGGATGGTCGGCCAGCATATTCTCGAAGAAGGAGCCGGGGTGCGTCTCCACGATCTCGTAGCTGTCGAAGCCGCCGATCTTCATGACCTTCTCGACCAGTGCCTCGGCCATGATGTACATCTCGCCGTTGGGCGCCTTGACCACGGCGTAGCTCTCGTCGGGGTGCAGGGCGATGGCCAGATTGCCGGGCAGGGTCCAGACGGTGGTGGTCCAGATCACGAAGTACAGCTTGCTGTGGTCCAGATGGCCCAGCTTGCCCTGATCGTCGTGCATGGGAAACTTGACGTAGACGGTGGTGCAGGGATCGTCCTTATACTCGATCTCCGCCTCGGCCAGGGCCGTCTCGTCGTGGGGGCACCAATACACGGGCTTCAGGCCCTTGTAGATGTGACCGTTCTGGTACATTCTGCCGAACACACGGACCTCCTGGGCCTCGAAGCCGGGATCCATGGTCTTGTAGGGGTGCTCCCAGTCGCCCACCACGCCCATGCGCTTGAAGCCGTCGCGCTGCACGTCGATGTAGTGGTCGGCGAACTCATGGCAGGCACTGCGGAACTCAGAGACGCTCATGGCCTTGTGGTTCAGCTTGTTCTGCTTGATGATGGCGGACTCGATGGGCATACCGTGGTTGTCCCAGCCGGGGATATAGGGGGTATAGTAGCCGCGCATCGCGTACATGCGGGTGATAAAGTCCTTCAGGGACTTGTTCAGGGCGTGGCCCATGTGCAGCGCGCCGTTAGAGAACGGAGGGCCGTCGTGGAGGGAGAACAGGGGCTTGCCCTCGTTCTTCTTCAGCAGCTCATTGTAAAGGTCCAGCTCTTCCCAGTGCTTCAGCATCTCCGGCTCGCGGGCGGGCAGGCCGGCGCGCATGGGAAAGCCGCTTTTGGGCATATTCAGTGTCTTCTTGTACTCCATGTTGCTTCTCCTTTATCTGAATAGTTTTGAAAACAAAATAAAAAGCGCCTTTGTCTCGTTCAAGAGACAAAGGCGCGGAAAAACGTCCTCTGCGGTACCACTCTCGTTGCCGCCGGGGCGGCCACTCATTCCCCACGGAATGGGGCGGGGAGAAGGTAACGGCTCCCTTGCCGTCCGCGCTTACTTGGCGAGCTTTCAGGCGGATGCTCCGGGGTGATGTTCGGTGTCCCTGTCCCGTCCGCCTTGCACCAAACGGCGGCTCTCTTCGCGTGGACATGAGGCACGGCCTGTCCCCTTCATCGCAACTTTCAATATTGCTGACAATGTAGCACGGTTTTGAAAAAATGTCAAGAGGAAAGCGGAAAAAGGCGGCACACAGCCGCCTTTTTCAGTTAAATTATCCGATAATCCCGCTGGGCCAGGGCCTGCTCCCGGCGTATTTTCTGGGTAGCCAGGGCCTCCTCCAGGGCCACGATGATACTGTTGGACACCAGGAAGCCCCGGGGCGTCAGGCGCCAGCCGTTCTCCGTCCGGGCGGCCAGACCCGTGCGCTCATACTGCACGAACAGATCCTCCATGGGCTGGAAGCGCTGGCGGTAGGTCGTCTCGAAATACCGGCGGTCGATGCCCTCCGCCGTGCGGAGAGACAGCATGACGTACTCATAATCCCGGGTCAGCGTGGCGTCGGACTCGGACTCCGACAGGATCAGGCGTCCGCTTATGTAGCTGTCCAGGTCCCGGACGTAGGCGTAGCGCACGCCGCCGAAGTCGGAGTGGGCGCCGGGCCCGAAGCCGGCATACTCCTCCATGTGCCAGTATTTCAAATTGTGGCGGGAGGCAAAGCCCGGCTTGGCAAAGTTGGATATCTCGTACTGCTCATAGCCGTTCTGTGCCAGAACCGTGACGGCGTAGAGATACATATCCGCCTGGCCGTCGTCGTCCGGGAAGCGCTCGCTGTCCCGGCGGTCATACAGGGGCGTGCCGGGTTCCAGCTTCAGGCCGTAGCAGGAGATATGCTCCGGGGCCAGGGCGATGACAGCGGCGAGGGTGTCCTCCCACTGCTGCATGGTCTGGCCCGGCAGGCCGTAGATCAGGTCCATACTGAGGTTTTTGAACCCGGCCTTCCGCACGGCGGCCACGGCCTCCTGCACCTGGGCAAAGGTATGGATGCGGCCGATAGCGCGAAGCAGGCCGTCATCCGCCGACTGAACGCCCAGAGATATCCTGTTGAAGCCCGCCCGACGCAGCGCACGCAGGGCCTTGACGTCACAGGCGGAGTCCGGGTTGGCCTCCAACGTGATCTCGGCGTCGCGGGCCACAGGGCAGCGCTTGCGGAGGGTCCGCAGCAGCTTTGTCAGGCGGTCCGGTCCCAGATAGCTGGGGGTACCGCCGCCGAAGTACACCGTGTCCACCCGATGGGCGGCAGTGCGGGGCGCGACCTCCTCGATATGGCGCAGCAGGGCGGCGGTATAGGCATCCATCTTCTCCTCGCTGCGGGGCAGAGAGTAAAAGTCGCAGTAGGCGCATTTCTGGCGGCAGAAGGGGATGTGGATATAGAGCCCGAGAGGGGCTTTTTCTTTCTGCATATCAGCGTACCTGAGGCGGCAGTATGGTCACAGCGCCGTAAAAGCAGTTGACCTTGCAGCTGCGGCAGCCGATGCAGTCATCCTGACGGACCTCATAATAGCCGTCCGGCCGCAGGTCGATGCACTTCATGGGGCAGAACATGGCGCACCAGCCGCAGCCAGTGCAGCTCACCGGGTCGATCACGGCCAGCTGGACCGCCTTACGCCCGAAGGGATGGGCAGGGTCATGCATAACTGACGCCCTCCTTTCCTGAGATCACCGTATTATTATAGCCGCTTTCATGGGTTTTGACAAGTATAGCAGCGGTGAAAGCGACACATATTACCGGGGAAAGGATGTGATGGCGTGACACCTAAGGAATATGACGCGCTGGTACGGCAGCTGTCACCCAGATCCCCCATCGGCAAGGACACGGCGCTGGCCTTTGTCGTCGGCGGCGGGATCTGCACACTGGGACAGCTGATCGCCAACGGCTGGCAGGCACTGGGGCTGACGCAGCAGACGGCGGCCACCGCCACCTCGGTAACGCTGGTGTTCCTGTCGGTGCTGCTGACGGCGCTGGGGCTGTACCACCGGCTGGCGCGGTACGCCGGGGCAGGCACGCTGGTGCCCATCACCGGCTTCGCCAACGCCGTAGCCTCGCCGGCCATCGACTTCCGGGCGGAGGGCATCGTCACCGGCACGGCGGTCAAGATGTTCACTGTGGCCGGGCCGGTGATCGTATTCGGCACCGCTGCCAGCGTGGTGTATGGGCTGGTGCTGTATCTGCTGGCATAGTGTGAGCGCCGGCGCTGCCGGTCACGACCGTGTCCGCCCGTACACATAAAAAGCCGCCTTTCGGCGGCACATGAAAAAAGAACCGGCCTCTAGCCGGTTCTTTTTGCTCGGTTCAGATGTACTGCTTCATGCCCTCGGTGGCGGTGTCCTCGTCCGCGCTGATGGTGACGGTGAACTTCACGCCATTCTCCTCGCTGAAGCGGTCCAGCCAGTGAAGGAACGTCTCTACCGCCTGCAGGTCGTTGCTGCCGGCGATCTTGCAGAGATTATCCACGAACACATGGGAAATATCGTAATTGCCCGCGTACATACCGCACAGGAATCCGCGCAGGCAGTCAAAAGAATCCACATTATACTCGCCGGCGTTGACCAGACGGACGTTGTAGCTGACGTCGTAGGTCATATCGCCCTTAGGCTCGATGCACACGACACTTCCGGTCTCGGACTCCACACTGGTGTGGATGAGCTCGATGAGCTGCTTGGTCTTACCGGCACCGTTGGCCCCCATGATCAGTCTAACCATAAGAAATCACTCCTTTGTCATTGGTGGTTTCCACCTGAGTACAGCATACCATACCGGTGGAAAAATAGCAATGCAGAAAAAGTAAACTTATTTTTGGGCACTTTTACTTTTCCAGCTTCCCCAGCAGCGTCTGCCGCAGGTCCTCATACCCCGGCTTGCCCAGCAGGGCGAACATATTTTTCTTATAGGCCTCCACGCCGGGCTGGTCAAAGGGGTTCACGTCCAGCAGGTAGCCGGACAGGCCGCAGGCGTACTCAAAGAAGTAGATCAGCCCGCCCAGGGTCTGCTCATTGACGGATCCTGTCCGCAGCGTCACGTTGGGCACGCCGCCCTCCACATGAGCCAGCAGCGTACCGTCCATGGCCTGCTGGCGGATAAAGTCCATGCTCTTGCCTGCCAGGAAGTTCAGACCGTCGCCGTTGCCCTCGTCATAGGGCACGGGGTTTTCGTTTTGAGAGGGGCCGAAGCGCACCACCGTCTCGAACAGGTGGCGCTCACCCTCCTGGATGTACTGGCCCATGGAGTGCAGGTCGGCGGTAAACTCCACACTGGCGGGGAACAGGCCCTTGTTCTCCTTGCCCTCGCTCTCGCCGTACAGCTGCTTCCACCACTCGGACATAAAGCGGAAGCAGGGCTCATAGGCAGCCAGCAGCTCGATCTTCTTTCCCGTGCGGTACAGCTCATACCGGGCGCCGGCATACTGCCAGGCGGGATTGGCGTTCATGTCCGCCAAGGCACATTCGCGCATCATATCCGCCGCGCCGTCCATCAGCGCGTCGATATCGATGCCGGCCACAGCAATGGGCAGCAGACCCACGGCCGTGAGCACACTGTACCGTCCGCCGATGTTGTCCGGCACCACGAACTCTTCGTAGCCCTTATCGTCGGCCAGGCCCTTCAGGGCCCCCTTGTGGGCGTCGGTGGTGGCATAGATACGCCGGGCGGCCTCCTCCGGGCCGTACTTCTTCTCCAGCAGCTCACGGAAAAAGCGGAAGGCCACGGCGGGCTCCGTGGTGGTACCGGACTTGGAGATAACGTTCACGGAGAAGTCCACGCCGTCCACCAGCTCCATCACCTCGGTCAGCGCGTCGGAGCTGAGGCCGTTGCCGATAAAGTAAATGTTGGGCGTATTCTTCTTTTTCAGGTTGTAATTGGGCGAGCGCAGGCATTCGATGACGCCCCGGGCGCCCAGATAGGAACCGCCGATACCGATGACCACCAGCGCCTGGGAATCGGACTGTATTTTCTTCGCCGCCGCCTTGATGCGGGCAAATTCCGCCTTGTCATAGTCCTCCGGCAGACGCACCCAGCCGGTAAATTCGCCGCCGGCGCCATCACCATTTTGCAGATGGTCATGGGCGATACGCAGGCGGGGGGACAGCGCGGCCTCGTAGGGCAGTGGGATAAAGCTGCGGATATTTTGCAGATCGACCTGTATCATGTTAAAACCTCCTCGTCGGTGCAATGCAACTATTTGCCCTATCGTACAACGTTTCCGGCGAAAATACAAGGGGAAAAACGGGACTTCCCCCCGCTTTTCCCCTTTCCGCTACGCCAGGAACACCGCCTGCTTCAAAAGATCGGTGAACATCCGGCCCCAGCTGCGCCCCGGAACGCTCTCCGCCGCCAGAATGGGCACCGTCAGCACCTCCGTATCGCCGCTGCACAGGGTCAGCGTGCCCACCTGCTGGCCCTGCTGTATCGGGGCCGCCAGCGTCTCCGGCAGGTCCACCCGATACTCCAGCGACGATGCCTGTGCCTTCTCCACCACAGCGGTAACGCCCGTCTCCGGCAGCGTCAGGCTTACCTGCTCCGCCTCCCCCATGGTCACCGGCAGGGCAGGCAGCGGTTCCTCCGGCGCGGCGGAGACCAGCGTATAGGCGGAGAAGCCGTAATTCAACAGCGCCTTGGCGTCGGTGTTCCGCTTGTCGGCCGTCTCCCCCTTCATGACCACTGCGATCAGCTCCATGCCCTCGCGCTCCGCCGTGGCGCTGATGCAGTAGCCTGCGGAGGCGGTGTAGCCGGTCTTCAGCCCCGTGGCGCCGTCGTACCAGCGGATGAGCTTGTTGGTATTGGCCAGGTCGAAGGTGCCGTTTCGGATGCTGTCCGTCCATATGGTGGTGAAATTGCGGATGTCCGGGTGCTTTGTCAGCAGCTCACGGCTCATAAGGGCAATGTCATAGGCACTGGTGACGTGGTCCGCCGCCGTCAGGCCGGTGGGATTGGCAAAATGGGTATCGTCCATCCCCAGCCCCCTGGCGCGGTTGTTCATCTGCTCCACGAACAGCTCCGTCACGCCGGCGACCTTCTCCGCCAGCGCCACCGCCGCGTCGTTGCCGGAGGACACGCACACGCATTTCAGCAGCTCCTCCACGGTGATCTGCTCGCCCTCCGCCAGAAAGACCTGGCTGCCGCCCATGCCGGCGGCGTTGGCCGACACCGTCACCACATCGTCATAGGCCAGCGCGCCGCTGTCGATGGCGTCCATGGTCAGCAGCAGTGTCATGATCTTGGTGACGCTGGCCGGCTCCAGCTTCTCATGCTCGT
This sequence comes from Vescimonas sanitatis, assembly GCF_049060325.1. Classification (NCBI taxonomy): domain Bacteria; kingdom Bacillati; phylum Bacillota; class Clostridia; order Eubacteriales; family Oscillospiraceae; genus Vescimonas; species Vescimonas sanitatis. The sequence continues at coordinate 13,161 of NZ_JBMGPW010000002.1, read as the reverse complement.
TTTGGGCGAACAGCATCTGTCCCGTGGTCTTTTCCATCAGCACCGCGGCGCGGGAGGTCAGCGGCAGGTCCACCGCCCCGGCGTGTACCGGCAGCACAGCGGTGATGCACAGCGCCGCCAGCAGCGCTGTCAGTTTTCGTTTCATAGCGTCCCCTCCAGGCTTTTTTCTATGGGTATGCGGCGGGACAAGACGTTCATGCCCTTTCGACACAATTTTCGGTTGCAAAACCGCCGCCGGTATGCTACAATAACCCGGTAAGTAAATCGCAGGGTTGGTATATCGGTATTACAGCGGCTTCCCAAGCCGTTAAGGCGGGTTCGACTCCCGTACCCTGCTCCAAAAAGAAAACACCATCCGTCAGGATGGTGTTTTCTTTTTGGAGCAGCACTTTTGCTACGCAAAAGTGACCGCCTGCGGGCGGGTGATTGAACGCGAGTGGGGGAACCCGTCAAAGGTTCCCCCCCTCACACTCCCCCTTCCTTGCGGTGGGCGGGAGTGCAGACAACAAAACCTGTGGGCACCCACAAAAAAAGAGACGCCCGCGGGCGTCTCTTTTTTTGGAGCAGGGCATACGATACCGCCGGGTAAAAAAGGAGGGCGGACGCCGCGCGTCCGCCCCAAGTGAGGAGAAAAAACAGGACCCTTGCGGCGGTGACTGCTCACAGCCGCCGCGATAAAAAGGGCAGAAACAGCGGAAACCGCTGGAAGTAAGCTGATACAGCATCCGCAGGCCACGGGACCGCGACGATCAAAGCAGCGCAGCCAGCAGCCACACCAGTCCGCAGGCGCACGCGCCCCATACCGCCCACAGCCATGCAGGCGGACGCCACCGGCGGCGAACGCCGGTCTGTCCCCGGGCGTAGCTGCGGGCGATCCGCACCGCCTCGTCCACCAGCTGGCGGGAGCTGACGCCGCCGCCGTCCGTGGGAAGGATGAAAATAGCCTGCTCGAATATCCGCGGGTCGGGAGAGTCCACGACGATCACGCGGCGGGAAACGCCTTTTACCAAAACCGATGCCTCCTTCAGCCGTGACGGGCGCTGTTTGTTACAGCCATAGTATCGCCGTGGCGGCGGAAAGTTATACGGCGCGGCGGGCAAAATTTCCCGCCGTTTTTTGTCGCTCAGACGCGGTGCGGGTCCGCCTTGCCGTCGATGGCCAGCACCAGCACGGCGCAGTCGTCCGCGCCGCCCGTCCGCTGAACGGACTGACGGAGAAGCTCCTCCGCCAGCGCCCGGGGCGAGGTGCCGTCCCATCCGGCCAGCAGGTCCTGGAGCCACTCGTCGTCCTCGCCGGCCACACCGTCGGACACCTGCACCAGCCAGGTGCCCGGCGATACCGCCACGCGCTGGGGCGGCACGTCGCCGTCGGCGCTCTCCAGTCCCGCGGGCAGCGCCTGCGCGCGATAGCGGGCCACGGTGCCCTGCCGCTTGATATACGACGGCGCGGCACCGTACTTGTACAGCGTCAGCACGCCCTCGGCCCGGTCCAGACAGGCCAGGTCGATGGTCGTGAAGCCGGCGCCTCCCTGACAGCGGAGCATGGCAGCGGTGTTCAGGGTCTTCAGCGCCGGGAGAGGTTCGATACCCGCCTGCAAAAACTGCCGCAGGAGGCGGATGGTCATAGCGGCCTCGCAGTGGGCGCTCTCGCCGCTGCCCATACCGTCGGACAGCACCAGACAAGTCAGCCCTCCGGCATCAAAAACGGCGCACTGATCGCCGCAGTGCTTTTCGCCGGTCTTTGGCCGCAGCAGGGCAGCGGTGCGGCAGGTCAGGTGTGCGCGGCGGAGCCGTTCCGCCGGGGCGGTCCGTGACAGCACCTCGGCCACCTGCCGGTACTGCTCCCGGGCCAGACGATAGGCCGCATCCAGCCGCCCGTGGTGCAGCCTACGCTGGAGGAAATCATGTAGCTGTCCGTCCAGCGCCCCCAGCAGTTTGGGAAAGCGTACACAGCGATCCGCAAAGTACGGCGGGAAATCCTCCGCCAGCGCCTGTCCCCGCCGCAGGAGCGCCGGGCAGGCGTCGTTGAAGGCGTTGTACGTGTCGGTATAATGGGTCTGCCAGCAGTCGCTCCGCAGGGGACAGTCCCGGCAGACCTGCTCCGCCGCCCGGTCAAACAGCACGGCGGGGTTCTCCGGCCGCAGCAGCGGCGCGTGGTCCTCCAGGCTGTCATACACCGCCCGGAAGGCCGCCGCAGGTGCCGCAGCCTCCGGAGACACCTCTCCGGCGGCCGTCAGCAGCATCCCCTCCTTTTCCGGTAGCAGCAGCCACACACCGGCAGCGGTCAGCAGCTGGCACAGCACCGCCAGAGGGCGGACCTCCCCCAGCAGCAGGGCCGCCAGCACACCCGCGGCGCAGAAGGCCGCAGCCGCCGGCAGTCTTTGTCCGCCCCGCAGCCCTGCGGCAGCGGACGCGGCGGCGCACAGCACCACCGCCAGATACAGCTCTCCCGTGCCACACAGGTCCAGCGTCAGCCCCGCCAGCGCACCGGCGGCAGCTGCGTCGGGCGCCGGCCCGCGGCCCACGAAATATAGCAGCAGCACCGCTGTCAGCACAGCCGCCGGTGAAAATCCCATCACCGTCCAGCCCGCCGGCACGGCGCATACCCCCAGCAGCAGCAAAAACCAGGCCCGGCGCTTGTCCGCCTGCTCCGCCGCCGACTCCGGCAGCAGATCGGGCAGCAGCGCCGCCGCGCCATACAGCAGCGCCAGCGCCGCCATGCACAGCGCCCATTGCCGTCCGCCCCGCTGTATGAGATACGGCAGCTGGGTCAGCCCGGCGGCGCACACAGCGGCCATAGGCCGGAAGCGGGGCCGCCGGTACAGCCGCGTATTGCACAGCGCCGTGTTGGCGCAGAAGATCAGCAGCGCCGCGGCGGTATGCCGCAGTCCCGGCTGAAAGTCCATGAACAGCAGGGCGCCCAGCCCCGCGCAGACCACCGCCAGCAGGCCCGGCCATCCCACGCCGGCCGCCGCCACCGCCGCCAGTGCCCAGGGGGCGTACTGCCCGCCGGGGGCGGCGGCCGTCAGCAGCAGCGCGGCGGCACAGCCGCCCACAGCCGCCCAGGGAATACGCAGGGCGGTGCGCTGTACCGCCGGGAGCAGATGTTTCATGGCTCGTCCCTCCTTTTTCCGTTATTGTAAACGGCTAAAGGCGCGATTTCCGTCGGGAAATGGCAAAGGGCTTTGATTTTTCGGCCCAGGGGTGAAAAGCGTCGGTCTGCCCTTGTAATTTTTCGTTGTATTTGGTAGAATAACGTAAGCATAAGGGGAACACTATTCCCCGCACAGAGGAGGTAACACCATGATAAAGAAGCTTGCAGCCCTGGCGCTGGCGCTGCTGATGACCCTGTCCATGGCCGCCTGCGGCGACCAGAAGGATGACCAGGCGGGCGGCGCCGTGACCCCCGGCGTGACCGGCGATGCTGTTCCCGATATGGGCACTGTCAGCGGCGGCACCTACACCAACCGTTTCGCCGGCATCAGCTGCACCCTGGACGACAGCTGGTACTTCTACACCGATGAGCAGATCGACGAGCTCAACGGCTTCGTCCGCGAGAGCACCAGCGACGAGGAGCTGAAGACCCGCTTGGAGAGCAGCAGCAGCGTGCAGGATATGTACGCTGCCTCCACGGACGGTCTGATGACCATCAACGTCGTATTCACCAACATGGGTCTGCTGGGCGGCAGCACCGTGACGCCCCAGGATGTGGCCGAGCTGTCCGTGGAGCAGGTCCCCGCCGCGCTGGAGAGCTATGGCTTCACGGACGTGACGGCCCAGCTGACCACCGTGGATTTTGCCGGTCAGAAGAACGTTCCCGCCGTGGCCGTATCCGCCATGAACGGCGACATCGCCACGTATGAGCTGCTGGTATGCCTGAAGGCGGGCAATTACTCCTTCAGCGTGACGCTGTGCAGCTTCACCGAGGATGTCACCGCCGACATGGCCGCCCTGTTCACCGCCGTGCAGTAACGCCGCAATAGGAAAAGACCGTGCCTCTCGGCACGGTCTTTTTTGTTACCATGTGGCGCGGGCAGTGAGCACATTGCGCTTGTAAGTGATGCGGAAGTAGATATACTCCGCCACGCCGGTGAGTATCCAGGAGAACATATACAGCAGATACAGGGACGTGATCGTGTGGAAGTAGGCAAAGATGGTGTAGATCCAGATGACCCGGAACACGCAGGAGCCCAGAATGACCATAACGGTGGGGGCCACGCTGCGGCCCAGGCCGCGGGAGGCGGCGATACTGGCGTCCATCAGGGGGCCGATCCAGTAGGAGAAGGCCATGATCCGCAGGCGGTCCACGCCGGCGTCGATGACCTCGGGCTTGTCGGCAAACAGGCCCAGGAACTCCCGGCCGAAGACAGTCAGCAGCACGCCGACCAGCACGCCCACAACGGCGGCGTACAGCATACTGATGTAGTAGCTCTTAAGGATACGCTCCTTCCGCCCCGCGCCCCAGTTGCGGCTGACAAAGCTGGCGCAGGCGGTGTAGAACGCGGCCATCATGTTGAACACCAGCGTATCGGCATTGGCGGCAGCCGCCGCGCCGGAAACGGTGATCTCGTCAAAGGAGTTCAGGCCCGCCTGCACGAACAGGTTAGCCACAGCGAAGATAGCGTTCTGCAATCCGGAGGGGATACCGATCAGCAGCACACGCTTGGAGGCCAGGTGGTGCAGCCGCAGCCTGCGGATATCCAGACGGCAGGCGTCCTTGCGGTGCAGCAGATGGATGATAATGAGCAGGGCAGACACCCACTGTGCGATGGCGCTGGCGATAGCCACGCCCTCGGCCGCCATGCCGCAGCCGATAACGAACACCAGGTTCAGTATCACATTCAGCACGCCCGCCACCGTCAGATACAGCAGGGGGCGCTTGGTGTCGCCGGTGGCGCTGAGGATACCGTTGCCGCAGTTGTAGATGCCCATGGCCGGCAGGCCCAGGGCATAGAGCTTCAGGTACAGCACCGCACCGGGGAGGAATTCCTCCTTGGTGTGCAGCAGCCGCAGCATAGGCTCGGCAAAAAACACGCACACCAGGCACGTCAGCACGCCCATCGCCAGACAGATCAGGAAGGAGGAGTGGGTGGTGTGCTCCACGTCCTCGTCATTGCCCATGCCCAGCCCGCGGGCCACAGCCACATTGACGCCGCCGCCCAGGCCGATCAGCAGTCCCGTGAACAGCGTGACCAGCGTGGTGGTGGAGCCCACAGAGCCCAGGGCCACATAGGTGTTGTACGCATACTTGCCGGCGATGGCCACATCGCTGAGGTTGAACAGCACCTCCAGCACCTGGGTCATCATCAGCGGCAAGCTGAACAGCAGGATATTTTTCCAAAGTGAACCGGAGGTCATCTCCACAGTGAGAGCCCTCCGGCGTGTTGCAGTCTTCATGCCCGCACCCTCCTATACAATACATATCACATAGAAACATCCGAACGTGATTGCCAGTATAACACGGCGCATTACACAAAACAACCCCCTTTCGACACAATATTTTTTTATATCCGGTGCCGTGCTTTTTGTGCATAGTGCATAGATAAGCTTTCAGGTTTTGGGCACATCGTCAAATGTGATGCTTTGTCCCCCGTCTCTCGACGGAATTTGACAGCCACGGCAGTCTCCGCTATAATGTTAGGGAGTCTGGCCGCCCCCTTTTTCGACGGCCGCAAGGAGGTCCCCCTATGAAACGTATGCTCACCGCAGCGCTGGCCCTGCTGCTGGCGCTGTCCCTGTGCGCCTGCGGCGCGCAGGATACGGACGATACGCCCACCTACCCCGCCGCCTTCTCCGGCTTGGAGACGCTGATCGACACCGCCCGCGAGGAGGGCCGCCTGACCGTGTGCGGCACCGGCGACGAGGCGTATATGACGGCCCTGTGCGAAAAGTTTGAAGAGCTGTTCGACATCAAGACCACTTACCGCGCCATTACCGCCGCCCAGGCGGGCAGCGCCCGGGGCGACGTGTGGTTCGGCGGCAGCGCGGATACCTGCCGCACCCTGGCCGCTGACGGTAAGCTGCTGACCTATACGCCCGTCCACGCCGCTGACCTGACCAACGCCGCCTATGGCGATGCGGACGGCTATTGGTACGGCGTATCCGTCGACGCGGTCGTTTTCGCCGTCAACAGCGACGTGCTCCGGCGCATGACCATCTCCGCCCCCAAGGACTGGGCAGATCTGACCGACCCGGTATACCAGGAGCTGATCTGGCTGCCCACCTACCGCAGCACGGAGATCGGCCATCTGACCGCGTACAGCGCCGCCCTGCGGCTGGGCCGCGACAAGGGGCTGGACTATCTGGCAGCGCTGGACACCAGCGTGCAGTTCTATACCGCCGCGGATGACACCTTCGTCAAGTGCCTGTCCACCGGCGAGTGCGTCATCGCCGTGGGTTGGCTCCACGATGGGCTCTCCGCCCTGTCCGCTGACACCTCCGGTGACCTGCATCTGATAATTCCCGCCTCCGGTACCTTCGGTCAGGTCACCGCCAGCGCCATTTTATCCGGCGCCAGCCATACCGCTGCTGCCCAGCTGTGGCAGGAGTTCGTTCTCTCCCCGGCCTGCGCCGATCTGGCAGAGGCACACGGCGACTATCGCCTGCCCACTATCGGCAGCGCCGACCTGGTCCAGCGCACCGGCGTGACGCTGGACCCCGCCCTGCTGTCTCCCACCGGTGACGCCGACACCATCGAGGATAAGGAGACGCTCGTCTCCGACCTTATCGAAACACTGACCGACACCGGCATCAACACCGAGGATACCGCCCGCTGGAATGTGGCATAGATTCCCGCAGGCCGTCTCTTACGAGATGGCCTGCTCTTTTTCTACGCGGTCACTCTGCCTCTTGCAGCAGCTCCTCCGGCCTCACGCCAAAGAGCTTCGCCAGCGCCAGCAGATTGGTCGTGCTGGGATCCGACTGCCCGGATTCCCACTTGGATACCGCCTGTCGGCTGACACCCAGCGCCTCCGCCACAAACTCCTGCGTCATTTTGCACGCCGTCCGGCGACGCTTCAATGTCTCTCCCAATGTTTTGGCCTGTTCCGCCTTTTCCTGCCGCAGCGGCTCGGACCGAATGTATTTCCGCAGCGCCTTGATGATCAGAAACACCACGTATGCCAGCGCCGCCCATACCGGAACGGACAGCAGAAAGAGAATGATCGTCGTTTTCATAGTGATGCCCTCCTTTTCTGCCGCCAGTATAACAAACCGATCACGGTTGCGCCAGCAACTATCGCGCAACCCTTCAGTAAAACGCCATGTTCCCTACATAGAAGTACCATGTATGTTACATGGGTGTACCCGTTTTTATATGAAAAAATGACCACCCGATCGGGTGGTCATTTTGGCAGGGGCAGAAAGGCTCGAACTCTCGACACGCGGTTTTGGAGACCGCTGCTCTACCAACTGAGCTATACCCCTATGTGGTGGGCCTTCGGGGACTCGAACCCGGGACCGGACGGTTATGAGCCGTCTGCTCTAACCAACTGAGCTAAAGGCCCAAGTCTACGCTGGCTTTCTGAGTAAAAGAAATGAGCCGCCACCTTTTCGGATGGCGGCTCACCCTTCGTGGCTCCCCCTGTTGGGCTCGAACCAACAACCCTTCGGTTAACAGCCGAATGCTCTACCATTGAGCTAAGGAGGAGTGTTGGCGCTACCTATCTTCCCGGGCCGTCTCCAGCCAAGTATTGTCAGCAGAAGCGAGCTTAACTTCCGTGTTCGGGATGGGAACGGGTGGACCCTCGCCCTAATCAGCACCAACTATTCAATTGAAGGTTTGCACCTTCAAAACCGAACAATGAAGAAGTGAACGGAGAAGGCTAAGATTGCCTGCAAATTGTAGGTCAAGCCCTCGGGCTATTAGTACCGGTCAGCTGCACACGTTACCGCGCTTCCACCTCCGGCCTATCAACCAGATCGTCTTTCTGGGCCCTTACTCCANGTTTGCACCTTCAAAACCGAACAATGAAGAAGTGAACGGAGAAGGCTAAGATTGCCTGCAAATTGTAGGTCAAGCCCTCGGGCTATTAGTACCGGTCAGCTGCACACGTTACCGCGCTTCCACCTCCGGCCTATCAACCAGATCGTCTTTCTGGGCCCTTACTCCATAATGGATGAGAGATCTCATCTTAGGGAGAGTTTCACGCTTAGATGCTTTCAGCGTTTATCTCGTCCGTACATAGCTACCCAGCTATGCCCTTGGCAGGACAACTGGTGCACCAGAGGTACGTCCATCCCGGTCCTCTCGTACTAAGGACAGCTCCCTTCAAATCTCTTACGCCCGCAACAGATAGGGACCGAACTGTCTCACGACGTTCTGAACCCAGCTCGCGTGCCGCTTTAATTGGCGAACAGCCAAACCCTTGGGACCGAATACAGCCCCAGGATGCGACGAGCCGACATCGAGGTGCCAAACCTCCCCGTCGCTGTGGACGCTTGGGGGAGATCAGCCTGTTATCCCCAGGGTAGCTTTTATCCGTTGAGCGATGGCATTTCCACTCACATACCACCGGATCACTAACTCCAACTTTCGTTACTGCTCGACCCGTCGGTCTCGCAGTTAGGCTCGTTTATGCGTTTACACTCAATGCACGATTTCCGTCCGTGCTGAACGAACCTTTGAGCGCCTCCGTTACTCTTTTGGAGGCGACCGCCCCAGTCAAACTGCCCGTCTAACAGTGTCCCCCGACCCGATTCAGGGCCGCAGGTTAGGAAACCAGCAATCCAAGAGTGGTATCCCACCGGTGACTCCACACGACCTGACGGCCATGCTTCTCAGTCTCCCACCTATCCTGTACATGAATTACCGATTCCCAGTATTAAACTGCAGTAAAGCTCCATGGGGTCTTTCCGTCTAGTTGCGGGTAACTGGCATCTTCACCAGTACTACAATTTCGCCGGGCGGGCTGTCGAGACAGTGCCCAAATCATTACGCCATTCGTGCGGGTCAGAACTTACCTGACAAGGAATTTCGCTACCTTAGGACCGTTATAGTTACGGCCGCCGTTTACCGGGGCTTCAATTCAAACCTTCGCTTGCGCTAAGCTCTCCTCTTAACCTTCCGGCACCGGGCAGGCGTCAGCCCATATACGTCATCTTTCGATTTAGCATAGACCTGTGTTTTTGGTAAACAGTTGCTTGGGCCTATTCACTGCGGCCTCTTTCGAGGCTCCCCTTCTTCCGAAGTTACGGGGTCAATTTGCCGAGTTCCTTAACAACCCTTCTCCCGTTGGCCTTAGGATTCTCTCCTCATCTACCTGTGTCGGTTTGCGGTACGGGCACCTTAGTGTACACCAGAGCTTTTCTCGCCTCCCAGCATCGCGGACTTCCCTACTATATTTCGGTCCCTTGCGCCCAGCTCTACCAACGGCTGGGTCCCGCTATCTGAAAGTGTCCTTCTGGTTTAAAGTTCGGTGGCTACGGAATTTCTACCGTATGTGCATCGACTACGCCTCGCGGCCTCGCCTTAGCTCCCGGCTTACCTTGGGCGGACGAACCTTCCCCAAGAAACCTTAGATTTTCGGCCATTATGATTCCCACATAATTCTCGCTACTCATTCCGGCATTCTCACTCCTGTACAGTCCACCGCTGCTTCCGCTGCGACTTCACCCCGTACACGACGCTCCCCTACCACGCCCTTGCGGACATCCTAAGCTTCGGTTGCATGCTTAGCCCCGTTATATTTTCCGCGCAGAGTCACTCGACCAGTGATCTATTACGAACTCTTTTAATGAATGGCTGCTTCTAAGCCAACATCCTGGTTGTTTTCGCAACTCCACATCGTTTTCCACTTAGCATACATTTGGGACCTTAGCTGTAGGTCTGGGCTGTTTCCCTTTTGACAATGAAACTTATCTCACACTGTCTGACTGCTGATCATCAATTAGCCGGCATTCAGAGTTTGATAGGGTTCAGTAAGCTTATCGCCCCCTAGCCCATTCAGTGCTTTACCTCCGGTAATCTAAATCAACGCTAGCCCTAAAGCTATTTCGGGGAGAACCAGCTATCTCCGAGTTCGATTGGAATTTCTCCGCTAACCACAAGTCATCGCCGGTCATTGCAACGAACGTGCGTTCGGCCCTCCATGAGATTTTACTCTCACTTCAGCCTGCTCATGGTTAGGTCACCCGGTTTCGGGTCTATGGCAACGAACTTTATGCGCCCTATTCAGACTCGCTCTCGCTTCGCCTCCGGTACTGAATACCTTAAGCTTGCTCGTTACTATAACTCGCCGGACCGTTCTACAAAAAGTACCTCATCACACATTAACGTGCTTTGAGTGCTTGTAAGCACAAGGTTTCAGGTTCTCTTTCACTCCCCTCCCGGGGTCCTTTTCACCTTTCCCTCACGGTACTGCTCCTCTATCGGTCATCAGGTAGTATTTAGGCTTGGATGGTGGTCCACCCATCTTCCCACGGGGTTTCACGTGTCCCGCGGTACTCTGGATACTGGCTGTCAGTCTTCTCTTTCAAATACGGGGCTCTCACCCTCTATGGCCGGCCTTCCCATGCCGTTCTTCTAGATACCTCTGATCGTGATGCCAGTCCGAACCCCGGTGAATAAATCCACCGGTTTGGCCTCCTCCGCGTTCGCTCGCCACTACTTGCGGAATCTCGGTTGATGTCTTTTCCTGCCCCTACTTAGATGTTTCAGTTCAGGGCGTTCCCCTCGTACGCCTATTTTATTCAACGCACGATACCAGAGTATTGCTCTGGTGGGTTTCCCCATTCGGAAATCTCCGGATCAACGGATATTTGCTCCTCCCCGAAGCTTATCGCAGCTTGTCACGTCCTTCTTCGGCTCCTGATGCCAAGGCATTCCCCTTGCGCTCTTTATAGCTTGACCTTGAGGCGACGCGGATTGCATATCCTTCGTTCTGTTGTAAACAACAGAACTCATACATTCCATCGCGTCGCCTCTTCTTCGTTTCACAAACGCTTCGCTGGTTTGTGAAACGACACTTAAGGTGACGCTTCGCGTCGACTTTCGTCTAAGAGATTTTGGTTCTCTTGAATTATGCAGGCAATCTACAGGTTACTTCGCAAAATTGTAATTGTATACCCACATCTTTTCAGATGTTCCACAATTAAATGTTTTACAAACTTCTTCCAACTTTCGTTGAAAGACCTCTCTGTTGCCTTGCTTTCATCACATTCTTCATTGTTCAGTTTTCAAGGTGCAATTTCCAGTCTCGCTTGAAACCAGATCGAAACGTACAACCTCTTGTCCGCTTCCATCCATCTTCAATTCGAAATTGGTGGAGATAGTCGGGATCGAACCGGCGACCTCCTGCTTGCAAGGCAGGCGCTCTCCCAGCTGAGCTATATCCCCATCTATCTCTTTTAGACTGTTGGTGGGCCCGAGTGGGCTCGAACCACCGACCTTACGATTATCAGTCGTACGCTCTAGCCAGCTGAGCTACGGGCCCATATCCACAGCCCAGGGACTTGTGCCCTCTAAATTAAACAACGAACGCGCGCTGTGCTTTGCACATCGCCGCAAACGCTTTCGCGTTTGCCCAGACGTCTGACCAGGATGTCCGCCAGCGTTTGTTCCGACTTTTGAGTGAATTATATGTCGCGCTGCGCGCGCCATGTAATTGCTGTCGGCACTGACAGGTCTCCTTAGAAAGGAGGTGATCCAGCCGCTCGTTCTCGAACGGCTACCTTGTTACGACTTCACCCCAATTATCGAACCCACCTTCGACCGCGCCCTCCGTTAGGTTAGGCTACGGGCTTCGGGTGTTCCCGACTCTCATGGTGTGACGGGCGGTGTGTACAAGGCCCGGGAACGTATTCACCGCGGCATGCTGATCCGCGATTACTAGCGATTCCGACTTCACGTGGGCGGGTTGCAGCCCACGATCTGAACTGGGACGGCTTTTAGGGGTTCGCTCCACCTCACGGTTTTGCATCCCTCTGTTGACCGCCATTGTATTACGTGTGTAGCCCAGGACATAAGGGGCATGATGATTTGACGTCGTCCCCACCTTCCTCCGTTTTGTCAACGGCAGTCTCGCTAGAGTGCTCTTGCGTAGCAACTAACAATAGGGGTTGCGCTCGTTGCGGGACTTAACCCAACATCTCACGACACGAGCTGACGACAACCATGCACCACCTGTCTCTACTTTCCCCGAAGGGCACCTGATGTATCTCTACTTCGTTAGTAGGATGTCAAGCCCTGGTAAGGTTCTTCGCGTTGCTTCGAATTAAACCACATAATCCACCGCTTGTGCGGGCCCCCGTCAATTCCTTTGAGTTTCAACCTTGCGATCGTACTCCCCAGGTGGAATACTTATTGCGTTAGCTGCGGCACGCAGGGGGTCAGTCCCCGCACACCTAGTATTCATCGTTTACAGCGTGGACTACCAGGGTATCTAATCCTGTTTGCTCCCCACGCTTTCGCGCCTCACCGTCAGTTGTCGTCCAGCAATCCGCCTTCGCCACTGGTGTTCCTCCTAATATCTACGCATTTCACCGCTACACTAGGAATTCCGATTGCCTCTCCGATACTCAAGAAGAGTAGTTTCAAATGCAGTTCACGAGTTGAGCCCGTGGATTTCACATCTGACTTGCCCTCCCGGCTACACGCCCTTTACACCCAGTAAATCCGGACAACGCTTGCCACCTACGTATTACCGCGGCTGCTGGCACGTAGTTAGCCGTGGCTTATTCGTCAGGTACCGTCTTCTACTCGTCCCTGACAAAAGAAGTTTACAACCCGAAAGCCTTCTTCCTTCACGCGGCGTTGCTGGGTCAGGCTTGCGCCCATTGCCCAATATTCCCCACTGCTGCCTCCCGTAGGAGTCTGGGCCGTATCTCAGTCCCAATGTGGCCGTTCAACCTCTCAGTCCGGCTACTGATCGTCGCCTTGGTGGGCCGTTACCTCACCAACTAGCTAATCAGACGCGAGGCCATCTTTCAGCGATAAATCTTTGACATAAGTGCCATGCGACACCTATGTGTCATGCGGTATTAGCAGTCGTTTCCAACTGTTGTCCCCCTCTGAAAGGCAGGTTCCTCACGCGTTACTCACCCGTCCGCCACTGTCCTCTGCTTCAATTGGACGAATCCTCTTTCCACAGATTCTCGTTCGACTTGCATGTGTTAAGCACGCCGCCAGCGTTCGTCCTGAGCCAGGATCAAACTCTCTATAAAT